>NZ_BFAY01000006.1:0-300000 GCF_003112675.1 Leptospira johnsonii | reverse complement strand
TCTTCTTTCTAGTCTTCATTCAAGACCTAAATATCCTAAACCTGAGGATACTAAAGCTTTAGAGGAGAAGAACAAAAATATCCTGGGGAAAAACGCCCCTAAGAGTCACTAATTTGTTCGAGTTCTCTTCGGATTTCGATCCGAATTCTATTCCTTCTTGGCTTTCCGAATCTTCCTTGGGATCTAGATGGGAAATTCTAAGTGCTTTCGCTTTTCCTAATATAACAACTCATCTTTCCTTGGTTTTGACGGATGACGAATCCATACGAGAATTGAATCGGGTTAGAAGAGGCAAAGACTACGCGACAGACGTTCTTTCTTTTCCCTTAAGTTTTGATCTGACTCCTTGGGAACTTCCCCCTATCAAAAAAAGAAATTTCGGACCGATCCTAAGTTTAGGAGAGATCGTAATCTCTTGGGATACCTGTAAGGCCCAAGCAAAGAATATAGGTCACAGCGAAGAAGATGAATTTTTCAGATTATTCGTGCACGGTTTTTTACATTTAATCGGTTATGATCATGAACGAGGAGAAGAAGACGAGGCTCTAATGAAAGAGAAGGAGGATCTATGCCTGGATCTAGTCCTGGGGCCTTAAAAAAAACTACCGGAATCGTGATGGAAAGCCGCATCCTTCCGGAAGGGGATGCATTCTTACGACTTCTACCGGAAGAAGGTGAAGTAGGTAGTTTCCGAGTAAAAGGGATCAAAAAAAGTAAGACAAGACCTATCGCCGCAGTGGAGCCAGGATCTTTAACGGTCTTAGATTATTATTTCACCCAAGGAAGAGAGACGTTTAACGTAAAAGAGATTGGGTTGATCAGAAGATTCGATAAGGCCAAGACAGGATATTCAGGAACCGTTTTGGTTTCATATTTGGTGGAGTTGGTTTCTTCCTTTTTGACGGAAGGAGGTTCTCATCCTATGGAATATAAACTTCTTCTGGGAGCTTTGAAAGAATTAGATGAAGACGGTTATAAACCAGTATTCTTGCCTTTTTTTAAACTGAAGTTATTATATGTAGGCGGGTTTTTATCCAAGGAAATGGAATGTGCGAGCTGCGGAAAAAATCTATCGGAGATCCAATCTTGCAGTTTGGACGAGACCCATTTCGAGATTGTATGTGGAGACTGCGGAACTCCTAAACCGGACAAGTTTGGACTCGTATTATTCGTCCAAGATTGTTTAGCATTGAGATACAGAGATCTGAAGGACAAAAAGATTTCCCTTGAACTCCTGAAGGAGGCGGATAGCTTAAGCAACCGGGCCTTAAAACCTCTTCTTGGAAAAAGACTCAAATCTGAACCTATGCTGTACGAATCCTTAGGGGAAAATCTTGGATAAACTTTTTAAAACTGCATTTTTAGTTATCTATACTGTAGGACTGATCTTTCTGATCGTTCTTCAGGAAAGATGGGGGAAGAAAGATGTCCCACCACGTCCTATCATTTCCGAAGCTTCCAGGTGCCAATATCTTGAATGTATCCTCAGGGAGAAAAATCTGGTCCTTGGGGCCCTGGATAAAAGTTGGAAACTGATCGGAAGCAAAAGGTTGTTTCCAGATTGAGATGATGTCCCCTAAAAAATAGGAACTATTACAAAAGACAGAATGAAAGAAACGGATACTCTTAAACAACTCGTTTTAGAAGCTTTAAAAGAAGGAGTAAAACTCTATTGCGAAAAAGAAGCACCTAACGTTTCTTTTTCAGATCTTAGGATCCGAATAGAATATTCCAGAGAAGAATCCTTCGGAGATTATTCTACCTCTTTCGCTTTGGAAAATTCCAAACTGTTAGGCAAAAAGCCATTAGACTCTGCAGCACTTCTTATAGGTTACTTGCAAACAAGAACAGATCTATTCGAGAAGGTGGATTTTACTCCTCCTGGCTTCGTGAATTTTAGGATCTCTCCTTCTTTCCTCATCCGTTTCTTGGAAAATACCATACAGAAAAAAGATATTTTTCCTAAATTAGAAAATCCTAAAAAGGTAAATTTGGAATTCGTAAGTGCGAATCCAACCGGACCCTTGAATATAGTGTCCGCAAGAGCTGCCGCTACCGGAGAAGCGTTTGCGAACCTTCTCAAGGCTGTAGGCCATTCCGTTGATAAGGAATTTTACGTAAACGATTACGGGAATCAGGTGTTTTTACTTGGTGTTTCCACAATGGTGCGCATTCGAGAGGCGCTGGGAGAGTCTTATTCTATCCAGGAGAATGCGGAGGACGGAAGATCTATCGATGAGTTACTTTCCCAGAACGTGATCCCTGCGGAAGGATATAGAGGTGATTACCTCAATATCATCGCTAAGCAATTATTAGGAAATCCGAATACTGAAAAAGAGATCAAGTCCCATCTGGAGAAAAAGGAATATTCCGCTCTCGCAGAAAAATGTTCCCGTTGGACTGTGGAATCTAATCTAGTTTGGCAAAAAAAAGATCTGGATCTATTCGGAGTAGGCTTCGATAGATTTTTTTCGGAAACGACATTGCATGAATCCGGAAAAGTTTTGGGAGTACTCGAGAACCTAAAAAAATCCGGAAAGGTCTTTGAAGAAGAAGGTAAACAGCTCTTTAAGTCCGAGGACTACGGAGACGACAAAAATCGTGTGGTCGTAAGGGATGATGGACGTCCTACATACCTTCTTGCCGATATTGCCTACCATAACGATAAAATTTCCAGAGGTTATGAGAAGATCATAGATATCTGGGGACCGGACCATCACGGATATATCGCAAGACTAGCAGGCGCTGTACAAGCATTGGGCTATCCTAAAGAAAATTTCCAAGTGATCATCGCCCAACAAGTGAACCTTCTTATGGCCGGTCAGAAGATGAAGATGAGTAAACGTGCTGGAGAATTCCAGACTATGGAAGATCTGCTCGGCTACTTGGGAAAACATGCAAAAGACGTTGCTCGCTATTTTTTCACAATGAGGTCCTTGGATTCTCCTCTGGATTTCGATCTGGATCTAGCAAAGGATGAATCGGACAAAAATCCTGTATTCTATCTGCAATATGCTCATGCGAGAGTTTGTTCTATCTTCAGGGAAGTAGGAACTAATTCGGATGCAAAAGCATTAGAAAATCTAGAAATGACAGAAGAGAGAAAAAGACTTCTTTTCTGGATCTCTCGTTTTCCGGAAGAAGTGTTGGATGCCGCAGCCACCTTGGAACCTCATAGGATCGCAAATTATCTCCAGAATCTTGCAAGAGCGTTCACTCAGTTCTATATAGCAAAGAATAATAGGCTGAAAGATTCGGATGAGTCTACAAGACTTGGACTTGCAAGAATTTGCCAAGCGGTGCGTGTCGTACTTGCAGAAGGTTTAGCATTACTCGGGGTTTCTGCTCCGGAAAGATTGGAGAAAGAAGATTGAATCCTCCTAAGGTCACTGTCATTTCCACAGGTTCTGAACTGACTGCAGGAAGAAGCCAAGATACAAATTCTTCCTGGATCGCAAACGAACTCTTCGGCTTAGGATATTCTACTGAGAAATTCCTAGTATTACCAGATGATCCTAAACTGATCCGAGATGAGTTGAAAAAATTAGCAGGTGTTGCATCTAAAGAAAATCCGGTCCTACTCGTGATGACTGGTGGTCTTGGTCCAACGGAAGACGATTATACCTTAGAAGTTGTATGTGAACTTACTTCTTCGAAAGCAGTGCTAAATGACAAAGCTCATGATAGACTCCAAGCATTGTATCGTCTTCGCGGCAAAGGTTTTCAAGAGGCGCTGACTACTGCATTACGTCAGGTATCTATTCCTTCTAATTCTACAGTTTTGAATAATTCCGTAGGAATAGCTCCAGGGTTTTGGTCGGAACTCCAACAAGGCGCTTATTTGGCCTGTATGCCTGGGGTTCCTTCCGAGATGGTAGCCATGTTCAAAGAAGAATTAGTTCCTCTGATCCAGAAACAATTCCAGTCAGGAGAATTATATTCTGATTTTCTGTTTATCTGGGGAATGAGCGAGTCCCTATTCCAGCAGGAATTTATAGAAGGTATTGAGGCTTTAAAAAATGGTAAAGCTGTCTGGGGGGTAGCTGCAAAAAAAGGATTTATCAGAGTCACCTACCAATCCGAGGACAAAAATTTAGTCCAAGAATTGATCCAAAAGACCAAAGAAAAATACAAAGGACTTTGTACTGGGGACTTATTCGAAGAATTTCCTAAACTTCTCTCGGAAAGAAAACTTACCTTAGGAACGATCGAAAGTTGCACAGGCGGACTCGCAGCTAAGATTCTAACGGATAGAGCAGGTTCTTCCGAATACTTTTTAGGATCTGTAGTCAGTTATTCCAATCTGATCAAAGAAAATATAGTGGGGGTAAAAAAAGAAACCCTGGAAGCTCACGGTGCGGTCAGCGAAGAAACTGCAACCGAAATGGCGGATAACGGAGCAAGACTACTCGGAACAGATCTGGCAATCAGTATTACCGGGATCGCCGGCCCCGGTGGTGGAACTCCTACAAAAAAAGTAGGAACTGTATTTATAGGAACCCATATCAAGGGCGAAAAAACGGAAGTGAAGGAACTCTTCCTACCTTTTAAAAGGGAGTTGTTCCGAGAAGTGGTTGCCGCAACTTCTCTCTATCTAATGTACAATCGATTGAGGAAACTCGTATGATCTCTAGGATTTTGGCCCTAAGTTTTGTATTCTTTTTAGGATTTTATTATTTTTTGGGGAATCCGTACGAGTCTGCGCGAACTGTACAAAAAACCTGGTATTGGAACAAAGAATCCAAGTTAGCCAGCTTTCCAGATCCGCGTAGCGATTTCGATCCGGAAAGGACCATCAACGGGTATAAAACCAAAACTTCTTATATAAGGATTCCATGGGGAGAATCTCTCCCGACCGACGATTCTATCCGAATAGAGTATCCGCTCAGAGCCAAAGGATTTTTAGCCTACAAAAAGATAGGAAGTTCTGTGGAATTTTTCTCGGAAGCGGGAGAACTACTTTGGACCAAGGATTACAAAAGTTATCCTCGTATTCATCCTGACGGAAACCTGGTCCTCTTTTTATCCGGAGATAATAACCAAGTTTTGGTTTCCGATATTAACGGAAATTCTTTAGGAGCAAAAAAGTTAGACGGTAGATTTTTGACGGATATCTCGTTTGCTCCAAAAGGAATTTCTAATGGAGAAACTTCAGTCCTATTTTCGGGTGGAGAATTATTCCTTTTGGATGGAAAGGGAAACAAACTATTCGAAGCGAAGTTAGGGGAGAAGGAGCCGGTATTTGCCAAAAGTCTCTCTATTTCCGCTAACGGTCAGAAGATCGCGGTTCACTTCCTGAAAAACAATAGAGATTTTATCCGAGTATACGATAGAGACGGATCAGAATCGGAAGAATGGAATCTAGGTCGAGTAATCCCATATAAAATAAATCTTGCAGTTTCGGATGATGGCGGAGTGCTTGCAGGCTTCTCCGATAAACTGACCTTATATTCTAAATCCGGTAAAGTACTCTTCGAAAAGAATCGGAACAAGGCCCAATCAGTTTATCAAACTGTATTTCATTCTGGAGCTTGGTTTGCTGGTGAATGGGAAGGAAACTTATTCTTCTTGGATGAAGAAGGTTATATTCTTAAAGAAGAAAAGATCCGAACCGGAGAAAAACCATTTCGTTTTTATTCTTCTGGCCACAACGGAGAAGCATTCTTAGAAGGCGGGAATGATATCGTTCTCTATAGGGAATTGGAGAGATAGAAACATTATTTCCAAGTTGCATATTGGACTCGATTCGTACCGTCTACAGCAACGACCACGAATTTATCATTTCCATAAGCGATCCCCTTCCAAAAATTGTTTTCAGTTTGTTGGCGAGCTGTCCAGTTAATACCGTCAGTCGAGGTCATAATTCGATTTGTTCCGGTAGCTGCCGCTGCCATAAATAGACCGTTCGCGTAATACACCTCGTACCATTCATTTTGTTCCGAGGCGGAGCGAGCAGTCCAGTTGATCCCATCCGGGGAAGTCATTACTCTATTCGTGCCGGTCAATGCAACGGCCACAAAAAGATTATGCCCGAAAGTAACAGAACGCCAATCGTTCGATTCCGCTGCCGTGCGTAGAGTCCAATTAATCCCGTCTGAAGAGGTTCCGACTCCGCCACTTGAGCTGACTGTCACAAATTTATTATTAGCGAACACCACGCTGCGCCAGGATTGATTTGCAGGTGCGGTCCTTGGGGTCCAGTTGATCCCGTCCGGAGAAGTTTGAAATGTCGACCCGTCAGCCACTGCAACGAAAAGCCCTTTGCCATAGGTCACCCAATTGTAATTTAGCAAAGGTATCGATCTGGTAGTCCAATTGATCCCATCGGGAGAAGTCATTACACGGTCTGTTCCCGAATTGGCAAGTGCCACATATATGTCTTTCGCGTAAACTATTGATAACCATTGGTTTGCCTGAGAAGCCGCTCTAGCAGTCCAGTTGATCCCATTCGGGGAAGTCATTACTCGATTCGTACCGTCTTGAGAAACTGCAACAAATTGATTTTTAGCAAAGGTAATTCCTACCCATACGTTTGCTTCAGCCGCTGAGGCGCTAGTAAATTCGCCGAGATTACAATTTTCCGGAGTACTTTCGCAGCTATTATCCTGAAGCAATAATGCAAGTATCGATAGATTATTATTACTCTTATCGCTGCTACAGGAGAGCGTGAGAATATTACAAAATATTAGGAAAAAAAATGTTACTCGAGTTATATATTTGGAATATTTCATATTTAAAGATCCCTATCAATCGTTACTAATGAATAATAGCGATTAATAGTCTAGCAGGATCTAAATTGAACGGATAGATACAAGCAATAAACTTCTAAGAACAGAATTAATTATTTCCAAATTTTTTTTCTTCTGAGTAAGGGAAAAATTTAGACGACTATTTTGTCTCAGTAAATTGCTTAAGAAAAATTAAATTTCGTAAATAGAAAGAGACTTATAACCTTTATTCGTTTGCTTATCCAAGAGCGCTATAATTTCTGTTCTTGTATCCTTTTCGATATTAAAGATCAACTGATCAGAGATCTCTCTACAGATATACAAACCACGACCATGAGAATCTGCAAGACCCGCAGGCAAACCTGTAGGACTGTCCACAGTGATATGTCTATCCAGACGTTTTAAAATTTCCTTTTTGTTCAAAGAACCGAAATGATCTCGGACTACTACAATATAAGAATTTTCTGCGATCCCGTAGCCTATCTCAAAATAATCAGTTTCAGCGAGTTGTATATGTTCTAAAGGAACAAGGAGATCACGGGAAGGAAGTTCATATTGGTATTTTGAATTTCCTTTGGAGTCTCTCGGAGCACGGATCATTGCATTAGAAGTCAGCTCTTCTAAGATTTGTTGGACCGCATTAGGTGCTCCTTTTTCGATCAGGAATTTTCCTACACGATTGCAGATATAATTTCGATCCTTGTCGGAACTGATCTTACGGAACACTATCCCGTTTTCCGGAGGTACTAAGAATTCTTCTTCTCTGTCGCTTTCTAAAATTTTGAAATCAGGGCTAAAATATTTTTCTACTCCGAAGATATCTTTATAAATGAGTTTTTTGACCATCACAGTGATCAGATTAATATCCAAGAAAGAATATTTCGGAATGATATTCCAGATATCGTGTTGGTATGCAAAGTTAATATAATCGTTAATATTATAAGCGGTCATCAAGGAATATTGCACGGAAGGATATTCCTTTTGGATGGTCTTGATCAGATCCAGTCCAGATTTACCAGGCATACGTATATCCGTGATGACAAGATCAATATGTTCGTTAGAAAGTATTTTGACTGCTTCGTCGTAATTTTCCGCATCGAAAACTTCGTAATCTCGGACTAGGATATCTTTAACCGCCTCCCGGATGGAATGTATATCTTCTACTACTAAGATACGATGATTGGACAATTTAGTTTCCTTTGGGTTGTACTAAGGGAAGAGAAATTTTAAATCTGGTCCTTCTATCATAAGAACGAACCGTCAATTCTCCAGAATGTTCTCTTACAATGGAATGGCAGATGGAAAGTCCGAGACCTGTTCCGATCCCCGACTTGTTTTTAGAGAAGAATGGAGAGAAAATTTTATCCAGCATATCTTCCGGAATTCCCCCAGCGGTATCTTCCACAAAAATATGCATCATATTACGAGTGCGTCTGACTTCTACTTTGATCTTACCTTCTCCATAATCGTAAGCTTGTAGAGAGTTTTTGAAAAGATTGATGAATAGTCTTTCCATCTTGACCGGATTGAATTGGAAGGTCATACCAGGTTCGCTTAAAATTTCCCATTCAGTATTTTTGGAAAGAACAGGATAGACCCAGGTGACCGAGTCTTTTGCCTTCATTATGGTTTCATGAATATCAGCGGTGGTAGTGACTAATTTATCCGGTTTCGCAAAACTGATCACATCCAAAACGATCATCGCTGCACGAGTAAGATCCTCTTTGATCATCTCCAATCTTTTTCGGAAAAAAGCAGGATCCATACTGGATAGATTATTCATCAGGTTTTGCAATGTGAGGCTCATACCAGTGAGCGGGTTATTCAACTCGTGAGCTACACCGGAGATAAAAATCCCAAGAGAAGCCAGGTTACGTATCCTTAGGTTCTCTTCTTCTTTTTCTTTGATACGTGTGATATTACTGATCTTCTCGACTATGGAGACGATACTTCCATCCTTACGAATTGGAAAAAAATCCAAGTATAAGGTTTCCTTTTGGTCATTGGCTACGTGAAAGATCTCTCGCCCAATTTCTCCCTTTCCTTCGAATTGTGCGTCGAAGTCGGATTCATTTTCATGATGGTCCTTCATTGGACAGTAAGGACAAACTGCGGAACGATTGTACAGTACCTCGTAACATTTCCTGCCCAGGGTAGAGGGGAAGTCGGGCTCACTTGAAAATTCAAGAGTGGCCTTGTTTACACGACGGACCCGGAAGCCCGAGTCTATTAAAACTAGGGGCTCCGTGATTCCGTCCAGAATTGCTTGGAGTTCCTCCGCTCTTTCGTGGAGGTTTTCCATTAGGGATGACATCCGGATCAATATTCTAGGGATTCTTTATAACTTTGCAGTAATTTTTTTTGATTTCTGGAAGAATGTTGCGTCTGCATTTCCTGAAGTCTTAGAACATGCACGAAAAAATCCTCGATAAGTTTTAAGTAAAATTCTTTCTTAAACTCGGATCTGTCCCGGTTTACCCCCTCATCAGGTAGGTAATTCAGAGGATATTCCGCCTCTCTACCGTTCCGATCCGCATAGATCACCAGATCATCCACATTATTATCCAAAGGAGTATTGTCCGTCATGCGGATCATGATGGTGTCTTCTGCGGAATAATTTGCAGTTTTGATTTCAGAGACCACCTTAGAAAGAGTAGACCCGTTAAATTCCAGAAGAATGGACTTTTCTTCTGCTCTTTCTATCCCTCCTGGAGTAGGAGATTGGGTCACAGAGAACTTAGTGATCTTCACACCTTTACGATTCGGGTAATTCCCCACCCAAGTCACCAAGGTCCCGATAGGAAGAGCTTCCATTCTTTCGAATTTCAAAAGTTCTCTGGCAACACTCAAACTTTCATAAGCACGCAAGATCCGCTGATTTAACATTTGGGTAGAAGATGAGGAGGAATTGTTCTGGGATTTTGTCCCATCCTGGTTCTGAGCGTTGATTGAAAGGAAGGAAAGAAGAAGGAGCAGAAGGAAGACGGCCTTGGGAGCCGCCTTCGGTGAAAAATAAAAATTAAGGCTTAGGTTGCGCTGGGGTTTCGGTGCTTGGTGCGGTAGTAGGCGCGGATTCTTGGGCATTGGTCCCTCCTTGGTTGCCCTGGGCCTCTTCCGCGGTTGGTGGAGGAAGGATCTCAGGTGTTGGAGTGGTATTGTATCCGCTAGTCTTCGCAAAAAGGAAAGAAAGAATCAGAGACAAAGCCAAAAAAAGAAGTCCAGCAACTCTGGTTGCCTTAGTCAAAACATCCGCAGTAGAGGAACCAAAAACAGATTGGCTTGCTCCTCCACCAAGAACTCCACCCATTCCTCCTTTGCCTGTTTGGATCATAACAAGAAGGATCAGAAATAGACTGACGAAAACGAAAAGAACAAGGATGGTTCCGGTGATAAAGCCCATGAGTCGAATTCCTAAAGGTAAAAAGGTATGTTTTTTTGGCGAAATAATCCGCTTTAGATCCAAAC
This sequence comes from Leptospira johnsonii, assembly GCF_003112675.1. NCBI lineage: Bacteria > Pseudomonadati > Spirochaetota > Leptospiria > Leptospirales > Leptospiraceae > Leptospira > Leptospira johnsonii. The sequence continues at coordinate 289,807 of NZ_BFAY01000006.1, read as the reverse complement.
TACCGCTGAGCCCTAGGCTGACAAGCCGTTTCGTAGTTTCCCATACCGCACTATTGCGGTAGAAAGAAATTAGAATAAAGCTAAGAAGCTTTCCAGCTTCTGGCTGGCCCCGCCTACGAGTCCTCCATCTATATCTGCTTGGGATAGGAGTTCCTTCACGTTATCGGCTTTTACGGAACCGCCGTAGAGGATAGGCATAACATCTGAGATTGTTTTCCCATTTTGGAATAATCCGGAAATTTCTTTTCTGATAAATGCATGAGCTTCTTGGGCTTGAGCCGGAGTTGCTACCTTTCCGGTCCCGATCGCCCAAACTGGTTCGTAAGCAACCCAGATACGCGAGAATTGGTCGCTTTCAATAGAACCTAAACCTTCTTGGATTTGTTTTTTCAGAACTTCGAAAGTATTGCCCGATTCTCTTTCTGCCAAGGTTTCTCCAACACAATACACCGCAGTGAAACCGTGTTTTGCAAGATAAGAGATTTTTTGGTTACAGAATAGGCTCGTTTCACCCAAAAACTGTCTTCTTTCCGAGTGACCTACGAGAGCGAATTTGATACCTAGTTCGGAAAGTTGGTCTGGACCGGTCTCTCCTGTCATGGCAGTTAGAGGAGCAGGGTAGATATTCTGTGCTCCTACAGATACTTTCGAGTTTTCTAATATTCTTGCGACAGCAGCCAAATGAATGGAAGAAGGAAATACAACCGCCTTTTTATTATCGGGAAGAGAAGAGGACTTTTCCTTTAGGCCGCTTGCGAGTGCCAACGCTTCCTTTTCGGAAAGATTCATTTTCCAGTTACCAGCGATAATTTTAGGGCGCATATATATTTCCTTTACTTCGTTTTAGGTTTTTTCTTTCAGAAGAGCTACAACTCCGGGGAGTTTTTTTCCTTCTAAAAATTCCAAGGAGGCTCCTCCTCCGGTAGAAACGTGGGTGATCTTATCTTCCACTTTTGCCTTATTGATCGCTGCGATGGAATCTCCTCCGCCTACGACTGTTCTGGCCTTGGACTTAGAGACCGCCTTTGCGATTGCCATGGTGCCGGCTGCGAATTTATCGAATTCGAAAACTCCCATAGGGCCGTTCCAGACGATGGTTGCAGCGTTCTTAATTACTTTTTCGTAATTTGCGATCGTTTTAGGACCGATATCCATTCCCATCCAACCGTCTAAAATTCCCATCTTATCCACGGTTTTGGTCTTTGCATTCGCATCAAATTTGTCGCCGATCACATGATCCACAGGAAGTTGGAAATCGACACCTGCGACTCCAGCTCTTTCTATAAGTTGGAATGCTTCCACTTCGAAATCTCTTTCTACTAAGGAATTACCAACAGGAATAGCTCTGGATTTCAGGAAGGTATAAGCCATTCCGCCGCCGATCAAAATATGATCCACTTTTTCGATGAGGTTTTTGATCACACTGATCTTAGAAGAAACTTTGGAACCTCCGATGATTGCCACGAAAGGTTTTGCAGGGCGGGAAAGAAGGGAAGAAAGTTCGGTAATCTCCTTGTACATCAACAAACCTGCAAAAGAAGGCAGAAGATGAGCAATTCCTTCCGTAGAAGCATGGGCCCTATGAGCCGCACCGAATGCATCGTTTACATAAACATCCGCAAGAGCTGCCAGGCTTTTGGCAAAACCGGGATTGTTCTCCTCTTCTTCTTTATGAAAACGTAAATTTTCCAAAACCAGGATCTCTCCATCCTTTAGTTCTTTGGAAAGTTTTACAACATTCTCTCCGATCACGTCTTTAGAGAATATTACGGAAGTTTTAACTAACTCTTTAAAAACTTCGTAAACGGGTTCCATAGAATATTGAGGATCCGGTTTACCTTTTGGGCGGCCAAGGTGACTTGCGATCACCACCCTGGCACCTTTTTTTACCAATAGTTCAATGGTAGGAAGGGTCTTTTCAATTCTAGTCTTGTCGGAAACTTTTCCGTTTTCTAGAGGGACGTTAAAATCGACCCTCAGAAAAACACGTTTCCCCTTGACGTCCTCGTTTTCGAGTCTGGGTAATTGCTGCATCTATTAACCTTTTTTAGCCATATAACGGATTAGGTCTAGAACTCTATTAGAGTAACCCATCTCGTTATCGTACCAAGAAACCAATTTAAAGAATCTGGAATTTAGTTCGATACAAGCGTCCGCGTCAAAGATAGAAGAAAGAGTGGAGCTTAAGAAGTCGTTAGAAACAACCATCTCGTCCGTATAACCTAAAATTCCTTTCATGGAACCTTCGGAAGCTTCTTTCATTTTTGCAGAAATTTCTTTTAAGCTGGTTTCTTTAGTAGTTCTAACGGTCAAGTCCACAACGGAAACGTCAGGAGTTGGAACTCTGAAAGACATACCGGTTAGTTTGCCGTTTACTTCAGGGATACAAAGACCAACAGCTTTTGCAGCACCCGTAGAGGCTGGGATGATATTTTGCATTGCGCCTCTTCCACCTCTCCAGTCTTTTTTAGAAGGACCGTCTACAGTAGGTTGAGTAGCAGTAGTAGCGTGGATAGTGGTCATCAGACCTTCTTCGATCCCGAAATTGTCCAGAACCACTTTAGTGATCGGAGCCAGACAGTTCGTAGTACAGGAAGCGTTGGAAACAACATGGTCTTTGCTTGGATCGTATTTCTCGTTGTTTACTCCCATAACAAAAGTAGGGATGTCCTTGTCTTTTGCAGGAGCGGAGATCACGACTTTTTTAGCTCCGGCTTTGATATGTTTTTCTGCGCCGACTCTGTCGGTGAATAGACCGGTAGATTCGATCACGTAGTCCACTTTTAGGTCTTTCCAAGGGAGTTTTTCTGGATCTCTTTCGGATACACAAAGAACTTTTTTGCCATCTACGATAAGTGCGTCGTCCGTATGCTCCACGGTTCCGTTAAAACGGCCATGAGTTGAATCGTACTTTAAAAGATATCCTAGGTTGTCCGGAGTTACTAGGTCGTTAATAGCTACAAATTCAATATTTGGGTCTTTGATCCCCGAACGAAATACCAAGCGACCGATTCGGCCAAAACCGTTGATAGCGATTCTTGTCATTTTCTTCCCTTTATTTCCTTAATGTTATTTGATAAAACAGGAGCCTTTGGCTCTTCAAATACATCTTTTTATAACAAAACCATCCTGAAAATCCGTTTTTTCGTGAATTTTAGGATGGATTCTAATCATTAAAAATGAGTTCTGGGCGACTCCTCGCTTCGCTCAGACCGCGCTGCTACGGGCTACGCTACGCTTCGGTCTCTACGAGACTAAACCCTGCGCATCGCTGTCGCGGTCCGGATGTGGATCGCAAGGAAAGTTAGAAAACTTTGCCTATGATCTTTTCGAAAGGCAAGGGGCCGAAATCTCTGGAATCCACACAGTCGTCTCGGTTATCGCATAAAAGAAAGTAATTTCGATCTTCTACCGTTAGGTTGGAAAGATTGTCCCTAGTAGAATAGGTTCCGGAGAAAGCAGGTCTTGCGTCCTTGTGTTGTAAGGAGAAGTCTGATTTTTCCTGAGCCTCGGAGATACCATTTCGATAAAGGACTTTATCCTTGATGGAGATCTGGTCTCCAGATTTTCCCATAATACGGACCAATGTCACTTTTCCTTTTTGTGTAGGATGTTCGACTAGGACTACATCACCTAAAAATAAGGAAGAATCCCTGACGAAGCGGGAGATATAGATTCTTTTTCCCTTAGGAAAGGCAGGAGACATCTCTTCCGTTTCCGGGACGAAAGGAAATAGGAACCAGATTCGGACTGCGGTCGCAAATAAAAATCCAACCACTAGAGAGATCGAAAGTATCTGAGCGAATTTCTTCCGATCGAATTTTTTTTCCTTCTCTCCGAACTCTTTTTTTAATGAGAACATTATAGGCTAAGGTACGAATGCACAAAAAAAGGTCAAAGTAGATTTTATTCAAAAAAAAGTTGAAATATCAGATTTTCGAGGGTCATATATCCGGATTAGAAAATAAAGGGACCTAGCCTCTCCTTGGAAACAATCGGAAGAAAATATCTTATTTCTAAACTTCAGTTTCTATTTCCACTTAGTTGTATTGTATTCACAGCATTATTCTTATTTAAGATAGATGCAAATTCGATTTTAGTCTCCGATAACCAGAACAAGATCGTTCAGGCCCAAGCATTCATCGATTCTGGATATAAAAGCCAATACTTCAGCTGTAAAATATTGGAGGATCTAGGGGGTTGTAAATTTTTTCCGAGCTGGCAGGTCCATTTGGAAAACGGGATTTCCGGCCCTTTTCCTGTAGCATTCTCTCTATATGCATCCGTATTCGGCCTATTAGGAGATTATAGTTTTCTATTTTACGTTTCTATTTTGTTCTTTTGGATCGGAGTATTTTTCCTAAAATTCGAATTGGACTTAAAATGGGCTGCAGTTCTATTTTTATGTTTAGGTCCTGCTTTTTTTCATTCCGCTTTATTTCCGGATTATTCGATTACATTTCTTTTGACCTGTATAGGTCTTACTTTTTATGCCTGTCCGGTGAAAACTAAGCCACTCGGACTTTTTATTGGATTCTTTGTAGGACTTGGGTTCTTCTTCCGGTCGGAGAATACAATTTTATACTTCTTCTTGGGAATATTTCACCTGATTGACTTCATTTACAAGGGTAGATCCGGAGTTTCTTCAAGAGATAAGGATAGACTGGTTTTACTAATTGGAACGGGTATAGGAGTAGTATTTTACGGAATTATTAACTATTATCTGTATGGCTCTGCTCTGGGAACCAGGATAGAGGCCAATGCGGAAATAGGCTGGGATACCGGACTTGAAAAATATTCGTCTCTACTTTTTTTGGGAAATGGAAGAGTTGGATTTTTATTCTTCTGCCCTTGGATCCTCCTATGGTTGGTATACTTTTTTACTCGCTGGAAAGATCTAGAAAGTTTTGAAAGAAAACTTTCCTTAGCAATTTTAATCTCCCTCTTCTTTGGAGCTTACCTTGCGCCAAATGATTCTAATATCGATTGGGGAACCAGATATCTTTCTTGGCTAATTGTCCCAGCAGTAGTTTTATTCTTTTCCAAAAAGAATTCCGAAAAAGTCCCTACTTCTATTTGGATTTTGACAGGGATCTTATTTTTAGTGACCTTATTCTTCTCTAAGATCTACTTATTAACCCAGGAAAAACTTTCTCGAGAATACGTAAAATATAACGAATTCTTATTGGAGTCCAATCCGGATATATATCTAACAATGGATCCAAGTGTATCCGCACTATTTGGCCAGGAAATTTTGCATAAAAAAGTAATGAGGATAGAAGATACGGAAGATCTGCCAAGATTAATTAGGACACTTTCTTCCCGAAAAGGATCCATTTCTTTGGTGCGTTACGAGCCGGTTACACTATCTCTTTTACAAACCTTGAAAAAAAACGATTCGGAAAAATTAGGAACCGAGGTGGAGAATTGGTTTATAGGATCAGGATGGAAAAGGATCTCTAAAGAAACTTTGGAAAAGATAGAAATCCTAAAATTTGCGCATAATTGAATTTTGATATAAGGAGAGCCCGCTCGGAAAAACTTCTATAATTTGGACTTGTCCAGGCCAAGGAATGTTGTAAGATAGTAGCGCTATTGAGGGAAATTATATGCAAGAAGTACATCTGGCGGGAAATATTTTAGAATACATGGGTAAACGCCCTATCTTCAAAGATGGAGTGTTTTTAGCTCCAGGTTCTTTGGTAGTAGGAGATGTAGTGATCGGAAAAGATTCTTCTATCTGGTTCCAAACTTTGATACGGGGAGATGTGAATTATATTCGTATCGGAGACAATGTAAACATACAGGACATGACGGTTGTCCATGTTTCCAGAAACACCCATCCAGTGGAAATCGGAGACAATGTTTCCGTTGGCCACAGGGCTGTTCTTCATGGATGCAAACTTAAAAATAATTCATTCGTTGGAATGGGTGCAATCATCATGGATGGAGTGGAGCTCGGAGAATATTCCTTTGTGGCCGCAGGTGCTATGGTGACCCCGGGCAAGATCATCCCACCAGGAGCAATGGTAATGGGATCTCCTGCAAAGATCGTAAGAGATATTACGGAAGAAGAAAGGAATTTGATAGAGAGAACCGCTGCAAATTACGTTTCCTATAAGAACAATTATCTGGAGGATTTTTCCTATAGGATCAGCATAGTTTAATTTTCCAAAATTTTCCTATACGTTTAGGGAACTTGCGGAATACTTTACTATGTGAGCGAAACAAAAACTCCGGGAGTATACCTAAGAGGGACAGGGGTCATAGGTTGGCCTCTGGCTTCTTTGTTATTATTATTAAAGAATAAGTTTGGCGGCTTCCAAGTATTTGTAGAACCGTACAAATTACAAAAATCAGAAATACCTCAGATACTTTCCCTGTTAGAAAAAGGCGGGATCATAGTAGATGACGGGTCAAATGGGGTTCGTAACTTTTTTCCTGAATGGGTCTCCAAACAGGACGCATTGTCTCAGTCTCAGGTTGTATGTGATTCTTCTCCTCCTGGAGTTGCAGATAAAAGAAAATCGGAATACTCAGAACCAATTTACGATCGGATCAAAATTTTTATCGCCCAGGGAAGTGAACATTCTTTCGGACCTCAATTTTTATATCCGGAAAGCACTCCGATTTTAGAAAAAGATCCGCCTAGATTCATACATATTTCTACTTGTAACACTCATACGTTAGCCGGAATACTTAGGCCCTTCTACTCAGAAAAACCGCAAGAACTGGTAAATATTTTAGAAGAAGCTGATTTTTTCGTGATCCGAAGAGATGCAGACATGGCAAAAAACGATCCCCACGTCACCGGGCCATTACTTGTTCTTCCTGAATCGCCAACAGGCACCCACCATGGAAGATTATTGAACGAAGTATATTCTGATTTGGGATTTAGTATTAAATTGGGGTCTTCTTCTGTAACGATAAATTCACCCTATATGCACTTGATTCGTTTTCATCTACGCCTAAAGAGAGAAGTTTCTAAAGAATGGTTGGTATCCAAGATCAATAATGACCCATTCTTAAGTATCACTGAGCTTGTTTCCACAAACTCGATCTTCTCTTCTGGAAGAGATAGAGGATTGTATGGAAGGATTTTCTCTCATGCAGTGTTTCCACTTTCCGCCTTGGAAGTGAACGGTAAAGAAGTGAGGGGATATGCCGCCACACCTGGAGATTCGAACGTGCATATCTCTAGTATTTATGCGGTTTATAAGGGACTCGGACTTTCTTTCGGCCCTGAGACTGAATCCTTTTTAGCCGGAATTGTCTTGAAAGAAGTATGACCGGTCTTAGAAATATCCGGACAGTTTTGTTCTTTTTTCATTGATCGCATTTGATATAGTGAAAAAGATGTTTAATATATTGACAAGTTCATATAAACCCAGCTGCAGAGGTAGGAATTCCTGATGAAAGCAAATAATATCTTAGAGACGATCGGTAACACACCCCACGTGAAAATCAACCGACTCTTTGGATCCAAATACAATGTATATTCTAAATTAGAGCGTAGCAATCCAGGCGGTTCTATCAAGGATCGTATCGCGCTTTCTATGATCGAGGACGCTGAAAAAAGCGGAAAACTCACTAAGGATACAGTAATCATCGAGCCGACTTCCGGAAACACCGGTATCGGTTTAGCTCTTGTTGCGGCAGTAAAAGGATATCGTTTGATCCTGGTAATGCCTGAATCTATGAGTGTGGAAAGAAGAAGAATTATGGCTGCTTATGGCGCGGAATTCGACCTCACTCCTCGCGAAAAAGGAATGCCTGGAGCAATCGAAAGAGCGAAACAATTGGTTTCTGAAACTCCAAAAGCTTGGATGCCTCAACAGTTCGAGAACGAAGCAAACATTCAAGTTCATATTGATACTACTGCAGCAGAGATCCTGAAAGACTTTCCTAACGGAGTAGATGCTCTGATCACTGGAGTTGGTACAGGCGGACATATCACAGGAGTTGCTAAGGTTTTAAAGGAGAAGTTCCCTAATACTAAAGTATTTGCAGTTGAGCCGGAAGCCTCTCCAGTAATTTCCGGAGGAAAACCTGGACCGCACCCAATCCAAGGAATTGGAGCGGGATTCATTCCTAAAAACTTACATACTGATCTACTCGACGGTGTGATCCAAGTTTCTAAGGACGAGGCTTTCCAATACGCACTTCGTGCAGCAAAGGAAGAAGGAATTTTCTTAGGAGTATCTTCCGGTGCAGCTTTGGCAGCGGTAGCTAAAAAACTTCCTGAACTTCCGGAAGGATCTACAGTCCTTACTTTCAATTACGATACCGGAGAAAGATATCTTTCTATCGAAGGACTTTTCCCAGTTCCTTCTAACGGCTAAGATTAGAATACAATCTATCGTTTTTAAAATCCCGGCGGTAAAAACGTCGGGATTTTTTTATGTCCGCATTGTTTGGGATAAAAGTATTAAAAGAAAAGAGTTGCTATATACATTTAACCGAACATCTGTGCGAAAAAGCGGAAAAATAAAAAGTTCGGTATCAAAGGAAAAAATAAACAGATGTTCAACCGTTTGAAAATATTAAAACAAATTAATAGGTTAGATGCGGAGAAGGATGCACAAAAGATAGTGTTTCTTGCAGGAAGTTATGATTTCCCTCAGGATGTGGAGATCTCGCTTGCTATTTCCTTCTTCAGGACATTTGCGATCCCTTCTATTTCAAAAATATTAAATACTACCAAACGATTCGAACTTGCAGGACAAAAAAGATACGATGATACGGCTCTAATCCTGGCGGAATTTATAGAGAATGGATTGGACAGCGAAAGAGGAAGGAAAGCCATGAGAAAGCTGAACCAGATCCATAAAGAATACGATATCAAGAATGAGGACTTCTTATATACGCTCACTACATTTATATTCGAGCCGGATCGCTGGAACCAAAAGTTCGGGTGGAGAAAAAGTACTGAAAAAGAAAGGTTAGCCAATTTCTATCTTTGGAAACGGATCGGAAAAATGATGAATATCAAAAATATTCCGGAAACCTACGAAGAAATGTTGGAATTCAATCAGCGATTCGAAAAAGAAAAATTCCGCCGCACACCTGATTCGGAACAAGTTGCACTTGCTACTATGAAGATTGCCTCTGCCAGAATTCCTAAAATCCCCGGCCTAGAATATTTGGTCTATCATGCTGTATATTCACTTATGGATAAACCTCTTAGAGATGCCATGGGATTTCCAAAACCGAATCCTATCGTTGCAGCTTTAACTTATTCTGTTTTGAAATTCAGAGCATTTTTCTTACGATATTTTTGGCCGCCGAGAAAAACTCCGTACTATGTAACTAAAAGAAATAACCCTACTTATCCGAACGGATATTTGATTGAAGAGTTAGGACCTCATTAGAAAAATACGGAAGGGCCGGATTTCCGGTCCGATCCAAAATGTCCGTCCTAGTACTTGTAGAATCTCCTACTAAAGTCAAAACCATCTCTTCCTATTTGGGAAAGGAATACAAGGTGCTAGCCACCTTCGGACATATTTTGGATCTTCCGGCTGATCGTATCGGGATCAAAATAGAAAAGGATTTTGAGCCGGAGTATGTTCCTCTAAAAGGCAAAAAGAAGATACTATCTTCCATTTTAAAAGAGGCAAAATCCCATTCTTCTGTACTCATCGCAACCGACCCGGATAGAGAAGGAGAATTTATTGGCTACATCCTGGCCCAAAAATTAGGGAAGAAGGCAAAGATCTCCCGAATTCGTTTCCAAGAAATACAGAAGGACAAAATTTTACAGGCAATCTCCGAACCTGATGAGATCGATCTGGACTTAGTGGATTCTCAAAAGGCCAGAAGGATCTTAGATAGACTCATCGGATATAAGATCAGTCCTTTTTTATGGAGAGCGGTAGGCGGAGACGGTCTTTCTGCAGGAAGAGTACAATCAGTCGCTCTAAAATGGATTTGCGAACGCGAAGAAGAGATCCGCAGCTTTGTTCCTGTTACCACCTGGCTTGTTTCCGCTACCGTGTTTTACGGATCTGGAGAAAATGATAAGATCGTTTTTTATCCTAAAAGAGAAGCGTTTCTCACTCAAAATGAAGCTTCTGGATTCCTGGATTCTATAGTAAAAAAAACGAAAGTATTACAGATCACGGAGAGAAAGGAAAAACTAGGGGAAACACTTCCTCCTCCTCCTTTTACTACTGCCGCTTTACAGCAAGAGGCGTTTAGGATCTTAAAATTTTCCGCATCTAAAACAATGAAACTTGCTCAGGAATTATATGAGGGAATAGATCTGGGAAAAGGAAAATCCCAAGGACTGATCACTTATATGAGAACAGATTCAGTCCGGATAGGAGAAGAAGCAATCGGATCCATCCGTAAAAAGATCCAATCCAAGTTCGGTCCTGAATTTGTGTCCGACAAGACCCAAACTTACAGACTCAGAAAAACAAAAGGAAAATCCCAGGATGCCCATGAGGCAATCCGACCGGTAGATATATTTTTAGAACCTTCTTTTGTATTCGAGCTAGGGGATCGGAATCTAAGTAAGGACTCTAAAAGATTATACGAGTTGATCTGGAAACGTTCAATTGCTTCTCAAATGAAACCTGAGACTTGGAAAAGATTGGAATTTGTAGCAAACGCTGGAGGAGAAGTTTGGGAAGGAGAAAAACTTTTTAGCATAGATCCCGGTTATAAAAAGATCTATAATCAATATGCTGATATTCTTCCTGCTTGGAAAAAGGGAGAGACTCTAACTCCCGATCCTTGGGAGATCCAAGAAAAAACCACAGAACCTCCTCCCAGATATACCGAGGCAAGTCTTGTATCCAAACTGGAAAAAGAAGGAATTGGCAGGCCTTCTACATTTGCTTCTATCCTAGAAACATTATACAAAAGAAAATATGTATATTCCGAAAAAGGAAAATTATATTCGGAGACCCTTGGAGAAAGAGTAAATTCTTTTTTGCAGGCGGCGTTTGCGGATCTATTCCGAGAAAAATTCACTTCCGAAATGGAAAAAAAATTAGATTCTATCGCGTCTGGTGAGGAAAGTAGATCCAAGGTACTTTCCGAATTTTATTCAGTTCTGGAATCTCAATTAAAGAAAACGAATATAATTGAGATCAATAAGAAACTAAAAGAAAAGCCGAAAACTCCGAAATATGGGATCTGTCCTGTATGTAAAGAAGGAGAGAGGGTCAAAAAGAAGTCTTCTAAAAAGAAAGAATATTATATCTGTTCGAGATTTCCGGCATGTGATTATGCAGAATATATTTAATTACTTTCTTTCAGTCACTGCGACCCAGGTGCCATTCCGATTTTCCGCTTCTACCTTACGATCGTATAGCTCCGAAAGTCTTGCGGAACTGAATGCTTCCTTGATCTCGCCTGAGAATAGTATCTTACCTGATTTTAAAAGAGCTGCATGTTCGTAAAAAGGCGGGATCTCGTCGATCCTGTGAGTAATATAAATAGAAGTAAAGTTTCGATTCTTCTTATATTCATCCAAGAAGTCTATAAATTCTTCTCTGGCGGTCAGATCCAGTCCGGAACAAGGCTCATCTAAGATCACAAATTCTGGAGAAGTGCACATCGCTCTTAAGAAGAGGACTTTCTTTTTTTCTCCGGAGGATAATGTCCTGAATAGCTGGTTTCTTTTCGCACCGAATCCGTTCTCTTCTAAAATTCGTTCCGCTTCCTTTTCTTCCCAGGCATTTGATTCTCTGTAAAAACCTATGGTATGAAAAAAACCGGTGAGAAGCACATCGTAAACAGTAAGACTTTTTTGGAGCGCGCTTTCTTGTTGAGAAGAATCCAAGATGCCTATTTTATTACGCAAAATCTGCAAAGGAGTTTCTCCGAAGGTCTCGCCGAAAAGATTGATCCTACCAGCAGTAGGCCACACAGAACCGTAGATCAAATTTACTAGAGTGGTTTTTCCGGCGCCATTACGGCCTAAGAGCACCCAATGTTCTCCGGAATTGATCTGAAAATCGATCCCATCTAGAATAGGAGTCCCTGATCTATAAAACTTAATTCCGTGTAAATTGAGTAGATTATTGGATTCAGTTTTCTTCATTCGCGATCTCGTAGGCCTTTGCTAATTTTTCGCAGGTCTCTTCGAACTTTGCCTTATCGTCTAACTGGAATTTTTTTAGTATACTCGAGTCAGCGGCATAATAGCTGGTTTTCTTATCCAGATAATCGCACATCATATTTGCCACGTATACAGAATCAACTAAATCCGTATAAATCGTGTTAGTCGCCATGAAAGCTCTATGATGAAATTCGATCATATGTACAAGGTCAGGAGGAAAATCCCATTTTCTGGCGAGCATCGCTCCCAGGGTGGGATGAGAAATACCTGTGGAAATTTCTTCTAAGATCGTGGAATTTGAAAGGTCCCTATGCTTTTGGTAAGACGCCAAACGTTTGAACAATGTAGGGTCCAAAGAAAGCAAAATGAATTTTCCTAAATCATGAAGTAAGGCACCGACTGCTGCGATATCGGAAAGTTTTCCGAGTCCCGCTCTTTGAGAAACCTGCCTCGCGAAATAACTCGCAAGGTTGGAATGGTTCCATACTTCCTGGAGTTTGGAATATCTTCCTTCCATGATCTTTCGTACGCCTGATACATACAAAAGATTCCGAACGTTCTTCAGTCCCACAACCTTAACAGCTTGGACGATGGTATTTACCTTATTCCTACTCGCGAAACCTGCAGAGTTGGAAAGTTTTAGAAGGTCCGCGCTGATTGCAGGGTTTCTTTCTATTTCGTTTGCGATCACTCCCAGATCCGAGTCTGGATTATTACAAAGATTAATGATCCTTGTAAGAGTATGAGGAAGTGGGGGAAGTCCATCCACTTCTGCCAAGATCCTATCCTTGAGTTTGGTTGCCACGTCCAATGGAACGATCTGTTTAGGGATCACTAAAGTCGCTCTTGTGATCTTACCGTCAGTCTCTATCTTAAATTTATCAGAACCTATTCCTGAGTTTTTTAATAATAACTGTATGAGGACGAGCCCAAGCCCCGCACTTTCTTGGCTATCCGCCATGGAAAGAAATGCGTCCGATAGATCGTTGAACTTGCTTGCGGATTCTAATCTTGCTTTGATCCTTTCGGATTCTTGGGGAAGAAGTGCCGCATCATTCTCTATCAAAAAGATCAGGTTCTGATTCATGATCTTTGCTCGGAGGCGAACGGATAAATTGGAACCTTTGAGTACCTTCTCCTGTTCGTCCCATTTATGAATGATATCTTCCAGGAAACGTTTCATCCCTTTGTTATAATGAGATGCTTCGTTTATATTCAGTCCCTCCGTAAGGAAGAATAGCCTCTTGGCGTTCGCTTTATTTGCGTTCATCAAAAGTTCTTTCAGAATGGTAGAAACCACTTCCGTAAGAAATAACCTGTCCAAGTTCCCTAGAACCTGGAGTAGCAGAAGATAGATCTGCTGGTGGTCCTCGTCCGAAATAAATCTATATTCCAGTTCGATATCTTTCCCAGAGACGAGGGTTTCCGTGAGTTCGGTCGGATTTAGCATTCCCTCAAATTTGGGTCTAAACTACTTTGTCGCAAGAAAAAAAATGCGCTCCATTCTTCGGATCGAGCACCTGTTTGTCCGGGGGAAACCTAAAATACAATATGGGGGCCGGAAATGGAGAAGGAGCCAAAAAATTCAGAACTGGGAGCCGAAAAGATCGGCGAGGATTTGCAGGAAGAACTAAGGTTTTTTCTGGAAAATCGATTGGATGGGCTTTTGGACGAGGCGGAGAAGTTCAGGCAAACCAAACAATCGTACAGAAAGACCCGATCCAAGTTTTTGAGAAAGGAGTCTAATCCTGAAAAAAACCAGAGATTTCTGCCTTTTCTCTATTCCATTTCCAAGCAGCGGGAGGAGAACAGGGAGGAGCCGGAGTCTAAGGTATCAGGGGACGAGCCTTGAAATGAGACAACCCCAGATTATTTTCTCATTAGCTAAATAAGGATGGACATTTGGATGGAACGATTCATGGTAGAGGCGAATGGATAGCAACTTCTTCTTCGAAGAGGCTCCTGAGGACTCGGAGAGTCGAGATATCTTAGATATCATGGACTCCTATCGTTACATGAATTCCTCTTACTTTTTCGATTTTATATCGGACGGTAGATGGGATCATGGAAAAGGTTGGGTGGAGAAAAACATCGACCGAGGACAATGGACCACAAGATTCGTTCCGGGCAGCATAGATCGTTACCGTCGACCCGGGTCCGGTCAAAATCCCTGAACACAAAAAAAGGACCCACTCTTTGGGTCCTTTTTTATTAGTCAGGCTTAATTGAAAGCCGCAATCTTTAAATCTTAGTTCACCAATTTCAAACCGTTGATGTCTATGATCTTACGATAGACTAGTTTGTTCTTCTCTTTTTGAGGGTTGAAGATCAAAACCACAACCTTGTTAAAAGTAAAATATCCAGGACGATACTCTGTGTAATGATGAGAGAAGATCGTGGATTTATACTTAGCATTGTATATGGTATAAGTGTGTTTGCTTAAAGTATCGTGCTTTTGTTTTTGCAGATCTTCTGCAGTTTGAGGCACAAAATTACTGATTAGTACTTTATCTTTTGCAGGTCCTTCTTCTCCGTAAAGAACGATAGGAAGCGCATCCTTAGGATTATTAGTGAGATAATGAACTAAAGTGTCCAGATTCGGATTAGGGAATTTTACTTTTTCTCCTTTCGCGATCTTCTCATCGTAGTTCTTCTTCACTTCTGCAAACTTCTTCTCTCCCCAAACGTTTTTACTGTCTAGTTTTACGGGAACTAAATTCTGGAAGTTTACTACCTTTGTTTCTTCTTCCACATCGAATTGTCTCCATTTAGGGAAAGGGACCAATTCTCTGCGATCATCCACTTTAGAAAGAGGAGTTTCATTTACTGCTAAAATATAAATGGAGAAGTTCGCTGCGTCGAAGTCTCTGTTTTCGAGTTCTACCATTACGTCCATGAACTCGCCTTTTCCGTTATCTGCATGTCTGCGGAAGAAGGAAACTTCTTTGACTAAGAGGCGATCGTCGTAATACGCGAGTGGGTAATATTCCACTCCCTCGGAACCTTTGCTTTCCTTCTCTGCATTGTTTTGGCCGGAAATGCCATTTCCCAAAATTAAGAATAATAGGATAAAAGAAAATTTTGCGATGGATTTCATGCGGTTTATTGTCCCAGTACGGTTCTTCAATTTGAATATCGACTTCTAAGCCCTGAAACTTAGCCGTTACTTCTCGTTTTTCCTCAAAAAAATGAGAAGAATTCGATTTCGGGCGGAAAACGTATCAGATTCTATCCGGAGTACAAATTTAGTCCAGCGGATTAAACCTAAGAAATTAGGCTTTTTTGATGTGATTCTTGTCGTCCACGAGCACGACTTGGGGTTTGTAACCTTTTGGCAGGTCCTTTTCTTCCAAGGAACCGTAGGAGATGATGATTACTTTGTCTCCTTTCATTCCGAGACGGGCAGCGGCACCGTTCAAACAGATCTCTCCGGAACCTCTCTTGCCTTCGATCAGATATGTCTCGAATCTGGAACCATTGTTTACATTCACAACGGAAACTTTTTCGTAAGGAAACATTCCTGCGGCGTCTACTAAATCCATATCTACCGTGAGGCTTCCCTCATAATTCAGGTCCGCGTCGGTTACGGTGGCTCTATGGATTTTACCTTTGCAAACAGTGATGAGCATTCAGTTTACTCGCTAAAAAGTACCTTAAATATTTTGCCCGAGATATTCAAAAGCGTTTTTCTCTTAAAGAAATGGATTTTAGTGTTAATAGTTTCTTTGCTAAACTTTATTTCCGAGAAAAGGGGTGTGATCACGTAATTCTCATATAAATTCGGATACACTCGATTTTCGTCGTAAACACTTCCTTTGAAATTTTCCAGAACCTTGCGAAGAATTCTTTTTTCCTGACGGTTCAGGTCTATCTCGTCCTCATGCTCGGTTCCGACCCAGGTTAATAGATAACCCGAGATCCCGGTCTCGGTCAATTTTGGGGTCACATCTATTAGACGATTTTCTTTCAGGTGGAGAAGCGCCTGATTCAGTTCCATCGGGTAAGGAGAATCCTCCAGATGGATGTATTTCTGCTCCGTAATCACTTTGGCGTATTTTTGGAAGAATACTCCGTCAGAAAGATAAATTAATTTTGCGAGTTCCTGACGGTTTCGCCCTTTGGGAGATCTTTGGAGTATAAAGGAGATGACTTCGAGCAGCTTTTCCATAAATAATACGAGTGTGCAGGCTTTTTCCCTGAAAAATCCCCTTCCGTACGAAGCTTACGTCCGCTTCCAAGAGAAGTCCCGGGAAAATCGGAGGGAATCGATTCTATTTTTAGAACACCCTCTTACGATTACCGGTGGGATCAATTATAATATCGACAATCTTCTCCGAAATGAGGACTTCCTTTCCGAACATGGGATCTCTCTCCAATACATAAAAAGAGGAGGGGACTATACCGCTCATGAGCCCGGGCAGATCGTTACCTATATACATTTGGACTTAAAAAAAAGAGAAATTTCCATCTCGGATTTTCTGGAACAAATCCTGGAATCTGCAATTTATTCCACAAAGAAAGTCTGGGGTTTGGATCTGGTAAAAAATCCGAATGCACCTGGACTCTATCTTTCCGATTCTCCAAATCGCAAAATTCTTTCCATGGGAGTTCTGTTCAAGTCCTGGTTCACTAGCTACGGGATCGCTCTCAACGTTTCTAACGATTTTTCCGCCTTTCAGTGTATCCATCCTTGCGGACAGGACTGGAAATCTATGATTTCGGTCTCCCAATTGGGACTAGATAGCGGAGAAGATAAGAAGAAGGAATGGATCCTGGCTTTTCAGTCCAAATTCCTGGAAAATTTAAATCCGTTAAAAGAGAGAATCCGCACCTAAAAGGATTTTTATTCTTTAGAAAAAAGCCGAAATCGGCCGATTTTTAAAAGAAGAGAGGTCCTCAGGTGCAAATTTTTAAACATATTCTATTTTTCATTTTAGCACTTTTGGTTTGCGAAGGGATCGCTGTCGGGGCCTCTGCTTGGTCCTTTTTGGAATCTTCTCTTGCTTCTTTCGAGCAGATCAAAAATCTTTCAGACCAAAGAGCAAGAGATACAATCGGTGCTATTTCTAAGTCTAGCGAAGGAAAATTGAGCAAAGACAGACTGGATGATCTGAATTTTGCATTTACTAGACTCGTAAAAGTTACTTCAGGCGATAAGGAAGGATTTATTATTTCCGAGATCAGCTTAGCTGACGATTCTGGGATCGTACTTGCATCGTCTAACGAGGATTATGTGTCCGATCCTAAGGCAAAAAGAAAACCGGAACCTAAGTTTTTATCTCCTAGTTATACTTCTGCTCATCATTTAAGAAAATGGCAGATAGGAACTCCAATCCTTTTGGGAGAAAAAAATACATTCCAAAACGATAAATTGATGCAGATTGTTTCTCCTTATTTTCCTGAAATTTCGGAACCGAGCGTTCTTCTTTCTATGGCAGTGTATCATCCTGAAAAATTGGAAAGAGTGGCCTCTCTTCATATGAAATATGAAAGAGGGAACTTTGCACATTTTGTTAAGATCCAGACAGAACTTTTCTGGTGGACTTTGCAGAATAATGCGATTATCGCTCTTATCTGTGCTCTTATATTAGGATTTGCTCATTTGCTTATTAAGAGCGTTCGCACTTCCTTTACTCAGGATGGAAAGTATATTGCGGAACATCCATCTGCTCCTCCTTTATGGGAGAAGGTGGACTTTGCTCAGACACAAGGGCCTATTCGTTGGAGAGAGAATACTTCTTCTGCTCCTTCTTACCAAAGCCAAAACCCGGCACCTGTTTCGCAGAGCCCTGTGTCAGCTCCTGTGATGCAGACTACTTCTCCCGCACAAGCAGTCAATAGGGAGAAAGCGGAAATTATAGACGCTATTTATCTAGGATAAACTTTTTTGGAAATTCATACTACAAAACTGGGACATATATTGAAGGTAACTCCTAAGGGGGTTCTGGATTCCTATTCTGCATTCGATCTGGTACGTTTTATCAAAACACGCTGGGAAGAAGGGGAAAGGCTTGTGCTCGTCAATGCCCGTTTTGTGGAATATATAGAAGAAGACGGTATCTCTGCACTTGTGGAATTAAAAAACTTCTTCGAAAAATTCGGCGGCAATATTGCATTCAGCGATTGGAACGAAGAAGGTCTACTGGTCTTAGGATTGTTCGGCTTAAACAAGAGTCCTAATTTTTTCAGGAATGAAAAAGACGCAGAAGTTTGGCTTTCTTCTTTGAAGATAGAAGATAGAAGGACAAGATCCGAGAGATCGGAAAGCGTTTCTTCTCTCAGACAAACTAAACCTATCCAGTTTTATTCCAGTCCTTCTTCTAGTCTAAGCAAGTCGGATGTATATGTTCCTGAGATCAGCACTCTTCCCATTCCAGGACAAGAGCCTGCAGAGAAGTCTAAGATCGGAAAGGATCTGGATCATTCTTTAGAGAATGCGAGAAACGTCCAAGAAAGGATCTTATACTGCGAGTCTTGCAGGGCAAGACTGAGGATCAAAACTCTTGGACGCCACCAATGTCCTAGTTGCGGAATTCAGTTTGACGTGAGTCGGACTGGTGGAGTTCGATACTTGGAGAAACTATTAGGTTAGTTTCAATTTAGTCGGAAGCACCGACCATGTAGGATCTCCTTGTCCCAAGCAGCCAGAAGAAGTTTCGCTCTTTCTTTTTACACCCTCGTTTCCAGAATTTTAGGAGTGTTCCGAGACCATTTTATGGCCGTGTCTTTCGGGACAGGCACAGTGGCTTCCGCATTTTCAGTCGCCTATAGATTGCCCAATATGTTCCGCAATTTATTGGCAGAAGGAACTCTTTCCCAATCCTTTATGCCATTATACTCGGATTCGGAGAAGGAAGGGGTAGTTGCCGCTCGAAAAATGAGCGGCGCAGTATTAAGTTTTCTTTTTGTAATCCTTTTAAGCTTCGTAGTAATCGTTTTTACATTCTCTCCATTCGCTCTTCCTATCTTGGTCGGCGGAACTCCTGAGTATTCAGGACTTGTGGTAGAGCTTACTTATATTCTATTTTTCTTAATTGTTACCGCAAGTCTTTCGTCGATCTATATGGCGATCTCTAACGTCAAGAATCGATTTTTTGTTCCTTCTCTTTCTCCAATTATTCTGAACCTAAGTTACCTCACAGTTTTTTTGGGAATTTTCCCCTTTGTAGAATGGGAACTTTTGACCAAGGTGAGGGTTTTATGTTTTGCGATCGTAGGAGGAGGGATCATACAGCTGACAGTCCAGGCCTGGTATGTTTCTAAAAATGGAGAAGGCCCGATTTTCTCCTTTAATTATAAACATCCTGCTATTTCAAAAATATTTAAACTGATGTTGCCTGCGGCAGTCGGAGGCGGTTTTTATCAGCTTGGTCTTTTGGTAGATATATTTTTAGCAAACTATGTGCAGAATACGAATCCTGGTCTAGGAGCGGTCGTTAGTTTGGATTATGCGCAGAGGTTAGTGCAACTTCCTACCGGGATCATTGGAGTGGCACTTGCTACTACAACTTTACCTGCATTACTTTCTTCCTTAAAACAAGATAAACATTCCGAGGTTCCTAAGGAAATGTTAGGAGTTTTAGGATTCGCAGCTTTTTTAACTGCACCTGCCGCTCTAGGAATTGGGATCTTAGCCGGGCCGATCTTGGACTCCATTTATTATGGAGGAAGATGGGATCATTTGGCTACGGAAACTACGATCATACCTTTGATATTTTATTCATTAGCGGTTCCATTCTATAGCATGAATAAGGTTTTGATCTCCACCTACTATGCGTTCCAAGATACTAAAACTCCATTAAGGGTCCAAGCATTCACTTTTGTCCTGAACCTGTCCTTGAATTTTTCTCTGATCTTTTTCTTAAAACATTCCGCGATCGCATTATCTTCCGCTGTATCTACTATCGTGACCTGGACCTTACTTTCTCGTAGCTTAAAAAAGCACGATGTTCCTTTTCCTTGGGAAGGTTTTCTTTCTAAAATAGCAAAATTGATCCTTCCTCTTTTAGCAATGGGTGCATTTTTATTCTTTTACAAGGAAATGATCCATCCTTGGGCTTTGGAATTTCTTTCCGAAAAGAACTTAAGTTATGCGAATTCTTCCAGGATCTCACTTTGTGCAGCGATCCTTCCGGGTATGGCAATTTTTTTCCTGATCAGTCTGATTTTGGGCCTGGAAGAGATAAGGTTAATAGCTGGAAAAATATTTCGTAAGAAGTAATTTTGCCCGGAAGATCCGCGGTGAAAATTCAGGTCCGAGTAAAACCGAATTCTAAAAAACCCTCCGTAACTAAAGGGGAAGACGGTATTTGGACGGTTGCTGTAAAAGAGCCTGCCACTGAAGGTAAGGCGAATGACGCCGTGGTCCGAGCCGTTGCGAAAGAATTGGGGCTGGCTCCTTCAAAGGTACAAATTCTCAGGGGAGAAAAGAGTAAGTTAAAACTTCTGGAAGTTTATGATTAAGGATTTTCTGAAAATTTTTTCTCCTAAAATCGGATGCACCATTCTATTTTTTCCGATCCTTCTTCTTTGTTTTTCTTTCGAGATAAGTGCTTCAGATTACTTCGATACCCTAACTTCCGAGAAAAAGCCTATATTAGGAAGCGATAAAGAAGATAAATACAGGTTTAGGCTTCCTCCATTTGCCAGTGAAGAATATTGGGGACCGCATTATTCCCTGAATATCTTAGTTCTTTATACGCGCACGAATTATCCTAAGTTTACTCAAACAAGTTTTTTCCCTCTCATCGATCATTTATCCGCAAAGGAAAATGAATCTTTTAGATCTTATTTTTTTCCGCTTTATTACGCACAACGCATTCAGGACCCTCAATCTGATTCGGGGGTGAACTTCTCTTTATTTCACTATAACTCCTACGAATCCAGAGGAGAAAAGTTTTCGGAGAGTTGGGTTTCGTTTCCTTCTTTCCTTCCTTTGTTCGGTAGAAGTAAAACGATTGAAAGCGGCAAAGAAGAATCCTTTTACTTTGCGGTTCCTTTTCTGTTCTTTCGGAATCGGAACTTGAATGATGATTGGAATCATTTTCTGATCTTTCACTGGGGAGAAGATAGGGAATCATCTTACGGTTCCATTCTTCCTTTGGTGTATTGGGCCTCAGGAAAGAGAAAATTCCATTTTAGTTTTCTACCGATCTTCTTCTATAATACTCAGTACAATAGTTATACAAGTAAGGAGGATTTTCATTTTACGATCTTTCCTTTGTTCTCTTATAATTCTTGGAATGGTGGTGAAGAAGGTTCCTTCTTTACTCCTCTCTTCGGTCAGACATGGAAAGAAACTCCTCAGTTGGGAGGTGGGGGAAAGAATGAGGAAAAATTTTCCTATTATCTTGCATTCTTCTTAAATCGGAACTATCATAACGGTGAATTACAAAATTATAATGCAAATATTCCGATCGTATTTAATAGAAAATGGGAGACGGGAGGTAAATCGGATACAAACGTATTATTGATCAGCGGTTGGAGCACTAACGAGAAGGGGGATTATTCTTCTTCTTATCTGTTTCCATTCATGTTCCACAAAAAGAACGATTATTTTTATCTGTTTCCTGCTTATTTCGATAATGGCACGGAAAAATTCGGGATACTGCCTCCGTTCTATTATAGTCGGACCGCTACGGATCTGAACTTTTATGCTTTAAATTTCTATTATACGAAGGATTGGACGGGATCTTCTAAACTTTTGTTTTTCCCGATCTATTATCATTCATTTAAACCGGATGAGTCCAAGGTAATCACGCCGATTTTTTATTATTCTTCGGATTTTTCCAAAACTACGACTCTGTTTCCTTGGTTCCTTTTTTATCGAAATAAGGAAAAAGAAGCCTCTCAGAATTATTTTATCAATACCTATCTTTCTTGGGACGATCAAGGAAAATTTCAGCGAGGATTTTTCTTTCCTCTTTGGTTCTATAAGTCCGATGATTATTTTCATTTTATTCCTTTATGGGCCAAAGGGAATCAGTCAGGCAATGAATATACTTGGATCATTCCGTTATTCACTTATTGGAATAAGACTAGAACTTGGGTAGGTCCATTTTATTCCAGAAGGAGTGAGATCGGGGACCAATTTGACAGATGGATATTGTTTCCGTTCTGGTATTTTTACAGGGACTCTTGGCAGGGGAATAAATCGGAAAGTTATACACTTTTGCCGATTTTCCAATGGAACGATACTTCCGAATACAAGGAATTAATAACTCCTCTTTCTTATTCGAAAGAATATAAGACTAAGTTGGAGAAATATTCACTAGTTACCTTATACGAAAAATACGATACAGACCAGGAATCCAGGAGAAGATTTTATCCGATCTATTTCTCTAATACCACAAGCGAATATTCCTATTGGAATGTGCTTGGTTTGACTGGTAGAGGCTTTGATAAAGCCGGAGATGCAAGATACAGTTATACCTTCCCATTCTACTTTTATAAACGGGACAGTTTTCGCTTAGTTTTGCCATTCTATCTACGTTTCGGGAAAGATTACGATATCTATACTCATTTCGGGCTTTTTCATTATTGGAATCGTTCTGCGGAAAAAGATAATACCTGGATCTGGCCTTTATTATGGTTTTCGAATGTGGATAAGGTCCGCAAGGAAAGTTTTACTACCTGGTTCCCTCTGTATTGGAATTGGGATAATTCAAGATCAAAGGGGGATATGTTTATTCCTCTTTGGTTGAATTATTATGAAGCTGACAAGTCCTTAGAATTGAAATTGGCCTATTCTTCTTCTAAAACATTGGGAAGTTTTGCAAGTTCCGGAACTGCAAGTTTGGGCGCAACGGAGAAGGACTATTATCTGGATGCGGACATTTCTTTCTTCTATAGTCTATTCAGCGTATCCACGAGAGCTTCAATCAGTAAAGAAGAGCTTCAATTCTGGAAGGAAAATCATCCGACGGACACTTCTTCTCAGAATATTTCCGAAGTTGGATCTAAGAACGGCCCGGAACAAAAAGAGGGTCTAAATCAATACAATCGATTAACAAAGGATAAGGTCCGATCTTTCTGGGGTGTAAGTGCGTTATTCGGGATCTTCAGCTATGAAAGAGGAGACGATAGACGACATTTCAGACTTCTTCCTTTAAGTTGGTTTTCCTGGTCGGAAAAAACTTCGGATAAAGTGTATGCTGCTCCTTTATTTTTTTGGAGTAGGATTGGAGATGAATCTTATTTCGTTCTGTTTCCTTTCTATGGTAGGCAACAGCAGAAAGAAAATTTCCAAGAGTCTTACTTACTATTCGGTTTCTTAAGAGGAAAACAAGGAGAGGTCAGAGATTATTCGGTTTTATGGCCGATTACAAGATTTTATTCTTCTCCCGATGCTTGGGGATTTAGGATTTTCCCGCTGGTTGTACATGATCAATCAAAAGATCATTCTCGCACAATTTCTCCTCTTTATTATAGAAAACGAGTTGTGGAAGGAACTACTACCTCCAGATCTTTTCATTCTTTACTTTTGCCTCTGTTTCATTCCGGTTCAGAGTCCAGCCAAAATCAGGATCTATTTCAAGAGAAATCCTATAATCTCTTAATACCTCTCTATTTGAGTTACGGTTCTAAAGTGCAGTCTTTATCCGGAGAGTCTTACGAATCCAATTTTTATACTTTATTATCCGCGTATTCGAGCAAGAAAGAGCTGAATGGAGAAGAATCCTCTTCTCTGTTCACTCCGTTCTATTATTACTCTAGATCTAAGGGCGCCTCGGAGACTCAGGAACAAACGACTAAGGTAGACTTTTTGTTTTTTCCGACGGTCTATTCCAAACGAAATTCCACGCAGAACACACTTTTTGTCTTAGGATATTATAGCGAATCTTCTCCTTCCGTTTCTCAGGGAAATTTTCTGGGTCTGGTTTCTTCTTCTAAAGAGAAAAATGGGGAGAGGATCTCCAGTCGTTTTCATATATTTCCCTTTTATTTTTCAGGCTCGGAGAAGGAAGGGGAAAAGGTTGTCGAAAGTTATACTACCGTTCCGATTTTCTATTACGGGTATAAAAAAGGAAACGGTTCCGGATGGAATATATTAGGAATACTGAATGGTTCCGGTTCTGACCAGGAGAGTTCTTTTGCAATTTACCCTTTCTACTCCAATAAGGAAAAAAATGTCCCTAACGTTTACAAAGAAAGAGTTACCTGGGGACTTTTATACTATTCGGATAGAACGGAATTCCAAGCAGGAAGTTGGAATACATTCAACGTGAACCCTTTCGGGGTCTTTTCTTCTTCCGGAAGTAAGAATTTAGAAACTAGTTCTTCTTTTTACTTTTTACCGATCCCATTTTTATATACTTCTTCTGAAAAACAGAATTTGGAAAATCGAGAATATTTCAAAAGGGACGTGACCTTTCTGAAATTGATCGATTATTCCAAGTATGAATCCGTTTCCCTTAAAGAGGGTAGCACGGATAAGGTAGTCGATCAATGGAGGGATTTTACGGCATTCTTTCTTTTCTCGAATACATTGCATACAGTTAAGGATCTTAAAAAGGAAGAAACCACTAGTACATATTTTAAATCTTATCTTTTTCCGGTATATAGATTTGAATCAGAAAATGATCCTTTTAAAAAGGAAAAACACTTAAACTTTTTGTTAATTAACGATTATAAATCCGGAAATTCCGGTTTAGAAAGATTAGTGGTGGGTCCCGCTTTCTATTTAGATAATTCGGAACGTACTGCGTATGGTTTGGCACCTCTCGCATTTTATAGAAAAAGTAAAGAGTCCAGATTCTGGTTTGCTTTCGGCTTTTATAGTTATAAGGACAATGATTGGGATCGTTGGGGATTTGCGGGAATTTTTGATACTAACTACGAGAATTATCAAAAAAGAAGAAATCTAAACTTCTTCTTAGGTTTGATCCATACCGAATTGGAAGATCAAAGAACTAGGGTTGCCATCTTTGGAGGACTCTTGGGCGGATATGAAAGAAGCCCCGATTATTCAGATACGAATTTCCTTTGGTTACGTTGGAAATCCGTTCCGGGAGATACTCTTGCGAATTTCCTACCGATCTATTATTATCATTCGGATCCATCTGGAACTGCAACTTTGATCCCTCCTGTTTTAGGATACTTCTCTTCCGAAAAAGATGGAAGGTTCGATATGCTCGGCTTAGGACTTTTGTATTATAGAAATCAAAAAATTTCGAAAGAAGAAGATCTGATGTTAGTCGGTCCCGGATTATTCTACTATAGACAATACGGGAATAATATGAACGGATTACATGCGATGGGAATTTTGGCAATTCCTGGAATGGGAGGTCTTATCTGGGATTGGGAATACGAGACCAAGACTAAGTATAGTAAATACTCAATTCTAAATTTATTATATAGCCACACGATCACCAAGGACGGGAACGAGATCGATAGAGTACTCGGTATTAAGCTATAAAAAAAGCCGAGGAATGTCCTCGGCTTTTTAACTTTTCTGAAAGGAAGAGCAAGCATTACATCATGCCGCCCATTCCTCCCATACCGCCCATTCCACCCATAGGAGGAAGAGCTCCGTCTTTTTCCGGTTTGTCTGTGATCGTAACTTCTGTAGTCAAGATCATAGATCCGATAGAAGCAGCATTTTGAAGAGCGAAACGAACCACTTTTGCAGGGTCAACGACTCCTGCTTGGAGTAGATCTTCCCACACCATAGTTAGTGCGTTAAAACCTTCGTTTCCTTTCTTAGTTTTTGCATGCTCTACGATTACAGATCCTTCCAGACCTGCGTTAGAAGTGATCATACGGATCGGTTCTTCCAATGCACGGAAGATGATCTTTGCTCCGGTAGCTTCGTCGCCTTCTAATTTAAGAGCGGCAACAGCTTCTTGAGCTTTGAGAAGAGTAAGTCCACCACCAGGTACGATTCCTTCCTCTACCGCTGCGCGGGTTGCGGAAAGAGCGTCTTCTACACGGTGTTTTTTCTCTTTCATTTCCACTTCAGTAGCAGCACCTACGTGAATTACTGCAACTCCTCCGGCAAGTTTTGCCAGGCGTTCTTGTAATTTTTCACGATCGTACTCGGAAGTAGTATCTTCGATCTGTTTTTTGATCTGGCCTACACGACCTTGGATATCTTTAGAAGCACCTTGTCCTTCGATGATGGTGGTGTTCTCTTTATCCACGGTAACTTTTTTAGCGCGTCCCAGTTGTTGAACTGTCGCGTTTTCCAGCTTCATTCCGAGGTCTTCGGAAATCACTTGTCCACCGGTAAGGATAGCGATATCTTCCAACATCGCTTTACGACGATCTCCGAATCCAGGAGCTTTAACAGCCACACAAGAGATAGTTTTACGAAGAGTGTTTACTACGATAGTAGCTAATGCTTCTCCTTCTACTTCTTCTGCGATGATAACTAAAGGTCTTCCTGCTTGAGCGACTTTTTCCAATACAGGAAGAAGGTCTCTCATAGAGGAGATCTTTTTGTCATAGATCAGAATATAAGGATCGCTTAAAGTTGCGATCATTGCTTCAGGATCGGTTACCATATATGGAGAAACGTATCCACGGTCGAATTGCATACCTTCTACCACGTCTAAAGTGGTTTCGATGGATTTAGCTTCTTCTACTGTGATAACTCCGTCTTTTCCAACTTTATCCATTGCATCAGCGATCAGATTTCCGATCTCTTTATCGTTGTTAGCGGAAATAGTCGCAACGTTAGCGATGTCTTTTTTGTTTTCGATCTTTACGGAACGTTTTTTGATGCTCTCAACAGCTGCGGCAACCGCTTTGTCGATTCCGTGTTTGAGTGCCATAGGGTTTGCACCCGCAGTTACGTTTTTCAATCCTTCATTGATGATGGATTGAGCGAGAATAGTAGCAGTGGTAGTTCCGTCTCCAGCAACGTCATTCGTCTTTGTGGAAACTTCTTTTACCATCTGAGCGCCCATGTTCTCGATGGAATCTTCTAGTTCGATCTCTTTTGCTACGGTAACTCCGTCCTTAGTGATAGTAGGAGATCCGAATTTTTTGTCGATTACTACGTTTCTTCCTTTAGGACCTAGGGTAACTTTTACAGCGTTTGCTAGTTTGTTAACGCCTTCTAAAAGTTTGCGTCTAGCTGTTTCATCATACTCGATAATTTTTGCCATTTCTTTTTCCTCGGCCTATTACTTTTTCACGATGGCAAGAATGTCGCTTTCGCGGATGATCAAGTATTCTTTGCCTTCGGACTTAATTTCAGTTCCGGAATATTTGCCGTATAGAACGACGTCACCGGGTTTAACTTCAAGGGGTATAAGCTTTCCGTCTTCATAACGTCCGCTTCCTACCTCTACAACTTTTCCCTCTTGCGGTTTTTCCTTAGCAGTATCAGGAACGAAGATGCTGCCGATCTTTTCTTCAGCGTCTTGTTTAGGCTCAACCAAAACACGGTCACCTAGCGGTTTAATCGCCATGACTTTCTCCTTTTAGCACTTGAAATAAATGAGTGCTTGAATATAAATTCCAGGAAATCCGAAACAGGGGTAGGCGGTCAAGCACTATAAGGTCAAGAGTGCTAAAATATTCGTCAAAATCCTCTTAAACCCCTAAATTTTTCATTTCCCGTTTTTTAGGGAACGGAGTCTAAGGTTGAATATTGTATTCAGAAAGAAATTTAATCCGGGTGCGAGAAGGGAATAAAAGGCCCGTCTGGGAAGAAGGAGAATTTATCCTCTATTGGCTTCGTGCGAATAGGAGATTGGCCTGGAATCATTCTTTGGATTATTCCATCCACCTCGCCAAAAAATTCAAAAAGCCATTGGTCATCTTTGAATCAGTCCTGATGGATTTCGAATGGAGTTCTCCCAGGCTTCACCAATTTATTTTAGAAGGAATCTGTGATACTGCAGAAGAAGCTTCTCGTGTTGGTTTTACATATTGGCCTTTTATTGAAACAAAAGAGCATTCCCTTTCTGAGATCCTTCCTTTTATTTTAGAAAAAGCTTCCGTAGTTGTAACTGACGATTTCCCCTGCTTTTTTCTTCCGGAACATGCGGAGAAGCTTGCGGGTATCCTAAATTGTAAACTACTGCTGGTGGATTCCAATTCAATTACTCCACTCGCTTCTTACGAAAAATCTTTCGGATATGCCAGGGTTTTGAGGCCAAAACTTCATGATAGATTCGTGGAATCTTATGTGCATAGATCTAACCCGAAGCCGAGTCCGAAAGGGATCCCAAGTTCTGATACTTTAAAAAAACTTAAATTTCTATTTTCTGGGAAGAAGGAGGATATATCTTCCTATTTGCAAAAGATGAGTTCCAAGTTGCCGAATATACTTCCCGTTTTAGGTAAAACGGGAGGAAGAAAAGAAGGATTAAAACTTCTAAAAAAATTCCTAAAAGAAGGACTTCCTTTTTATTCGGAAGAAAGGAGCGAACCCAGACCGCCGGAAAGGGTTAGATCTTCTTCTTTATCTCCTTATTTACATTTTGGAATGATCTCTGTAGAGGAGGTTGTCACCGCGGTCTTGCAGTCGGATCCAAAGATAGATTGGAGCCCCGATATTTTAAATCATTCTTATAGAGGAAAAAACGAAGGTTTCTTTCATCCGAACCCAAATATAAATTCTTTTTTAGATGAACTTCTGACCTGGAGAGAATTGGGTTATCTTTTGTTCTATAAGGACCCAAGTTTTAGAAAAGATCTCTCCATTCTTCCGAATTGGGCCAAACTTACTTTGGAAGCTCATAAAGGTGATAAGAGAGAATATACATATACCAAGGAAGAATTTGAGAAGGCGATAACCCATGACCCGATCTGGAACGCCGCTCAAAAAGAATTAGTTCTTACTGGTACCATCCAAAATTATCTCAGAATGCTTTGGGGCAAAAAAATAATAGAATGGTCTTCCTCTCCGGAAGAGGCATTTCGTATATTAGAAGATTTGAATCATAAATATGCATACGATGGTAGGGATCCGAATTCTTATACAGGAATTCTTTGGTGTTTTGGAGCATTCGATCGACCTTGGTCCCCAGAAAGAGCGGTGTTCGGAAATATCCGTTATATGTCCTCGGATTCTACTTCTAAAAAATTCAAGTTAAAACCCTATCTGGAATATATCCGGTCTCTGGAAGGAATGTCGGAACTCCGACTCTTTAGATAACGAACGTTATCATAAATAAAAGAGAAGTTGTTGCGGATTCTTTTTCCCTGCCGTATCATGTAGTTCCGGAGGGACAAAGATGACTGAAACCAAAAAATACGAAACCCTACAGGAATTCTGGCCATTCTACCTAAGAGAGCATTCAAACAAGATGAACCGGATATTCCATTTTATAGGAACCACATGCGCTCTTGTGTTTATTCTTTCTGCAATCTTCTATCTAAACGCTTGGTACTTGCTGGGAGCATTGTTTAGCGGATACTTTTTTGCATGGATTGGACATTTCTTCCTAGAAAAAAACCGTCCTGCCACATTTACTTATCCGTTCAAATCTTTCGTGAGTGATTGGAGAATGTATTTTTGTACGATTACCGGACAATTAGGTAAAGAGTTACAAAAAGCGGGAGTGAAATAAATAAACGTTCAACTCTTCTAAACCTCCGCGTGAAGGGGAGGCCAATTGGTCTTTCGTTCACGCGAAGAGTGTCTAAGAAGAATTAAAAAATTCTAAATCAAGAGCGTATCAATTTAGGTACATAGAAGAGTGGATAGATCATTAGATACAGATTTGGGATCCACCAACTAATATTATAATCTTCACTGATCACCCAAAATGCAATGGCCTGTAAACCGGAAGCAAATGTGAACGCCAAAGAGAGAATGGCCAATGTTTTCCAATTTGGATTTCCTTTTTTGGAAAGAGACAAACTATATAATCCAGTAAAAGAAACGAAAAGATCCAAAGGCAAAAAGGACCAGTTCCAAGCCTGTAAGATCGGATTTTCATAATCTTTAAACAAGTATTCATCTGGGATTAAATGAAGAAGTGTAATCGACCAATATAAGATGAATCCTATATCTGTAATAAGGAAAAGAGAATTTAAACCTTTATAATCCTTTATATTAGGTTCCAAATTCTTAGGCTCCCACAGCAACCACAGTTACCAGTTTTTCTCTTCCTTTTACCTGAATAGGTGGAAGAGTCTCACCTATAAAATTTGCTCCAGCGAGTTTCCAGGTTTCTTCAGAGACTAAGAGTTCTTTTCCAAAGTTTTTAGTAAGAGATTCTATTCTAGAGGCGGTATTAACTGCGTCTCCGATCACAGTGAATTCCGAACTTTTACTGGTTTCTATATTTCCGGAAAATACTTCTCCCGTATGAATTCCTATCCCGATCCTTACTGGCTCCAATCCATTGGATTCTCTTACTTTATTGAATTCTCCCAATTTTTCCAACATTCTTTGTCCACTCTGGAGTGCACGGATCGCGTCAGAGGCAGGATCTGCTGAGGGATACGGTGTGCCAAATGTGGCCATAACCGCGTCTCCTATGTATTTGTCCAAAGTCCCGCCGAATTCAAAAACGCAATCAGTTAATGTTTCTCTAATGGAGGAAAGGAATTTGCTTAACTCTATAGGATCCATGTTCTCGGAAAGAGTTGTGAAGTTGCGGATGTCGGTAAATAATATGGTAGCAGTCTGCCTTCTGCCTTCCAATACGTTCGGGTTGGTCATCATTTCTTCTACCATTCCAGGAGAGAAGTAACGAGAGAGAAGGGATCTTTGTGCTTCTCCTTCTCCTATGCGCCGGATCATGATAAGAGTTCTTAAGATCCCGAAAGAAAAGAAAAATGCTAGGATCAAGTAGACCATTGGTCTTCCGAATAAGGCGTCTGTGACCAAAACATTCGGTCCCATCACATAGTCTCCCCAATCTTTTGCGAATACCATCTTGTCGTATATTAACGCGTAGGAAAATATTCCGAAATAAACCAGGTAGAATAAGATCACGCTTAAAACCACATATCTCAATCTAAACTGGATCAACGAAAACGCTAAAGGAAAGAGTAGGAAATTCATGATCGGGTTTTTGATCGCGAATCCCAGATCAAAAGAATTTTCGTGAAGTGTATAATACATTAATAAAGAAGTGATCACAAAAAAGTCCGCGACCAATGCAAGATAAGAGAAACCTTTGATCGCCCATTGAGTGCATGTTCGTATCACATAAGAATGTCCGATGGTGACTGCAGTAAAAATTGCAAATGCGATCCCGTTGATGAGCGCATCTCCACTTTTCCAGTTTAGGGCCAACTGAGCTGCAAAAAATAAAAGAAGTAGATATCGAAAGGCGTTGGATACATAAGCGCCTATAACTTCTTCGTTTTCTAAAACCTTACGGACTGAATCGTCCATTTTACTTCGATCCGTTATTTCCAAAATATTACATAGAAACTTAGGTAGATAATCTCTTATAGGCATAGCTTCCGAAAATACTCCTTTCCATTTTTGGTTCAATCGTTTCTTATTGTTTTCGACTGACTCAGAGAATAAAAGGAAAGTTATAATTCCGAAATAAATACTGAATCATTGGAACTTTTAAATAAAACCAAGATCGAATCAGGTCTTTAGATAAACAGGATGGAAGAATGAACCATAGAGTTGCGATCGTTGCAGGTGGTACAGGACTAGTCGGCGGAGAACTTGTACAGGAATTATTGATAGATCCATCTTGGGACAAGGTCTATCTTTTGGTACGAAAACCCTTGGAATGGACACATGCCAAACTGGAATTGATCCTTACCGATTGGGAGAAACTCCCCGAGTTACCCCAAGGTGTAACTGACGCGTTCTGTACTTTGGGAACTACAATCGGCAAAGCTGGCTCTAAGGAGAAATTTAAGAAAGTGGATCTGGAGTACCCAATCAGTTTTGCAAAAGTTTGCAAGGAGAAGGGTGTAAAATCTTTCTTTATAGTGACCGCACTTGGAGCAGATCCAAATTCTTTCGTTTTTTATAATCAAGTGAAAGGAGAAGTAGAAGCAGAAATTTCTAAACTCGGTTTTGAAACTTTCGGGATTTTCAGACCTTCTCTTTTAGAAGGAGATCGAAAAGAATTCAGATTAGGAGAGAAGATCGGGTCTAAACTTGCCTTCTTGATCAATCCTTTACTTTTGGGTCCTTTTAAAAAATACAGATCTATTCATGCTAAGACTGTTGCTAAGTCCATGGTGAATCTGGCCTGGTCGGATCAAAAAGGAAAAAAGATCATAGAATCGGATAAGATCCAAGTATTGGGATCTTCTTCTGCAAGAGCGAATTTAGATTCGATCTTATGATTTCGTAAATAAGCGATGTAGGAGTTCCTACATCGCTCCTCTCTATGTCTTCCGTAACCTCTCTGCAAAATTAAACTAGAGCTACTTCCTTCTTATTCTGGATCCTAATTTTATTATATTCTAATAAGGCAGAGCTATCTAGATTATAAAAACGAACCAAAGCAGCTCTTTCCTTTTTGGAATTCCCATCCATCTTTTTTAAGCCTCTTTCTAAGATGACCCCAATGATGACCCTGGTTGCGGATTCGACTAATTCGAATGCTACCTCGTCCTTGGAGGAGCCGTTCTCTAAAGAAGTATAAATTGTATGAGATTCTTCCAGTTTTTTGTAGTTTTCTAATAATTCTCTGGAAGGGGAGAAGAGGCTCATTTCTTCGTCTAGATATTGTCTTAAGATCCCTTTGGCGCCGAGTCCAGTGACAATCCCTCCGATGGCAGCCACGACCTGTAATTGTGTGGTTCCTTCGTAGATATTGGTTATCCTTACATCCCTATAGATCCTCGAAATATCGTAGTCATAGGTGTATCCGGCTCCTCCGTGGATCTGCAGGGCGTCGAATGCGATTTTATTTGCCTGTTCTGTAATATAATATTTAGATAATGGAGTGAATAGATTGGCGAGCTTCTCCCATTTTTTCAAACTATCGTCCTTTTTTATCTCTCTTTCATCGATCCCATTCTCTTTCATTTTTTCGGATTTCCAATGGTAGAGGTCTATGGATCTAGAAGCTTCCTGCAAAATGGAGCGCATTGCCAGGATCTCTCTGTCCATGAAATCCAGCATCTTTTTCACTGCGGGAATGTTTCGGATCTTCTTGCCAAATTGTTCTCTTTCGTCTGCGTATTTTTTGGCTTCGTAATAAGCCGCGGCTCCGATCCCCATTGCCTGTCCTGCAATGGACAGTCTTGCGCCGTTCATCATTGCCATGGAGTATTTTACGAGTCCATATCCTTCTTCTCCGATCAATATGCCTGGAGTGTTTTCATAAACCACTTCGCAGGTGGGGGAACAATGAAGTCCCATCTTCTTTTCTATACCTGCGATCTCTACATCTTCACTTTTGACTAAGAAGAAGGAGAGTCCTCTTGCTCCGCTCGTTGGACTTCCTGTTCTTGCTAATGTAAGAATGATAGAAGGTTTATCATCGAAGCCGCAACCATGAGTGATAAATCTTTTGGCTCCGGTAATTCTCCAGACCCCATCCTCTCCTTTGATAGCTTTTGTTTGTAAGTTAGGAAGGTCGGATCCGTAATTCGGTTCTGTGAGCGCCATAGCTCCACAGAGTTCTCCTGCCGCCATTTTAGGTACGTAAGATTCTACCATTTCTTGGGAGCCGAATCTTTCTATTGTCTCTGCAAGATTCATACATCCTAATGCGATTGCAACTGATCCGTCCGCTCTGGAAAATATTTCCATCAACATCGCTTGCACCGTACAAGGGAGTCCTAATCCTCCGTGTTTACGTCCTATGGAATAAGGAAGAATTCCTGCTTCCTTGACCTGGTTGACAGCGTTTATCATTTCTTTAGGAAAACGAACTTTACCTTTTTCGTATATTAAACCTTCTGCATCCATTTTTTGGGCGAAGGGAGCTACTTCTTTTCCAGCGATCTCGCCGGCGGATTCTAATACTGATCTGTAAAATTCGATGGCTTCTTCTTTACTTCCCGGAGCTAATGCGAATTCTTCCTTTCCGGTCTTTTCATATTCCTTTTTGTCGGAAAAACCTTGTTCGAACGCTTCTACTATTTCGTCCCAATCTATTAAGGATTCGAAATGTTGTTTTAAGTCCTCGTTCTCTAAGAAATAATTATTTTCGAGCATGGATATTCTCCGAATTAAAATGAACATATGTTCATCGAGATTGCGTTTCTTATGGAAGCCTTAATTTATGAATTTTATCTGGAAAGGGAAAAAGTGGAGAATATTCACTTTTTTAGAAATGAAAGGAGTGTTTATATATAAAAAAAGCCGCCGGTTTGACCCGACGGCTTTCGGCTTTAAGCAAAGCGGGAAAAAAGAAGGATTACTTCTTGTCTCCAGCAACTGCAGCTTTCAATTTTTCTTCTGCATCAACAGCTAATTTTTGCAATTCAGCTGGGTTTGCGTGAAGAATCGGAGAAAGACCTGGAACACCTGGAGGGCCAAGAACTCCAACAGTAGCTACGAAAGAACCTTTAACTTCGCCTACTTTGTAAGTAGTGAAGGTAATTCTGTATAAACCGCGAACTAAAAGTTTTTTAGTGTCGATGTTTTTCAGTTCATCCAAGCTCTTTGGAATGTTAGGAATTTGGATACGAAGTAAAGAGTTGTACTTGTTGTGACGCTCTTCATTGTAAGTATCGTCTCCATCATCATTGTCGCCAAGATTTTGAAGTGCTTTTCCTTTAGCTGCTCCGTCGATTTGGTTCGGCATAATAGCTGCTAAGCGCTCTACGCGAATCCAAGTATCGAACCAGTTCGGCATGCTTTTTTCTTCAGGAGTTGCAGCTTTGAAAGCCTCACTCACGAAGTCGCCGCTAGATGGCTCACCGATTTCTCCGGTAGGGGAAATTAAGCGAACGCCTAGTTCAACGATAGCTGCTGGAACCCAAATATAAAGGAAATATGATTTCTTTCCGTTTACTACTGCGTCAGCGGCTTGTCCTGGTTTGATGTATCCCCAATAGTTCACAGTTTCAGAATAAGGCGCGAAAAGCTTCTTAACTCCTACTCCTGGAATGTCTTGCTCTCCGACCGAGAAATTACTTTGTAGGCCGGGGAGTCCACCGATACATGCAGCAAAGCTGACCATTATAGCGGTGGAGATTATAAGGATCGAAGATTTTTTCATTCGAGAGATCTCCTTGGTATGGATTGCTCAAGATAGAGAAGAGATTCCTTTTTGTAAATCTAATTAATAATTTTTTGTTTTCCCGGTCTCTTTTGCGGTGCAAAAATTTTACAAAGTAGTAATTTACCTCCGGCCCGGATCATATAACAAGTTCCATTTGGAGAGTAAAAAAATTTCCAAGTCTCCTGACGGAAGGAAACATTTTGAATGAGGAATGATGGATGGGTTAGTTTAGTTTTTGAATAGCCAGGACCAGAACCATTCCCAAAGATCCAAGAGCCAGGCAAACAATCTACCAAGGATCCCTGTATGGGAATATCTTCTTAATAGCTTTTGAGCCCTTTCCTGTTCTTCCGGGGTAAACGGTAGCCGCACATTGTTTTCTTCGGCTTCGATCAAAACTCTTTCTTTTTTACTTCGTACATCTACGATCCGAACATCTACGTATTCCCAGCCCAGAAGTTTCACACATTCCAGGCGTCTTTCGCCGGAGACTAATTTATTGTCCAGGTCGATAATGATCGGATGCAAAAGCCCTAAGTTTTGTATGGAAGATTTTAGACCATGTAAGTCGCCTAAATCTTTACGAATGCGGTTCTTTACCTTAATATCGGAGACCCGAATTTTCATCTAAGAAATGCTTTTTTCACCGTATAAATCCTACAAACCAATTTCATAAGTTTTGACTAAATTTCTGTCCGAACCCCATAGGATTGGAAAAAGGTTGGGTCGGATTCACTTGACAGTGACGACTTGCATAAGTTTATAGTTTTAAGCGGGGAAGATTCTCCCCAAGAAATAATTTTAACAGGAATTACAATCGAATGTCCCTTCAAGACTTCATCTTTACCTCAGAATCCGTATCGGAAGGACATCCGGACAAGGTTTGCGACCAAATTTCCGATGCAATTCTGGACGCGTATCTAGCTCAGGATCTTAAATCCAGGGTAGCCTGCGAGACTTTAGTGACTACCAATTTGGTAGTAGTTGCCGGAGAAGTTACCAGCAAGGGAAAAATTGACGCAGTAGAGATCGCAAGAAACGTAATCAAGGATATCGGATACAACGATGTTTC
Source organism: Leptospira johnsonii (assembly GCF_003112675.1). NCBI lineage: Bacteria > Pseudomonadati > Spirochaetota > Leptospiria > Leptospirales > Leptospiraceae > Leptospira > Leptospira johnsonii. The sequence goes on along the minus strand of NZ_BFAY01000006.1, from coordinate 253,596 downwards.
CCTTGGATTCGATGCTGAGTTTGCAGTGGTTTCTTCCCATATTCACGCCCAAAGTCCTGATATTTCTCAAGGTGTTACAGAGGGAGAAGGTCTGTTTAAGGAGCAAGGAGCTGGAGACCAAGGTTTGATGTTCGGTTTCGCAATCGACGAAACTCCTGAACTGATGCCTATGCCGATCTACTATTCCCATGAATTAGTAAGGCATTTATCCGGTCTTCGACATAACGGCACATTAAAATGGCTTCGTCCGGACGCTAAGTCCCAGGTAACCGTGGAATACAAGAACGGTAAACCGGTTCGTGTGGACACCGTTGTGATTTCCACTCAACACTCTCCTGATGTTTCTCACAAACAGATCGAAGAATCTGTAATTGAGCAATGTATCAAGAAGGTCATCCCTGCCAATTTCTTGAAAGATACGAAATATTTTATTAACCCTACCGGACAGTTCATTATCGGTGGGCCTCACGGAGATACAGGTCTGACCGGACGTAAGATCATTGTGGATACTTACGGTGGTTTCGGAAGACATGGTGGTGGAGCATTCTCCGGAAAAGATCCTTCCAAAGTGGACCGTTCCGCTGCTTACATGGGTAGATATATCGCGAAAAACGTGGTAGCTGCAGGTCTTGCATCCCAATGTGAGGTGCAGTTGGCTTATGCGATCGGTGTAGCTGAGCCAGTTTCGGTTCATGTGGACACTTTTGGAACAGGTAAACTTTCCGAAGAAGAGATCGTTAAAAGAATTAAAGCAAACTTCAAACTGACTCCAAGAGGGATCACTGAGTCCTTACAGTTATTGGATAAGGGAAGAAAATACAGGGAAACCGCCGCTTACGGACATTTCGGAAGAAGTGGAGAAACATTCACCTGGGAAAGAACTGATAAAGCAGGAGCATTGAAAGGTTAATGGGAGCAGTATCCGCATCTAGCGCAGATCAAAAAGCAACCAGAGACGGTTACGGAGACGCATTGCACGAATTAGGTGCCGGGCGTTCCGATATCGTAGTACTAGACGCGGATCTTTCCGGTTCTACTAAAACCAATAAATTCGCAAAAGCATTTCCGGATCGTTTTTTCAACGTAGGGGTTGCAGAGCAGAATTTAGTGGGGCATGCAGCCGGACTCGCTCTTTCAGGTTACGTTCCATTTGCTTCTTCTTTCGCGATGTTTTTATCCGGAAGAGCCTGGGAAGTAGTGCGTAATAGCGTAGTTTATCCTTTCTTGAACGTGAAATTAGTAGCTTCTCACGGTGGAATTACAGTTGGTGAGGACGGGGCTTCTCACCAATGTATCGAAGATTTTGCCACTATGAGAGCCATTCCTGAAATGGTAGTGATCTGTCCTTCCGATTATAACGAAACAAAACAGATCATTCATGCAATTGCAGATTATAAGGGACCTGTTTACGTAAGAGTAGGCCGTCCGAATCTTCCTTTGATCGAAAGAGAAAATTATAAATTCGAGATCGGAAAAGCTGAAGTGATGAGAGAAGGTAAAGACGTTCTTATCATCGCAAACGGAGTTCTGGTAAACGAAGCAATGATCGCTGTAAAAGAGCTGGAAGCAGAAGGTATCCAAGCCACTCTTTTGAATATGGCGACCATTAAGCCTATCGATAAAGAAGCTATATTAAAATATGCTAAACTTTGCGGTGCAGTTGTTACCTGCGAAGAGCATAATGTGATCGGTGGACTGGGTTCTGCAGTCAGCGAATTCTTATCCGAAGAACATCCTGTGCGTGTTCTAAAGCTGGGAATGAAGGACAGTTTCGGTAAATCCGGCACCTGGTCCGGGCTTCTGGATTATTTCGGTCTTAGATCCAAAAACATAGTGGAACTAGCAAAAAAAGCAGTCCAATCCAAATAGCCCGGTATTTTGCCGGGCATTAAGATTTCGTGTCATGCCTAACTCACCCTCGATAGAAGAAACCACCACAGAAGAACCGGTGCAGATCGGAGGACCCTGGAGAGTGGTTTTATGGGATGATAACGAACATACTTACGAATATGTGATCACTATGCTCATGGACGTATGTAAGATGACTCCAGAGCAAGCTTTCGGTCATGCTGTAGAAGTAGACGCTCAGAAAAAGACGGTAGTGTTTGCCGGTGAATTAGAACACGCAGAACATATCCAAGATCTGATCTTAAATTATGGACCGGATCCTTTGCTTCCCGCCTCCAAAGGCTCAATGAGCGCGACCTTAGAGGGGTAAAGATACTGAGATAAAAGAGGCACAGGGGCAGTCTCACACAGAGGCACTGAGCCACGGAGTTGTCTCTTAGTTTATTAAACCAAAGAAATCTCTTTGTGTCTTCGTGGCTCTGTGTGGAAAAATCTTAGCGACTCTTTTAACCTCTGAGTCTCTTACTTCTTCTTAACTAAGATCTTTCTTTCGATCTCGAAAATTTTCTCAGGAAGTTTTTCCTTACCGTGTTTTTTCTTATCGTTCTCTTTTAAGAATAGATCGGCTCCGAATTTTTCGAAGGCGTCGTTCGCCTTGATGTTTTTCAGACCGATGAACTGAAGATGAACTTCTCCCGCAGGAATACCGAATTCGGTCCCTCTGTCCTTTACAGCTAGAACTCTGGTGATCGCAGTCACAGTGTCCCCACTGAAAGAAGGTTGAGTATGATATCCTTCGGTAAATCCAAGATCCCAAAGAACATTCTCAGTCACATCTCTAGAAGAAAGTCCACATAACCATGCGAATACGAGTCCTCCGTAAACGACAGGTTCTCCACCCATTGGGCCGGAAATTCCGGAAGAATACAATTTATCGTAATGAAGTGGGTGAGTGTTACCTACTCTATAGGTCCAAGGGAAATGTTCGTCAGTGATCGTTCTGCCGTTTTGGTGGATATAGATCTGACCTGCCGCGAAATTTTCGAAATAAGTATCTGACCAAGTAGCGGTTTCGAAACCTTTGGGAAATTTTAGCTCAGGAAGTTCGATAACAGGGCTATCAGTTTCCGGGAAGAAAGCTTCTTTGATCACAGGTTTCGGAGTTCCTTTCGGCTTTCCGTTAGAATGATAGATCATGATCTTTCTTTCGTATTGAAGTACTAGTTCCCTGTTTTGGTTCAAACAGATCGTACGAACATGAACGATTCCAGGTTTGTCCGCACCCTTATCATCTATTTTGATAATTTTGGTTTTAGCGGAAAGGGTATCTCCAGGATACACAGGTTTCAGGAATTGAACGTCATAGTATCCAAGATTCGCTAACGCTTTTTCGGAATCGTTTTGAACTCCGAGAGAAAGCGCCACGTTGAACACCATCAAAGGAGAAACTAATAGATCTTTGAATCCATGAGCTTGCGCGTAAGGAGCGGAAAGATAAAGAGGGTTCGCTTCCATAAAAGTAGTAGCAAACTCTTGAGCAAAAGAACGATCGATGGTCAGTTCTCTCGGATGTTCGAAAATTGCTCCTTCGGTAAATTCTTCTAGATATCTACCGTAAATACCCCGTTTTACGGTTCCGGTTTCCACCGGAGTTTTGGGGCCTAGTTCCGCAAAGGGGGAAGTAGGGATTTTAGCCATTGTGAGAACTCCTGCTTCGTTTTTAGTTTCTTCCAGGATTTTGAGATCCTCTGCTCGGAAAAGGCTTTTTCGGCTTCAGTAAGTCCCGAAATACCCGTCCAGTTGGCTTCTGGATCCGAAGCGAAACTCGGAAATTTGGATCTCTTGCTTGGAAAGCTCCGGGTTATTGTCCTTCTCCCCAAACATATGATTCCAGGTATTCACATAAAGAATAGGCATTGAACTTCTATTTTCCAAAATAGAAGAAGAAAGTATCCTATCCTTATGAACAACCGGGTCCTCTTGGAAGATCTGATCTCCTGAGTAAACATTCTTTAGATCTAGTTGAAAAGTTTTACCATCCGGTTCTAATCGGACCAAAAAGGATTCAATGTCGTAGGTCCTACCGTAACGGACTCTTCTGTATATCCTATAGAAAAAATCCTTCAATGCGTTTGGATGGATCTCATCTTGAAACACTAAACTAATTTCCCATTCGAATCCAATCGGCGTGATATTCGCCTTACAATAGATCCCGACCAGGTCATTCCCAGTTTGCACATCTATCTCAGGCTGGGATAAAACGAAAAGATCCGACTTAGGACAGATCCCTTCGGTAGTTTGGAATACAGGCAAAGGTGGACTTGTGCAGCCCAAATACAAAAAGAATATAGGAATCAGAAGATAAGATCTCATAAGAAAGGGTCGGAATGGAGGAATTCGAATCAGTTTTTCAATCTTGTCAAGATGGAAAATTGATGCTTTTCCATTCGGGAGGAGAAAGTCTGGAATCGATGAGTCCAGCAGTTCTATTCAGAGAATTTCCCCAAATCGCACTTTCTTACCAAAAGGAGAAGGTGCGAGAGAAAATACAAAACTCTAAAAAGGTTTTGGAAGATATAATCCGAAAGAAGGATGTAAATTACGAGTCCGTAATACGACCTCTAAACGATTCCATTGAGGAATTGCAGGAAGAATTTACGGTACTTTCTCACCTAAATAGTGTTAAGAACAGCGAAGAAACAAAAGAACATTATACTGAGATCCTACCTGAGATTACCGAATTTTATACTGAGTTAGGACAGAACGAAGAATTATTCAAATTATACTCTCAAATTTATGAGAAAGAAAAGTCTTCACTAGACAGACCAAAGAACAAGGTTCTGGAAGATGCAATCCTTCAATTCAAATTGGGCGGAGTAGGGCTTCCGGAAGATAAAAAAAATCGTCTGCAAGAAATACAACTTAGGTTGTCAGACCTTTCTAACCAATTTTCTCAAAATCTTTTGGATTCCACAAATTCTTTCGAAATGAAAATCGAATCTGAAGAAGATGTAAAAGAGATTCCAGAGTCCGACAAGGCATTATACAGAAATGAGGATGGGACTTACTCCTTCACTCTTCAGTTCCCGAGTTATAATTGTTATATGACTTATGGAAGCAATCGTTCCAAAAGAGAAGAATTGTACAAGGCCTATGTAACTCGTGCCCCCGGCAACGGTAAAATTTTAGAAGAGATACTGGCTTTAAGAGACGAGTCCGCTAACTTACTCGGATATAAAAATTACGCAGAAGCTTCTCTGGCAACTAAGGTTGCGGATTCTCCGGAACAGGTGCTGGACTTCCTACAAAGAATCGGTAAACTAGCTAGGCCAATAGCGGAGAAGGAAATTTCAGAACTCAAAAAATTCGCTTCATCCATTCACATTCCAGATTTCCAAGCATTTGATAGCGCTTATGTTTCCGAGAAGTTAAAGAAGAAAAATTACGATTTTGACGAAGAAGAGACCCGTCCTTACTTCGAAAAGAGTACAGTTGTAAAAGGGACCTTCTCCTTTTTGGAAAAACTTTTAGGATTAAAATTTGAGAAGACGAACGCTCCGATTTGGGATCCTAAAACGGAAGTCTATCACGTCAGAAACGGCTCCGAAATTATCGCAAGGTTATATTTGGATCTGGAGGCAAGAAAGGACAAACAGGGCGGGGCCTGGATGAACCATTGGGAAACCCGTAATAGGCTTCCAAATAGGATGATCCTACCTTCTGCATTCGTGGTTTGTAATTTTCCTCCTTCTAAGGATTCAGCTCCTTCTCTTTTAAATCATTCGGATGTTGTCACATTTTTCCATGAGATGGGACATGCTCTCCATCATCTTTGTGCAAAAATAGAAGAGCCTCCTGTCAGCGGGATCAATGGTGTAGAATGGGATGCAGTGGAATTTCCTTCTCAGTTTTTGGAAAATTTTGCATATGAGCCGGAAGTGTTAAACTTCTTCGCATTTCATTATGAAACAGGAAAACCTATCCCAAAAGAATTGGCGCAAAAATTAAAAGATACTAAGAACTTTTTGGCTGCGATGGGAGTTGTCCGTCAGCTAGAATTCGGAATTTTTGATATAAGGATCCATCTCCAAAAGTATTCGGAAGAAGAAGTGCAGAATATTCTGGATTTAGTTCGAAAAGATATAAGCGTTCTTTTTCCTCCTGAATATAACAAGTTCCAGAACGGATTTGGGCATATTTTCTCAGGAGGATATGCGGCAGGTTATTATAGTTATAAATGGGCGGAACTTCTGGCAGCGGACGCCTTTTTTGCGTTCAGGTCCAAGGGGATTTTTGACGAGGATCTGGCGGCAAAATACAGAACTGAGATCTTGGAAAAAGGAGGCTCCGAAAACGCGATGATCCTATTCAAACGTTTTCTGGGACGAGATCCTGAACCGGACGCTCTATTAAAACTCTATGATTTAGTAGCTTGAGCGGCTTTAAGAAAGTTTTTTGCGGAAGCTTTGAAGCAACTGTTCCGTGCCTGAAAGTAGTAATTCTATCTGGTCGGAATCAATATTGTAGACCACATTCGTCTTTAAAGAGTCTTTAAAGGCGTTTGCGTCTATCGTTTTCTGATCGTAACTATCCTTTAAAAAATTATACCATCCGGCTAGGATCACTTTTAAGTGAGGAAGTTCTTTGATAGGGACCGAAATGACTTTCTCTGCTTCCATAAAGACACCAGCAGGTTAATTTGTGAACCGAGCCAGTCAACCAGATTTTTTGCAACTAGGTTTGAACCGAATTTTTCTCAGAGAAAACGCAGCGCACAAAATCTGAACTTTAGATCCGATCTATTTTCGGAGTCTCTTTAAAGCTTTCATTACGACTGACTTTGGTTTGTCCACTTTTGCGGCGTTTGGATTCTGCATCATCATATCCAGATATGCTTGTAATCCTGGAATTTCGAAGAGTGGATTTGGAGAGATCCAATCCGCGATATGATCGTTTATGATCTGAAAGGTGGCAAACGCGGAGCAGTCGGCAGCTGTAAATTCTTTGCCTGCAATATAAGGAGAAAATTTTGCCACTCTCGAAAGTGCTCTCGCTCCTTTTTGGATCGCGAGTTTTGTTAGTTCTACAGTTTCAGGAGAGATTGTTTTACCTTCTACAATCGATTCGTACAATCTGCGGGCTGGAATATCGATATAATTTTCGATAAAGGAAATAATCGTTCTAACTTGAGCCGCTTCGAATGGATCTGCTGGGATCAAACGTTTGCTATTCGGATAAGCATCTTCTAAAAATTCTATAATTGCCTGGGATTCTACCAGATATTTTCCATCCACTTCAAGGTAAGGAATTTTTCCCATTGGGCTTTTTTCTAAAAACTCCTCTTCTTGGGAGAAGGGTGTACGAATTTCTTCGAACTCCAAACCTTTTTCTAAAAGTGCCAATTTGACCTTATTCGTATAATTGCTGATCGGATAACCGTATAGTTTTATCATAAGAGCCTAGGATCATTCAAATACAAGTAGTATGGTAAAGTCTTTTTCATAGGTTTGATCAGAAAGAATGGGAACTGCCGCGGATTTTTAATTTCTACTTTCCTGAAAGGAAATCTAAATCTAAAATTGGCTGCGATAAAAAGCGCTTTTACTCTTTCGAAAAGGAATCTTATAGATCATGAAAAAAACAGCATTAATTACCGGAGCAAGCGTAGGCATCGGTTATGAAATTTCCAAATTGGCCGCAAAAGATGGTTACGATCTCATTCTTGTAGCGAGAAATCTCAAAACCTTGAACTCTGTAAAAAAGGAAATGGAAAGTTTGGGGGCAAATGTAGAAGTTCTTTCCGCAGATTTATCCGATCCAAAATCTCCTAAAAAAATTTACGACTTCGCCAAAAAGAAAAAAGCGATCGTGGATCTTCTGGTGAATAACGCAGGCTTTGGAACAAATGGAAAATTCCATTCTTTAGATCTGAAAGAAGAATTGGATCTGATCCAAGTCAATGTGACTTCTCTTGTGGAATTAACTCATCTTTTTCTAAAAGATATGAGAGAAAGACATACAGGAAAAATTCTGAACGTGGCTTCTACTGCAGCTTTCCAGCCAGGTCCAATGATGACGAATTATTATGCTTCCAAGGCGTACGTTCTATTCTTCTCGGAAGGTCTTGCGGAAGAAGTTCGTAAAGACGGAGTGAACGTAACCTGTCTTTGTCCCGGGCCTACTAAAACCGAATTTTTTAAAAGAGCGGAAATGGATAAGTCTGCGATCTTAAATAGCAGTCTTGTTCCTAAAGCGGACCCGGCTTATGTGGCAAAGGTAGGATACCAAGGAGTAAAAGCAGGAAAGGTTGTAGTGATCTCAGGAATGGCAAACAAGGTAATGGCACAATCGATCCGGATCACTCCTAGGTTTTTGGTCCGTAAATTGGCAAAATTTTTAAATACAGTAAACTAGGCAGTTGAGTGTTTGCGATATGCAAGAAACGATTTTAGACAAGGCAGTTCCTTTTTTCCTCGGACTAGCTTTGTTGGAATTTTTATGGGGAAGAAGAAGGTCAGTTTATAGATGGAATGATTCCGTTTCCGATTTGGCGACTGGGATACTGTATTCCTTTACTGGAGTGGTCATTACATTGGGCGCCATTCTCCTGTATGATAAAATTAGAATATATTATTCCGTCCAAAGTCTTTTTCATTTTGGGGAATTTCCATCTTCTTCTCCTTTGTCGAAAACCTCTAACGGTTGGGAATTCAATTTAGAGTCTTTTCTTGCATGGACATTCGTTCTGATCGCTGTGGATTTTATTTATTATTGGTTTCATCGCGCAACTCATGAGATCCATCTTCTCTGGGCATGTCATGTGACCCATCATTCCAGCGAAGAATTTAATCTAACTGTGGCACTTCGCCAATCCATGTTCCAAAGGATTTTTGAATATGCTTTCAATCTTCCTTTGGCTCTTCTTGGAATTCCTTGGTGGATGTTCTTTATCTGCCATGGGATCTTGAAGATCTATCAATTTTGGGTTCACACTCGATTGATCGGAAAATTGGGTTGGATGGAAAAAGTCCTTTTGACTCCTTCTCATCATAGGGTCCATCACGGAAGAGATCCTGAATACTTGGATAAGAATCACGGTGGCATATTGATTCTCTGGGATCGCTGGTTTGGAACATATGCGGAGGAGAAGAAGGAGCCGATCTATGGACTGACGGAACCTCTTCCTACATTCAATCCTATTTGGGCAAATTTACATGTGTATATTTCCCTTTGGAATTTAGTAAAGGCCACTCCCAGTTGGAAAGATAAACTTCTTCTTCTTATCAAAAAACCGGACTGGAGACCTGATTCATTGGGAGGAGAGAAGAAGGTCCCAGAAATCAACAGATCCACTTACGTTAAATTCGATCCGACAATTTCAACTTCCAAAAAGGTCTATGGGATCTTGCAGTTTCTAGTTCTTGCCGGACTTTCCGTTTATCTATTAAAACTTTTGAAACTAGGAAAGATATCTCTGGCCATGTATTCAGGCTTTGGAGTTTGGTTCTTCTTTGCGTTCTTAAGTTTAGGTCTTGTATGGAACGGAAGACCTAAGATGGAAAAATGGGAGGTGCTGAAGTTTGTATTATTGGGCGTTCTGGCCTGGAATCTAAAATAATCATTTAGATCTTTCTTTTTAGTTCGTATAACAAACCATCCATCCATTCTTGCAAGCGGAGCGAAAAGCTTCGCTTGATCATTCAGTCCCTTATTCTAAAGATTGCCTAGGAATCAATATCCGAATTTGAAAAAGAATATCATTGGGAGGCAAGCTTGAATTCACCGCTTCAATTCGAATTACCAGAGGAATTAATACAACTCAGAGAACTGGTCAGGGACGTAGTCAGAAAGGAAGTCGTTCCGAACAGAATGCACTACGACGAAAACAACGAGTATCCGAAAGCTATTTTACAAAAATTTAAAGAAGCAGGATTGTACCAGGCATTGTTCGACGAAGAACATGGCGGACTAGGTTATGGAATGATGGGAGGTATCGTACTCGCAGAGGAAATTTCCTGGGGATGTTTGGGAGTAAATACCGCATTCACTTCTACAAAACTAGGAGCTCTGCCAATCGATGTAGGTGGAACCAAAGCCCAAAAAGACAAATGGCTTCCTCTTCTCGCCTCGGGTGAAAAGACAGCTGCATTCGGTTTGTCGGAACCAGGAGCAGGTTCAGACGTTCCTGCGATGGCGACCAGTGCAGTGAAAAAAGGGGACCGTTATGTTCTGAACGGTACCAAACAATGGATTAGTAGCGCCGGCCAAGCTGATATCTATACAGTGTTTGCGATAACCGACAAGGACAGAGGCCCAAGAGGGATCTCTTGTTTCATTATTGAAAAAGGGACCAAAGGATTTTCTTTCGGAAAGAAGGAAGACAAGTTGGGGATCAGATGTTCCGAAACAAGACAGCTCATCATGGAAGACTGTGAGATCCCGGAAGAAAATCTTTTGGGTGGAAAAGAGAATATGGGATTCTTGCATGCGTTCAAAACATTGATCCTTTCCAGACCGGCGGTTGCGGCAGGGGCAGTAGGTTTGATGCAGGGTGCATTCGATGCTGCGATCGAATACTCTAGAGAAAGAGAACAGTTCGGAACTACAATCTCTTCTTTCCAGGCGATCCAGCATATGCTTGCCGACATGGCGATCAAGATAGAAGGTTCCAGGCTTCTCACCTACAAAGCAGGCGTGTATGCGGAGACTTTTCATAAAGACGCAGCAAAATTTTCCGCGATGGCAAAATGTTATGCATCCGATTCTTCGGTCCAAGTGGCATCCGACGCGGTGCAAATTTTCGGCGGATACGGATACACCAAAGAATATCCTGTGGAAAAATTTTACAGGGACGCTAAAATCCTACAAATCTACGAAGGCACAAGCCAGATCCAGAGGAACGAAATTGCCGCAGGACTCATAAAAGATGCGGCGTCTAAAAGCAAAAAAGGCTAAAATCCTCTTTTAGTCTCCGAAGGGAGAATTTTGACTTGCTTGCCGATCCGCCAGAAGTCAAACTTTTCCCTCCGGTTTTTTAGAAAGAGTGAAAGGACTTTTAGACATTCAGAATTTTTTGTCTTGGAGAGTTTTTTGTAAACTCTCGTTCACTTTTTTATCTTTTTCCATTTGTAGTCCGATTTTCGCATTCGATCCTTCTTCTCTTCCGTATGATGGGATTTCCTTGGTGCCTTACGCAGAGGTTTGGGCGGACGAGGATGGGGATACTCAATTCGAAAAAATGCAAAAGAAAGAGTTTTATCCTCTTTCTTCCGGGAGTTTAGGTTATTCGGATCTGGCTCATTGGTTCAAGATCCCAGTAGAAAATAAATCTTCTCATTCCATTTCCTGGATTTTGGAGATCCATTATAGCCAGTTGGACAAGGCAGAATTGTATCTTGCCTCCAAAGGGGACAAGGTTTTTTTTCGGGGAGGAGACAGGATTCCTTTTGAAGAAAGGCCGATCCAATATAGATTTCCCAGTTTTCCTTTGGAATTAAAGGCAGGGGAGAAGGACACAGTTTATCTCAGGATCCAGACCAAAAGTTCGGTTAACTTTGCTGTGTTCGCATATAAGTCTCAGGACTTTTTTTCCAATATAAGCCATGAGCAAATATTACTTGGGATCTATTTCGGATCTCTTTTGGTCATGGCATTATATAATCTATTTCTGTTCTTATCTACTAAGGAAAAAACATACCTAGCATTTTTCGGATATGTCGGCTCTGGGGTTTTGGCCCAATGGTCTCTTCACGGATATTCGTTTCAATTTTTCTGGCCGAACTCGGTGGTTTGGGCAAGTCATATCATCACTTCTTTTACATTTTTGGTTTCTGGGACAACAGCTGATTTTATCAGACTCTACTTCGATGCTCCTAATCATTATTCGAATTCTAATAAGGTCCTTAAGGGAATATCAATATTATCTTATATACTTACAGTTGTCGGATATTTTCTTCCGTTCGGCTTTGCATTGGCGCTTTATATATTCCTTTCTACGATCACTTTGGTCGCGATCTTGTATCTCGGCTTCCAAGGATTTTCCAGAAATCTAAGGCCTACACTTTTCTTTTTAGGCGCCTGGCTTGCACTCGTTACAGGGGCATTCGTATTTACTCTGAGATTTTCCGGGATCATTCCTCATACAATCTCTTTGGCGTATTGGGGAGTGGAGATCGGAACTGCAATGCATATTCTTCTTTTGGCTTTGTCATTAGCCGATCGTGTGAACGATCTGTCCAAGGATCTTTCTTCCAAGGTAGAAGATCTGAACGAGGCAAAGCAGGCAATCGAACAATCGGAACTAAGATTTAGGAATTTGTTTGAAGGAGCAGAAGAACTTCTTCTTACATTGGACCAAGAGGGAAATATCAAAGATGCAAACCGCACTCTTTCCAGGCTTACAGGTTATAAACCTCTAGAAGTGGAAGGTAAAAATTTCTTAGATCTGATCTATACTCTGGATACTCAGGAAGGTTCTATCGTACTTCTTCTTGCCAAGGAAAAACTAGAGGAACATTTAAGGACCAGAAAGACCGTAGAATTCCATTCGGAGTTCAAACAGAAATATGTAATGGAACCTAAACCTGTAAAGATCCGTCTCCAATCCTTTGAGAGCGAGGCGGGAAGAAAGGTATTAGGTAAGGTCTCAGAGATCTCTGAGGATATTCTTTCCCGCTTTTTGGTCTCGGAAAGTATGCATTTCACTGTGAACAATTATCTAAGAAATGCGGATATCTTGAGTAGGCAACTCACTTCTAATCTGAGCCAATTTGCAGGATCGGAAGTGATCACTGCGATCCGTACTTGCCTCAGAGAAGTTTTGATCAATGCGATCGAACATGGGAATCTCGGTATCAGCTTTGATGAAAAAACGGAAGCTATGAAATCCGGAAATTACATGGAGTTCATCCAAAAAAGACAAAGAGAGGCTTTTTACGGGGCAAGGAATGTAAAGGTTGCGTATTCTTTAAATTCCAAAAGGATCGGTTTCGAGATAGAAGACGAAGGAGACGGTTTCGATTTTAAGAAGATCTTAAATTTGGACGGAGAAAAACTGAACGAGGAGAGTTATACCCATGGACGTGGGATCATGATGACCCGAAAAGTTTTCGACGTGGTAAAATTTAACGAAAAAGGAAATAAGGTCCTTCTTATCAAATACCTACAAAAACCCCTTAAATACAAAAGAGAACCCAGCTCCTTAGATTTTGATTAATATTTCCCACTGCAGAAAAGGTCGGTCCAATTTTACGGTTGATCTGATCTAAGATCCGGTTAGATCATAGCTTCAATTCGAAGTCATTCTCCGAGAGGTTGTATTCTAATGAAACATTTCTATTTTATCGCTTTTCTATTGATCCCCATGCAAATATTTTCTTGGGATCTGGAGAAGGAGAAAAACGGGATCACAGTCCATACCAGAGCTGTAGAAGGTTCGGATTTCAAAGAATTCCGTGGAAAAACAAAACTCAAAGCGGATCTAAACACTGTGATCTCTCTCATGGAAGACAATCCGAATTACGTAAGTTGGTTCAAAGATTGTAAGCATGCAGAAGCTGTGAAAGTTTTGAACACAAGAGAAAAGTATATTTATATCCAGAACGGGGCACCTTGGCCGGTGAACGATCGGGACTTTGTGATCCATACTATTTTCAGCCAGGACAAAAATACAGGAGCAGTGACTTATACAATTCGACCTGTTGCAAATATAGTGGCGGAAAAGAAGGGAATCGTAAGAGGGACCCTCAAAGGTTTTTGGAAATTTGTACCGGTAGGAGATGAGATAGAAGTTACTTACCAGATACTCAGCGATCCGGGTGGAAGTATCCCAACATCCATTGCGAATTTTGTGGTAGTGGATATTCCTTACGAAACATTAAGGAAAATGAAAGAGAAGGTGACAGAGTCTAAATATATCAATTCTCCGAAACATCCAGATCTGATCGTTCCGGTCGCTAAATAAACATTATAATTTTATAATTTATAGTTCACGCCGAAAAACAGTCCGCCATATGCGGACTGCATGTCTAATTTTCGCGAATATTGATTAGAAAGTAATATATTGTCTTGATTGGCGGATTCAGTTAATGGAGAGACTCTTCCATCTTGTCTTACATAAAAAGATGCAGTGTCCCCGTTAAAGGAACCGTCGAAAGAAGTGATATTGATCCAGGACAAATAAGTTCCGAAACTTAAACTAACTCTGTCGTTAATCGGATGGATTAGAGAACCTTCTAGTCTGAATTCCAACCCGCTTCCTTTCAAATTTCCTTCTTGTTGGTAGTAAGATTTTCCTTCCGTGGCATAACCATTTGTTACCCACAATGCTCTTGTGATCCCAAGCCCAAGTCCTGTTTCCCAGCGGAAGTATCTGTTCAGCCGTCCTTCTTGCCAGACCATTCCTAAAACATAAAAACTTTCCATTTGGAAATTCAGCTGAGTATAAAAAGGTTCTGAGGTAAGATTCGTGAGATGGAATGGATCGTAGTATCTATATCCGCCTATTAACCCGATCTTGAAATCTTCACTCAGTCTGGTCCTTGCTAAAAATTCTCCTTGGAAACTTCCTCTTGTATTTTCTTGTTTGGTTTGGCTGGCCACAAGAGGATTCAAGTTGGAGCTAAAACCGTTTAAATTCTGATCGAATCTGTTCGGTCCTCTCATTCCAAAACCGAGTCTGGCTCCGAATTCCCAGGTATCTGGGGCTTCTGCAGTCCTCTTTTCAGGCAATTCCTTTAGTTTAGGCGTGGTTGTGGTATTTTCTTCCGCTCCCAAGGAGATCATTCCGAACAGAATTCCGGTAAGGATGATAGAATAGAAACTTGCTCTTCCCGTTTTGGGCCCTGACCGCTGTTTAAAAAGGAGTGGTTTTGGGACTGGATGCGTAAAAACTGTGTAGGAGCCCGGCATACGAGTAGGAAATTCTGGGCCAATAATTCTAAAAGCCTTTATTTTTAAGGAAAAGATGGATTGGAATGCTAACAACTAAACTATTTCCGTTCTTGGATTTGGATCTTTTAAAACCATATTTTTATTTTTTACTCTTCATCGGGTTATACCTAACATTCCGTTTAAAGTTTCCACAAATCCGTTTTTTATTTTTAGCGATTAAAATTTTTTCCGGGAACATGGACTACAAAGGTTCCCGAGGACGTTTGGTACATTCTCAGGCATTCTATGCCGGAACAGGTTCCTCTTTACTTCCGGGAGCAATACTTGGTTCCGCATTGGCGTTGGTATTGGCAGGTCCAGGAGTTCTAGTTTGGATTTGGCTTTCCAGTTTTCTCATCATGCCTCTTCGTTTTGTTTCTTCCACCTTAGCGATCCGATTCAGGATCAAGTTAGAAAGTGGAAGATATCTTTCAGGTCCAATGTATTTTATCGAAAAAGCACTTAGAGCTAGATGGCTTGCAATCGCTTTCTCTTTGGCCTGTTTGTTGACTGTACTTTCTATGGGAAGCGCTATGCCTATTTTAGGAGCTTCCTTTTTAGCGAAGAACGGACTTGATATACAAGGGATGACTGTTCCGTTTTTGGTCTCGATCATAGTAGTATTCGTAGTATTAGGCGGGATCAGAAGGATCGGAAAAGTTTCTTCTTATCTAGCTCCGATAGGTCTCATTCTATTTTTCTTAAGTTATATCCTATTGTTTAGGGATCATCTAGGGAATTTTTACTTTTTCTTAGAATCGGTCTTTAAGGAAGCGATGCAACCATTCTCCTTATTACTTGGAGGAGGATTTTCTCTCGCAAGGATTTTCAGCACGGGAACAGGAATGTTCTTCTTATCCACTGAAACCGGGATCGGAAAAAGTGCGGGAGTTGCAGGAGTGGTTCGGACTGATTCCGCTGCAAAACAAGGGATCGTAAGTATGCTCGCTACATTCTTCGAAGGTTTTGTAGTAGCTACTTTGGTAATCTACGCGTTATTCTCCTTTGGAGTAAAGGATCTCGAATCGGTTAAAAATTTCTTATTCGTATTAGTAAACGGTCCTACGGATTCCGCAAGACTGGCTTTATTTGCATCCTTCTTAATATTTTCCATAATTGCGATCGCCGGATGGTTCTATACGGGCGAACAAAACGCTAGATATATCTTCGGAGAAAAATTTGCAAATGTATATAGGATCTTATTCGTAGCCTCTTTGCTAGGTTCTGCATATGCATATGTTCAATTCGGAGAAGAATTCTTATTACAAGTATTCGGCATCGGTTATGGACTCGCTCTTATTACCGCAGTTCCTGTACTCATTAGTTTGGTTCTTTTGGCGAAGGTGGCCCAAGCGGAACTACGAAAATTCCTGGAAGGCGGGGCGCATTACGAGATATTTAAGGACTTCTATCTCCTTCTTCTTTCCATCTTACCTAAAAACCTAGTTTCTTTGCTATTCGGGATCTTGGCCTCTTTAAGATTGCCAAGGTTTATCATGATCCCTATCTTAAAGGCGTTTGCAAAAGCTTATAAGATCAATTTGAACGAGGCAGAACTCGAAATACAAGAATACAATTCTTTAAACCAGTTTTTCACTAGGGCATTAAAAGCCGGAGCAAGGATTACCGACTCTGCGGAGAATGCGCTTGTTTCTCCAGTGGATGCAAAGATCACAGGTTTCGGAGATATCAACGATCAGGTGATCTTACAAGCAAAGGGTGTGGATTATAACCTGAAGGAATTGATAGGAGGGGATAAGTATCTCTCCAAATTCCAGAACGGAAAATATATCACATTCTATCTTTCTCCTCAGGATTATCATAGGATACATTCTCCTGCATACGGTAGAATATTAGGATATTATTATGAACCTGGGAAACTTTTCCCAGTGAATGAATTGGCGGTTTTTGGGATCAGAGGGCTTTTCCCTAAAAACGAAAGATTGATCACATTCCTGCAAACCGAATACGGATTGGTAGCGGTAATCAAAGTTGGAGCTTCCAACGTAGGTCGTATCCGTGTGACTTATGATAAAAAGATTATCACAAATACTTTGATCAGGACCACTAAGGAAGAAGATTACAAAGACGTTTCCATCATGATCGATAAAGGTGCGGAACTCGGAAGATTCGAAATGGGATCCACAGTCATCCTGATCTTAGAAAGAGATACTTTCGATTTTGCTGACCTTCCACTCAACGAAAAGGTAACTTACGGAACCACGATCGGAACTTTCAGAAAACAGGTATTAAAACTTCCGAGATAATATGAGCCTTAGTTTAAAAGCGACTACGCCCGAAACCATAGAATTCGACGAGAATATTCTAAAAATAGAATGGAAGGACGGAGTGGTCTCCGAATTCTCTCTTTTGGAACTCAGAAAAAGATGCCCTTGCGTAGTATGTAAGGGCGGTCATGGGGGAAAAGTAGGAGCGACGACTAGCGGGATCAAAGAGGCCAAATTATTGTCTTTTTCCAAGGTGGGAAGATACGCGATCAATTTGGTCTGGGGAGATTATCATAATACCGGGATCTATAGTTTCGATTCTCTCCGATTGTATTGGCAGGGAGAACCTGGAGATCTAGGAATTCCATGAATCGGGTCCTTTTTGTACTTCTCATATTTTTTACATTCACATCCCTCTCTTCGGAAAAGAAGAAGGAACCGAATTCTCCTCTTAACCTGACTATTCCTTTCGATTGGTTTCCTATGGAACCGTTTGCAGGAGGTATTTTTGCAGCAAAAGATTATAATGAGTCTGCAAGCGTTCTGATCACTCGAAAAGAATTAATAGAACCTGTGGACCAAGGTGCCTTCAATCGGGAATTCCAAATAGGGATCATAGAATCCATCAAAAAAGGGAATGGAAGGATACTGGAATTTGGAGAATTGGAAGTAGCAAATCGTCCTGCTTTCAGAATACATTATAAGGACAAGGGAAGCAATCTTCACATTCTGCATATTACATTATTTAAAGAAAACGTAATGTATGGGATTATGTTTTTTTGCCTAGGAGAAGATCCAAGCCAGAGATACGATATCCAGAAAATGGTCAAAAAAGCCTATTTTAGAATAGATACCTAAAACAATCGATCTGGCTTCGCATCAAGCACTGTGCAAAAACATTTTATAAGCAGGATTATCCGTTTCTTCTTCATAAGGGTATCCTAAACTTTTCAGCTTTTCTCTAAAACCCTCTCTATCGGAAGTAGGTACCTGAAATCCCACCAAGACCCTTCCGTAATCCGCTCCATGATTCCTATAATGGAATAATGTAATATTCCAATTGGTTCCTACCGATTCCAAAAATTTCAGCAAAGCGCCTGGACGTTCTGGAAATTCACATCTAAAGATAATCTCCTCTTTGAGTTCGGAAACTCTCCCGCCCACCATGTAACGAATATGGATCTTTGCGGTCTCATTTGCACTGATATCCAAGACTTCGTAACCCAACGATTCCAATTCGGAGATTACTTTTTCTTTTTCCGAATGAGAACCTTTCAATTTCAGACCTACGAATACATGCGCTCGTTTGTCTGTGGCATATCTATAATTGAATTCGGTGATGATCTTATTTCCTAGAGTCTGGACGAATTTTAAATAACTTCCCGGTTTTTCGGGGATTGTGACTCCAAGTAGAATTTCCCTAGATTCTCCGATCTCTGCTCTTTCCGCAACATGTCTGAGCCTATCGAAATTCATATTGGCTCCGCTATTGATCGCGATTAGAGCTCCGGTTCGCTCCGGATTTTGGGTTGTGTAAGATTTTAATCCTGCGAGAGACAGGGCTCCCGCTGGTTCTGCGATCACTCTCATGTCTTCGAATATGTCTTTGACTGCGGCACAGATCTCGTCTGTGTTTGCTACCAGCACATCGTCTAAAAGTTCTTTACAAATTCTGAATGTTTCTTCCCCGGCTTGCCTGACTGCAACTCCATCCGCAAATAATCCGACTCTGTCTAAGATCACTCTTTTGCCTGCGGAGATTGCTTCTTTCATCGAAGCTGCATCCGAAGGTTCTACTCCAATTAGTTTGATCTCAGGTCTTAAAAATTTAATATAAGAAGCTACTCCGGCCGCTAAACCTCCGCCTCCTATAGGGATAAAAACTGCTTCGATCGGACCAGGATACTGCTGTAAAATTTCTAAACCTACTGTCCCTTGTCCTGCGATCACATCCGGATCGTCATAAGGATGGATGAATTTTAGTCCCTTCTCCTTTTCTAATTTTCGAGCATGAGAATACGCTTCGTCGAAAGTATCTCCATGAAGAACGATCTCCGCTCCGAAATATTGCACCGCTTCTATTTTGATAGATGGTGTAGTGATCGGCATTACTATGATCGCCTTAATACCTAATTTTTGAGAGGATAGTGCGACTCCTTGCGCATGATTTCCCGCGGAAGCGCAGATCACTCCGGATCTTTTTTCCTCGTTAGAAAGTCTGGAAATTAGATTGTATGCTCCTCTGATCTTAAAGGAGAATATTGGTTGGAGATCTTCTCTTTTTAAAAGAACCGAAGAATTTAATCTTTGGCTCATTCGGATCATTGGGTCCAAGGGAGTATGGACTGCGACGTCGTACACTCTCGCGTCTAAAATTTTGCGGATATAATCTATCACTAAAAAATCCCCAAGAGCAAAAAACACTCTTAGGGATAGAATTTAATCTACTCGGATTTACTTCGATTAAGATTCTTGGATCCTACGGAGAAGTTCCGCTAATCTGTCCAAGGCTTCCGTCCAACCCTGGCTCTCGCCCTGATCGATCTCCAATCCTTCATGTTCGATCTCTATCTGAGTGGTTTCTTTTTCCGAAAAAAATCGAACTGTGATTTTCATCTCCAGAGGAAATCCGATCTTTTCCACCTGATTGCCTTCCGGGTCCGAAAAGTAAGCGGTAAAAACGATCTTTTCCTTAGGAATGATCTCATTGTACATTCCCTTGATCCAAATTTCTTCCTTGGTCGGAAATTTATGGCAATAGTGGAAGTAACCTCCCACTTTCATGTCCATCTTAAACCCTGGCTTTTTTCCTTTTTTGAAAAGGAAAAATGATGATCCAAAAGCTCAGTATTTGCAATAGATTTACTTTCATATTCTATTTCCTTAATATTTGTTTTGATTTTCCGGCGGGCCTATCCGATCAAAATTAAGCGAAAATCGCCGTAAGTTTGTCCAGAGTTTGGGTCCAACCTTCTTCCATACCTTCCACCGCAGGGAAAAGTTCCGGATCCACTTTGATAGGAAGTGCACGCACTTGTATTTCAGTTTGAGAACCCTTATCTGCGAACAGAATTGTGATCAGTATCTCCGCCGCAGGTTTTTTGCCGTCCATCTCGAAAGCGATATAAGAGGAGAATACGATCTTTTCCAAAGGGACTATCTCTTTATATTCGCCGTTCATCGGATTGACCCCGCCTTCCGGATCTTTCATATGGATCAATATCTTACCGCCTGGACGAAGATCCAGTTGGCATAGAGGAGCCGTAAAACCATGAGGACCCCACCATTGTGATACCATATTAGGATCCGTCCAAGCCTTCCAGACCAGGTCTCTGGGAGCATTGAGAGTCCTAGTCAGTATCATTTCCTTAAATTCAGATTGTTTGATCTCGCTCACGAACTTCTTCTCCTCGTTTTAAAAGATTAATATATTCGAAAATACTTCGGAATTTATCCGAAGCTCCTTATTTCTTTTCCAGGAATTCTTCTAGACGTCCTAGAGTCTGGCCAAGTCCATCAACAGCGTATTTGGAGATCTCTTTTGCCTCTTCTTCGCTCGAGAATATGGTTCTCATAGTAAGTTTGGTTTTGGAACCTTCTTCTTCGAAAAGAACGATTACATGGAATTGTTTGGGGTTAACATCATCCCCGTGATCGTAGACCAGTTTTTCAGGTTTGACCACTTCTATGAACTGGATATGATTCGGATAATCCGTTCCATCCGGACCATGCATCATAAATCTCCAGATCCCTCCCGGTTTTACGCTCATTTCGTGGATTGTATTCGTAAAACCGTTTGGTCCCCACCAAATAGCTACTTTTTTCGGGTCGGTCCAAACATCCCAAACCAATTCTCTGGGTGCATCAAGTACCTTGATGCCTATAATTTCTTTTCCAACAACTGAAACTTCTGCTTTCATTCTATTTTCCTTATTTATTATATTTTAATATTATCTAGCCGATTTTTCCAATTCTGCCGGCTCAGGGATTGCTTCCGTTTCTTTTCTATTTCTTAATATGGAGAAGATCACAAACGCTAAGGCGATGGAGATCCCCACACCCAATAGAGAAATAAAATGTAATGAATCGGTGAATGCACCTTGAGCAGTAGTAAGTAGGATCTGTCTACTCGGTTCCGGAAGTTCCTTTGCCACGGCTACCGCAGAAGCTAAAGTATTATGAGAACTTTCGAATTGTTCCGGAGTGAGGCCAGGAAGATCGATTGAGTTGATCCTGGATTTGAAGATCGCAACACCTATACTTCCAAGAACTGCGATCCCTAATACTCCACCAAATTCAGCCGCAGTTTCAGAAATAGAAGCGGCTGCACCTGCTCTTTCTGGAGGTGCGGAACTGACGATGATATCCGTTCCTAAGATCACAACTGCACAGATACCGAAAGACATGACCAGTGATCCCACAGTAATCATCCAGATCCCGTTTTCGGTATTGATCAGAGTGTATAAATACATTCCGATCGCAAGTAATGCAAGACCGCCTAATATTACGTATAACGGGCGCATAATCCGAACGATCATGTGGATGGTTAGTGAGCCGACTATATTGCCAAGTGCACCAGGAAGGGTCCAGAGTCCTGCTTCCAAAGGAGAAAGTCCTAAAACTAATTGTAAGTATTGGGAAATAAACAAGAAGGCTCCCAAGCCTACGAAAATGGTCATCGTATTTCCTATGACCGCTGCGGTGAACGCAGGAAGTTTAAACAACTGGAGATCTATCATTGGATCTGTGAGAGTTGTCTGTCTTCTGATAAAGATCGCTCCGATTACAAGTCCCGTAAGTATCGTAAGAATAGGAACAATTCCCCAGCCGTTCTCTGCGATCTGCTTTAAGCCGTAGATAACCGAAAGCACGGATATTAAAGATAGAATTGCGCTTGGAATATCCATTTTGCTAGAATTTGGATCCTTAAATTCAGGGAGAAGTTTAGGACCAACGATAAGAAGAAGGATCATAACCGGAACGCTCATCAAGAAAACGGAACCCCACCAGAAATATTCCAGTAGAACCCCGCCTACAAGAGGACCTATGGCTCCGCCAAGAGAGAAACTCATTCCCCAGATACCGATCGCAAAAGTCCTTTCTTCCGGGTCCAAAAACATATTACGAATTAATGATAGTGTAGAAGGAGCCAAAGTGGCCGCAGTGATCCCAAGGATCGCACGGGTTAGGATCAGGATCTCTGAACTGGGAGAGAATGCCGCAAGAACGGATGCCACTCCGAATGCTGCCGCTCCATAGAGAAGAAGTTTACGACGACCAATCCTATCTCCCAGATTCCCCATGATCACCAAGAAACCGGCGACCAAGAAACCATAGATATCCATGATCCATAATTGTTGAGAAGGTGTAGGGTTAAGATCCGCGGACAATTGAGGAGCTGCCAGATAAAGGACCGTTAAATCCATTGCATATAGCAGGCAGGGCAGTGCGATTACCGCTAGTCCAATCCACTCTTTTTTAGTGGCCTTGGCCGTGTTTTCAGTTTTTGTTTCAGACATTCTGAATGTACCTTTTTATATAATTCTAATATAGCACCGGGACAAATTCCCGAAGCAGCCGGTCTATTTTTCCGGCTCCTTATTTTTTCCTTGGAGTTCTTGGAGATACGCGTCTAAACGATCCAAACTTTCTTCCCAGAAATGTTTGTAATGATCCAACCAACCGGAAGCTTCCTTTAGACCCTCCGGTCGTATCTTGCAAGGTCTCCATTGGGCCTCTCTTCCCCTTTCTATTAGGCCGGCCTTTTCCAAAACCTTTAGATGTTTGGAAATTCCTGGCAGGCTCATATTGAAAGGTTCCGCCAATTCCTTAACAGTTGCCTCTCCGGAGACCAAATAGAGAAGGATTTCCCTTCGGGTCGGGTCTGCCAGGGCAGAGAATGTATTACTCAGTCGATCGGATTGTGTGTCGTATTTAACCATTTAGTTAATTTACCATTTGGTAAAATACAGGACTTCGGATCGTCAGTCAAGCCCAATCCATGAAAAAATATGAAAAATCCAAAAGAGACCTTGGGTACAGAACCGTAAAAAGCTAACTTTTAACAGAAAAATAGACCGCCGTGGAAGCCTGCCAAAAACGTAAAAAACAAAGAAAGTTGCGAAGGTCGTCGGGGGCCTCCTTTGCTTTCGCAAAGGACCGGGCTCTCCGCTCCGGTCCATGGGATCTTTCTAAAGTACAATTCCATAAAATACTAATATACATGGACCCCGCCTCGATCTCTGGCCCTTCGTGTATGGGGTTTTTGTTGTTGAAGGGTGGATGACGTTAGTGGATATTGGGTGGGCTATGGGAATTTGGAGTTGGGCGGAAGGGAGCGGATCTTGTAGTTGTACGCTATTTTTGGAGGAAATCTATGAAAACATTGGAACTATCTGAAAGAGATGCAATCGAATTATGCAAACGACAAGAATCACATTTTCATGATAATAAATCAAAACTGATCGCTCCCGCCAAATTAGAAAAAATTGCAGTTGCGTTTGCAAATGCTGATGGAGGAGAAATTTGCATAGGAATTAAAGATGAGAAAGAAGAAGAGGACGTTGAAAAAAGATGGGATGGCTTTAACAAGATTGAAGCGATGAATAGCTACTTACAGGTTCTATTTAATCTAAATCCAAATATAGATTTAAAATATAATATCTTAAAGTGCAATGCTAGACCGGGTTACATACTTAGTATATTAGTTGAAAAAGGTGCCAATGTGCACAAGACATCGGACGGTTCAGTTTATCAACGATACGGTGCGCAATGCCTTCCAATAAAAGATCCACAAAAAATTTCAGAATTGTCCTTTGCGAAGGGGGCTTCATCGTATGAAGACGCTGTAGTTAAGGCAGTGGAGCCAGATCAAATAGTTGATTCAAAAGAATTGAAATCGTTCCTGACGTCATATTCGCCTGTCACAGACCCTTTGGATTTCTGCGTTAATCAAAATCTTCTATCCTATAAAGAATGGGAACCCCGTGTCGCAGCAATTTTATTATTCCATGCTGTTCCTTATGCTGTATTACCAAAAAAATGCTCATTAAAAATTAGTCGATATGAAACGAAAGAGGACGATCCTGAACGTGATCATTTGAAAGATCAATTTAGTTTAGAAGGCCCTCTTTATTTGTTGATAAATATGGCAATAAAGAAAGTTACTGAGATTTTATCGAACGTTAGTGTCCTAACGCCAAAAGGTTTAAAAAAAATCTCTTATCCTCAAGAAGCAATTTGGGAAACGGTAGTAAACGCATTCATCCATAGGGACTATTCAATTTCTGATGATATTCACATACTAATATATAACAATCGGATCGAGATACTCAGTCCTGGAAAATTGCCTGGCTATGTAAACGTTGAAAATATTTTAGACGCAAGATATTCTCGAAACCCAAAAATAGTGCGTACTTTGAACAGATATCCAGATCCACCAAACAAAGATATGGGTGAGGGATTGAACACAACGTTTCAGAAAATGAAAGAATTCGGTCTTAAGAAACCTGAAATTATAGAAGATGGTAATTATGTTAAAGTTACTTTACCGCATTCACCTTTAGCAAGTGCAATGGAAATAATATTAGAATATTTGAAGTTTAATTCACAAATATCAAATTACCAAGCTCGGGAACTCACCGGCATTAGATCTGAAAACCAAATGAAGAACGAGTTTTATAAATTGAGGGACCAAGGGTTATTGGAGAGAGTTCCTGGCTTGGAAGGCCCAAAGGCAGCTTGGAGATTGACAAATAACTAATTAAGATATTTCCACACACTCCGCCTAACTTTCGCCTCTTCCCCCTCTCTCCGAGACTTGGTTCCAGCCTTCGCCAAATTCCTCTTACAGAGCCTATGATCTGTTAGGTGTAAAACCTGAGTTAAGGTGCGACGAACTAATTATTTATTGAAAATCACGACCTTAAGCCACAATGTTTTTGCATTCATTGTGACAGAGTGCGGTCAAATATTATCGCTGATCCGTATCTAGATGATTGGCTCGTACAAACTGAATTTGGTAAGGCGGTTCTAAAATGGTGAACGAAAGAGAAATAGAGATTTTCTTTGAAGATCTCAAAGAAGGTCAATCGTATGACCTGGGAAATTATCATGTTTCCCGGGAGGAAATTTTGGAATTTGCGACAAAATACGATCCGCAGCCTTTTCATTTGAGTGAAGAAGGGGGAAAGGCCTCCCAATTTGGCGGACTCATTGCGAGCGGCTGGCATGCTACTTCAATATTCATGAAACTCTATGTAGATGGATTTCTCTGCCGAACTTCAAGCCAGGGTTCGCAAGGAGCCGATTTGCTACGATGGAAACGGCCAATTCATCCAGGGGATATTCTGACCGGAAATTTTACAATTATCGAATGCTCAAAGTTCAGAGGAGATATAGGGGTAGCGAGAGGGAAGGCTGAGCTATTCAATCAGGATAAGAAGCTTGTTATGTCGTTCATCGGAAATGGTATGTTCAAACGTCGCAACCCGACTTCTTGAGTCAAACTACTTTGCCCCGTTCTCGCAGCCTATCTTACGAACCATTCAAAAATGTAAGAAATCCTTTGACTATGTATACGGGGATGTCTGCCGATCGCATTAAATGCAAAAATTCTGCCCAAAAAAGCTTGACTTAGTTCCATTATATAGCTATAAGCTTATATAACAGATTAGCTATGCAAGATCTCGACTTAACATTTGCCGCACTCGCAGATTCAACCCGCCGCGCGATACTTATGCGTCTCGCGAAAGGCGAAACAACGGTCATGGAGCTCGCCAAACCCTTTAACATGAGCCAGCCGTCGATCTCGCGGCATCTGAAGGTCTTGGAGCAGGCGGGCCTTATTTCGACCACGATCCGTGCACAAGAGCGTCCGCGCCGACTTGAAACTGCGCCGCTTAAAAAAGCCACGGATTGGATTGAGAAATACCGCCAGATGTGGGAAGGGCGTTACCAAACGATCGATGGATTACTTGAAGAATTACAAGCAATACAGATAGAAGGAGAAGAACAAAAATGAAAACAGATCAAAAGGAAGTGAAGATAGAGCTTCGAGGCGAAACCGAAGTGGTGCTTACACGTTATTTCGCCGCACCGCGTGCATTGGTATTCGATTGTTTCACCAAGCCAGAATTGATACTTAGATGGCTGACTGGTCCGGAAGGCTGGAAGCTTGATACTTGCGAGAGCGATCTTAAGGTCGGGGGAAAATACCTGTATGTCTTCGTGGATTCCAAGGGGACCAAAATGGGTATTTATGGAAAATTTCTAGAGGTAGTAGTACCTGAGAAAGTGGCGAATAATGAGAATTACGCTACGGATATGTCTACGTTTGATCCAAACGGTCCGGAAAATCCAGAAGCTACCGTCGAGTCGCGTTCCTTTACTACAGAAGGCGATCTAACACTACTGACGCATGTATGGAAATATGCTTCCTCCGAAGCACGCGAGGCTGAACTAGGTGCGGCCGAGGGTTGGATTCCGCTTTGCAAAGAACTCGATAAATTGTTGCTGGAGCTTGCATAAGGATCTAAAGTATGTCGCCCGGCCGGCGGGCGTACATTCTCGAAAATATACTTGTTTTTGCTTCCAAATTGGGTTCTTATCTATGGAAGCTCCCCGGCCTTTTTTCACCGATTTTCTGAGCAAGAAAAAAAAGGGTCGACAAATTTCTTTTTATTATGTCTCCTAATCCAAAACTAAGAGAGAGTGCCCCAGATGGGTGAAGGATCCCTTTCCCAGGAAGAAATAGACGCCCTTTTAGCGGGTGCAAATGACACATTCGATCCAGGCAGTAGCATGGCTGCTGGAGGCGGGTCCAAGGAAGCTGCCGGTCTTTCTCCGGTAGATAGGGACCTTCTGTCCGATTTTCTTTCTCATTGTTTTATGACTGCGGGGAATACCTTAGCGGCCATTCTTTCCAAAACTTCCAACTTCATGAATCCAACTTCCGAGGCAAAAACCAGGAAGGATGTGGAAGCGGAACTTAAGTCCAACACGTTTTTATTATATTCTACCTATTCAGGAAATCTGAACGGAAGAGTTGTGCTTGCGATGGGCGCGGACAATGCGGCTCGTATCGCAAACATGATGATGGGCGGCTTCGATTCAGGCGGTCTGGACGAAGGTCAGCTCCAAACTTTAAGAGATAGTTTAACTCCTATTATGGGAGCTCTCCAATCTCAAATCGCTGCTAAGACCGGCGGTGGAGTTAATGGTTCTCCTGCTGAGACCAGGCACGTAACTTCTCCTGCGGCATTGGTACTTCCTGAAGGTGATCCACTCGTGCGGACCTTCTTTAATTTAGCGATAGAAGGACTTCCTTCATTTAGAGTTCAGTTCATTCTTTCTTTATCCATGGCAAATGATATTCTTTCCCTTTCCAAAAGATCCGGAGGAGGGGGAGGAGATTATGGTGGCGGTGGTTACCAAGGCGGAATGGGCGGTGGCGGAGGAATTTCCCAAGTAGGTATGAAGGGAGTTTCTTTCCCGAACCTTGCTACTG
This sequence comes from Leptospira johnsonii, assembly GCF_003112675.1. Taxonomy (NCBI): domain Bacteria; kingdom Pseudomonadati; phylum Spirochaetota; class Leptospiria; order Leptospirales; family Leptospiraceae; genus Leptospira; species Leptospira johnsonii. The sequence continues at coordinate 226,083 of NZ_BFAY01000006.1, read as the reverse complement.
CAAGCGGGGCCCAAGGCACTCCGAACCTGAACCTTCTCATGGACGTGCAGATGTCTGTGACCGTGGAACTCGGAAGAACCAAGATGTATATTAAAGATATCTTAGGTTTGGGAGAAGGTTCCATCATCGAGCTGGATAAGTTGGCAGGTGAGCCAGTGGATCTTTTAGTAAACGGTAAATTGATTGCGAAGGGAGAGGTCGTGGTCATCGACGAAAACTTCGGTGTGCGTGTAACGGATATCGTAAGTCCGGCCGATAGGATCAAGCCGGAGTCGGGAGGCGGATGAGCCGAATTTTTCAAACGATCCATTCGTTTTTTTCAGGATTCGGCTCCCTCGCTTTGGCGTTCGGAGTCTTTTGTATTTTATCGGGTATCACTGGGGATTTGTATTCTCAAGGGTCCGAAAGAGAACAAATGGACGAAGTTCTTAAAAGAGAATTGGGTACCGGTGATAAAAAAGCTCCCGAATCTTCGGCAACTTCTACTCCTAAACAAGAGGAGAAGAAGGAAGTAGCTCCTGAAGCCGCGCCAAATCCTGTAGAAGAAAGATACAAGCCTGTTTCAGACGGGCCGAGTCTTGCTGGAATACTTTTTAGGATCGTTCTTGTATTAGGGATTCTTTGTGGAGCCGCGTATTGGATCTTACGGACTCTTGCAAAATCCAGAGAAGGTTCTCTTCCTGTTCGGGGAGAAATGAGCCTTCTCGGGAGCTTGAACCTGGGCACGAACAAGCAGTTGCAGATCGTAGAAGTGACTGGGCAAATTTTTGTATTAGGTGTGGCGGATAACGGTATAAATCTTATCTCCGAAATTACGGACACAGAGACAAAGGCAAGGCTACAGAGAATGAGAGACGAATTTAAGCCTCCTGAAGGTGGATTTTTAGTCACTGCTCTGGAACAATTAAAGGATTTGAATATTCGTTTGACCGGAAAATCGGAAGAAGAGGAACAAACTCTTCGCCAAACTCCCGGAGAAAGAAAAGAGAAACAGAGAAAACTCAAAGAGAAGTTAGACGAAATTAAGAAGGAAAGAAATAGTCTCGAGAACGGACTATTCGATTTGAACTAGGGGGAAAAGTGGGAGAGGGGTTTGCTACACAGGCAGGGAAAAGGTTTTCCGAAGGTATGAGACATAATAGAGTTATGTGGAAGATACTTTCGGGAGTTCTTCTTTTTACCGTTTTGATCATAGCGATCCCGGAGGACACTTTTGCCCAAGCAAACGCACCTAGGATCCCTATTCCAAATCTGAATATCAATGTGAACGAGGCAAAAGGTCCGAGAGAGACAAGTCTTTCCCTTATGATCTTGTTCTTGGTTACCATTCTTTCTTTGGCTCCTGCCATTGTGATGTCTTTGACTTCTTTTACGAAGATCGTAATCGTCCTGGATTTTGTGAGAAGAGCACTCTCTATCCAAAACCTTCCGCCTAACCAGGTAATGGTGGGGCTCGCGTTATTTATGACATTCTTTATCATGGCTCCTACCTTGAATATTGTGTACGAGAAAGGTTTGAATCCGTACATGGAAGGTAAGATAGATACGAACGAATTTTTCGATAAGTCCATGGTTCCGCTTAGAGAATTTATGATGAGGCAGATCGGGACAAGCGGTGCCAAAGACGTGGCCTTATTTCTGAAGATAGGAAAAGTGGAGAATGTAGAATCCTTCGACGATGTCCCGAATTACGTTCTCATTCCAGCGTTTATGCTTTCAGAGATCAAGAAGGCTTTTTGGATCGGGATCATCATATTTATTCCGTTTATCGTAGTGGATCTTGTGGTTGCTTCCGCTCTTCTCTCCATGGGTTTGAATATGCTTCCTCCGGTGATGGTGAGTTTGCCATTTAAGCTGATCTTATTTGTACTTGTGGATGGTTGGAATTTAATCGTCTACGAGCTCGTAAGGAGTTATAAATGACGGAAGTAGATGCAATTACTCTGATCAGGGACGCATTATTTGTAACCCTGAAACTTTCTTCTCCCATCTTGCTGACTGCAATGATAGTGGGACTTGTTATCGGTATTTTACAAACCACAACTTCTATCCAAGAGCCTACGATCGCTTTTGTTCCTAAGTTATTATCCATTTTTGCGGTGATCGTGATCTTTGCAGGATGGATGCTTCAGACCATGACTGATTATACCAGGGATCTTTTCCTGATGATAGAGAAGTTTTAGATTAGAAAAATGGAATACTTTATCGGAAATTTCCAAGTGTTTCTTTTGATCCTGGCAAGGATCGTGGGGCTTCTATCCGTGGCTCCTGTGTTCTCCTTTGCCTCTATCAGTTTTGCTCAAAGGATGACCCTTGGTTTTCTGATCTCCGTAATTTTATTTCCTGTAAGCGCTTCATTTGTCCCTCCTATTCCGGGCAATATGACTGATTACGGTTTAGTCGTGATAGCCGAGGTGCTGATAGGTGTACTCATGGGATTTTTGGTCAGCTTGGTATTCTCTTCATTCCAAATGGCCGGAGAATTTTTTAACGTTCAGCTTGGTTTCGGTTATGCTGAGATCTTGGATCCGATTTCCCAAACAAGTCTTCCTGTGATCAGTACTCTTAAGAATATGCTGGGCATGCTTCTGTTTTTGTCTTTGGGAGCTTACCGTTTTCTATTCGAAAGTTTGGTATATTCTTTTGAGAAGGTGCAGGTTCTGAAACTTGTGCCCGAGATTCAAGACGGTCTATACAAGGCGATGGAAGAAGCGATCGGTGCGATGTTCCTAGTCGCTTTCAAAATTTCTCTGCCCATACTCGGGGTCCTATTTTTGGTCACTGTTTCCGAAGCATTGATGGGTAAGGCAGCTCCTCAGTTAAATATACTTCAACTGAGTTTTCCGATCAAGATCGCGATCGGTCTTGTTGTTATGATCCTCATTGTTCCTTTCCTGATCACTCAGATGGACAACGCGTTCCAACTTTCGTTCGAAAAGATGAACCTGATGTTGAAGGGATGGCCAAACTGATGGGAATTCTTTGGAAAAAACTGTCAGGATTCTTTTCTAAGACCGCTTTGTTGGAATTCCAACATGAGGGACCGCTACCTGCACCTGTCTCCGTTCCTTTCCGGATCGATCTGCAATTATTCGCAGCAGAAGACGAGGGACGTACCCAGCCCGCAAGCGAAAGAAGAAGAAGGGAAGAAAGAGAAAAAGGAAATGTTCCTAAAAGTCCCGAAGTCGCATCAGCGATCGTTCTATTAGCAGGGATCGTTCTCATGTATCTCATGGGAGAATATTTTTTCATGAAATCCTATTATCTTCTGAGAAAATATTTCTTTGGAATACGTTCCGCGAATGTGATCAGCTCCGAAGCAATAAGCGAACTTCTGAACAATGCTCTTGCAGATATTACACAGCTACTTCTTCCTTTGATGGGGATCACAGTGGTTGCAGCAATTGTGGGTAACGTGGTCCAGACTGGATTTTTATTCGCTCCTAGGGCTCTTGCATTCAATTTCGGAAGGATACGCCCGAATTTCAAAAAGGTACTTCCGAACCGCCAGACATTATTTGGACTCGCAAAATCCTTAGTCAAAGTGGCTGTAATAGCCTGGGTTTCTTACTTTGTGATCGAGAAGGACTTCTTTAAGATCCTGATGCTCGGTAATATTGGTCTCGAAGAGTCCGTTGCATTAATCACTTATACTGCATTCAAAATTTTCATAGTAGTAGGGATATTATTACTCGCGATCAGCGTTGGAGATTACTTCTTCCAAAGATATGAATATGAAGAAGCACTCAAAATGACTCCTTCCGAATCCAAAAGAGAAATGAAGGAACAGGATGGAGACCCTTCTTTACAAGCTAGAAGAAGGCAAATGGCCAGAGACCAGATCAAAAAGAGCAAGATGCTGGCAGAAGTTCCCAAAGCGGACGTGGTCATTACGAACCCAACTCACTTTGCAGTAGCATTAGAGTATAAACCGAACAAACACAGAGCGCCAGTTGTGATCGCAAAGGGTGTAGATGATTTCGCATTACGTATTATCCGGGTGGCAAAGGCAAACGATATCGTTACTGTCGAAGACCGCCCAATGGCAAGAACACTCTATGATGAGGTGGAAATTGGCCAAGAAGTTCCTGCCAAATTCTATACCGCACTCAGTGTGATCTTTACAAAACTCGAATCTTTCCGGAAAGCGTTCCGAAACGCTTCCTAACCCTAGGAGAATATTATGGATAAGAAATGGTATACACAATCCGACTTCATCCTGGGTGCGGGAGCAGTTTCTGTCGTTGGAATGCTTGTTGTTCCTTTGCCGGGATTCGTTTTAGATATTCTGATATTATTCAGCTTAGCGTTAAGTTTACTGATCGTTCTAACTTCTTTGTCTATCAAGGAGCCGTCCGAGTTTTCCGTTTTTCCTAGCTTATTGCTTATCACAACAATCTATCGATTGGCACTGAACGTTTCTACTACGAGACAAATTTTATCCAAGGGTCCTGCGGTAAACAGTGCGATCATAGACGCGTTCGGTTCCTTCATCGTAGGAAGTGAATCCGGTTTAAGTAAGTATGTAGTCGGATTTATTATCTTCTTAATTTTAGTGATCGTTCAGGTATTAGTGATCACTAAAGGTGCGACCCGTATTTCCGAAGTGGCAGCAAGGTTCACATTGGATGCATTGCCCGGTAAACAGATGGCAATCGATATGGAACTTTCCACGGGAAATATAAACGAAGCGGAAGCTCGTAAGAGAAGGAAAAAGATAGAAGCAGAAGTGGACTTCTACGGCTCCATGGATGGAGCGAGTAAGTTCGTACAAGGAGACGTGAGGGCAGGGCTTATCATCACTGCAATCAACCTGATCGGTGGGGTTATCATTGGTGCAAGTATCCGCGGAGAATCCTTCATATCTGCAATTGAAACATACGGAAAGTTTACCATAGGTGACGGACTTGTTTCTCAGATCCCGGCACTTCTGACCACTGTTGCCACTGGTATAATCGTTACCCGCTCCGGATCGGAAAGCGATCTTGCAAAACAATTTAAGACCCAGCTATTTGCAAACTCTAAGGTATTGTATGTGGTTGCTGCCTCCATGGGTCTTGGCTCATTTATTCCAGGCCTACCTTTTATTCCGATGGTGCTTCTTTCGGGTGGGCTTGCGTATCTTGCATATTCTCTTGAGAGAACTGTACAAGAACAGCTCGAGGTTCTGGAGAAGAAGGAAAAAGAGGCGGTTGGAGATCGCAAACCTCGGGATTATTACGACGAACTTAGGATCGAGCCGATCGAGATCGAATTTGGATATCATCTGGTGCCATTAGTGGATGCTTCTCAAGGCGGAACATTGATGGACCAAATTTCCAATTTAAGAGGAAAGTTCGCGCGTGAAAGCGGGATCGTCATTCCTCCTATTCGTATATTAGATAATTTGGAAATACCTCCGGATCAATTCACTATCAAGATCAATGGAGTGGAAGTCGGCTCGAGCACGATCCGTCCTGAAAAACTCATGGCAATGCCTTCTGCAGAAAGCCAGGACCTTTCATCTATCGAAGGAGAATCTTTCTTGGAACCTGCTTACGGAAGAACTGCAAAATGGATCTCTGCAGATTCTAAAGGAGATGCGGAGTCCAAAGGTTTTATCGTGGTGGATTCTTCTACAGTTATCATCACATATTTGAGAGAATTACTTGCGACTCACGCTTCCAGTTTGCTCGGAAGAGAAGAAGTCAAAAAACTTCTGGATCATTACAGATCTCAGTATCCGACACTTATCCAAGAATTGGAAGCGGACAAGCCCGGAAATTTGGGAATGTTACAACAGGTTCTTCAAAATCTTCTCAGAGAAGGTTTGGGAATCCGCAACCTTGTTCCAATTTTAGAAACAGTCGCAAACAAGATGAGCAAGTATCCGAATCCATACGTTCTTACGGAATTCGTAAGACAGTCGATTTCCAATACGATCGTAAAAGATTATATGGTGGATGGAAAACTTCAGGTCATCGTGGTAGAAGGTCGGGTGCTGGACAGATTGAACAAATCTCTTGCACAGGACCGTTTGGAAGGAAGGGATATTTTGGTACTTCCTCCGGATTTCCAAAGAAGACTTTTGGAATCCGTAGCGGATATGAACCGCAGGGTCCAAGAAGGAAGAGGATTCCCGATCTATGTGGTGAATAGAGAAGTTCGAATGCCTTTTGCTTATTTCTTAGCGAAGGAATTCCCACCAAGGAACTTTGCGGTACTCGCTTTGGAAGAGGTACATTCTTCCGTTCCGACAGTTATTGCCGGAGAACTTAGGATCGCACAGGCCCAAGCGGCCGAACCCGCAGAAGTGGGTTAAGAAAACGTAATATTTTGATCGAAAAAATAGGAGGATAGCATGGATTTCGCAAAGATTAGGGGCAAGGATCTACAGGATTGCCTAATGCAGATGAAGATGAAATATGGCCCAGAAGCCCATGTCATCGAACATAGAATTTTGACCGAAGGCGGGGTATTTGGAACTGGACTCATGGCCCGTAAGGTCGTGGAGATCCAAGTTGGTATCCCTGAAAAGGCAAGTTCCAGAGAAAAGGTGGAGAAAAAACTCCAAGACCTAAAAGAACTATTAAAACAAAAGTCGACTCTGGGTTCCGAAAAAAGAAGAAGTCTGGAAGAATTGCCTAGTTGGGAAGAAAGAACTTCTCGCCCAAGAGCTTCTTCTTTGCCAAAAGAATTGATAGAGGTAACTTCGGAAGAGATCGAATCAGAGGAGAACCTCGGACTTTCTTTCTCCAAAGAATTTGAACCTAAAATTTCCAGATCGGTCCGCAAAGAGCAGGATTCCAATATCCTTAAAATGAGGGATAAACTTGTTCGTGAGGGAATGAGCGAGGCTTACGCGGAAGAAATTATTTCTCAAGCGGAGCAGAGGCTTTCTCCTTTGGATCGCTCTCGTACAGTTGCAGTTCAGGAAAAAATTGTAGAAGTTCTTTCCGAAAGAGTGCAGGTGGAGCCTGATATTTTCAAGGGAACCAGAAGAGGACAGAGGAAAGTGGTCTTTTTTGTAGGACCTACTGGCAGCGGAAAGACTACTAGCATCGCAAAACTAGCGGCTAAGTACCATCTCCACATGGGAAAATCAGTGTCCCTCTACACAACTGACAATTACAGGATCGCGGCAATCGAGCAGCTAAAACGCTACGCGGATACCATGGAAATGCCTTTTTATGCGGTAAAAGATCTGAAACGTTTTCAGGAGACCCTGGCGAGAGACGGATCGGAGCTAATCCTGATAGATACTGCGGGTTATAGCCATCGCAATGTGGACCAGCTTAGTAAAATGTACGGATATCTGTCTGCTTTCGGAGAAAGAGACAACGTTGAAAATATCCTTGTATTATCCGCCACATCTTCGTATCATCACACCCACTCCGTAATGAAAGCCTACGAACCCCTTGGATTCCGTAGAATTTTATTAACTAAACTGGATGAAGCGGAATTTTTGGGTGGATTTCTGGAACTAGCCGATACACTTAATAAGGGTTTTACCCATTTAAGTGTTGGTCAAGAAGTTCCCTTCGATATGATCCCAGCGGAAAAACACCAACTCGCTGAATGCGCAGTAAATCCGGAAAAAATTATCGAGATCCGTGGAGAAGTATTCTCCGCTTAATTGTTTTGATAATGTACCTAAGTGCGAGAGAAAGAGGTTAGGATGGACCAAGCGACTCAGTTGCGGAAACTTACCGAGGGTAATACGAGTTTGAAACTCGTGTCTTCAACCAAACCTATGACTAAGATTATAGCGATCGCTTCCGGAAAGGGTGGGGTCGGTAAAAGTACTATCTCCGTAAACCTTGCCATCTCTATGGCTAAGGCGGGACAGAAGGTCCTTGTATTCGATGGAGACCTAGGACTTGCTAACGTGAATGTGATCTTAGGGATCATCCCAAAATACAATTTGTATCACGTAGTCAAGGGACATAAAAGTTTAAAAGACATTATCATCCAAGCTCCGGAAGGAGTGGATATCATCGCGGGTGCAAGCGGCTATTCTCAGCTTGCTAACCTGAATGATACTCAAAGAAATAATTTGATCAAAGGATTCGCGGATCTGGATTCGTATGATTATATGATCATAGATACCGGAGCAGGGATCAGTTCTAACGTGATCGGACTCACACTTCCTGCGGACGATGTGATCGTAGTTACTACACCTGAACCGACCGCGATCACTGACTCTTACGGATTGATCAAGGCGATCGTCTCCCAAAGCAGAGACAAAAATCTCAAGATGGTGGTCAACCGTGTACGTTCTGCCATCGAAGGGAAGAAGGTTGCCGACCGTGTGATCGATATTTCCGGTCAATTCTTGGAAGTAAGAGTCGAAAATTTAGGATTCATCTTCCAAGACGACGAGGTCGAAAAAAGTATCCGGGAACAAAAACCGTATATTATCCATTCACCTAAGAGCAAAGCTGCTGCCTGTTTGAATCGGATCACATACTCTCTTCTGAACCAGGAAATGGATGGTGGAGACGATTCCGGGATCACTGGCTTCTTCAAAAAATTCTTCAATTTCGTAGACGTTAGAGAGAAACAACAGAGCGAGGAAGAGTGAACCTGCAAATCGGTTTCCTCGGCTTTTTTTCCTTTTTAGGGCTCATCATAAGTCTGGTCTGCGGGATCATGGTCGGAAATTACTTCGGCCATATTGCATTTATCACATTTTTATCCACGGTCGGTATGGCTGTCTTCGGATTCGGAGTATATTCCGTATTAGCTTCCAAGGTTCCTGAATTTTTAGAGTTCCTTGGCAATTTCACCGGAGCCTATACCGGGGGAGAAGAAGACGGTCTCGAAGGTGGAGGTCGCCATTCCCATTCGGAACATGCGGATATGGATACTTCTGCCCCAAATTTCGATTCTCCAGGTAGTGCGGACGAGATCCGAGCAGCTGCAAGCGGTATTCCTCGCAAAAAAGCTGATAAATTCGGAGACCATATCATCGTAGAAAATATCGCGATTAAAAACGAGCCTAAGTTGATGGCGGAAGCGATCCGAACCATGCTTGCGAAAGACGACGGAAGCCAGGAAAAATAATAAAAATCTTTCCGACCGGATTCCCATCCTCCGAGTATCAAATTCCCCGAATGTAGGAACTACAACTGTGAGTAAACTTCTCGATTTCTGCACAGAAACCCAATGAGACAAAAAACTGCTTGATTTCCCTTTTTTGAGACAAAAAATGCTATTGCAAATCGGTTTGGTCCACGACACTCTTAAGCAGAGGACCATTCTATTCCGTTGTTATGTCCAAACTTTTCGAAAAATACAATAATACGGATGAAACCGAGCTTTGGAAGTCCTACCGGGATTCGAAAGACCAGAATATTCGCAGTTATCTTGTAGAAAAATACTCTCCTCTAGTCAAACACGTGGCTGGTCGTATCGCGATCGGTATGCCTCAAAACGTCGAGTTCGATGATCTTGTTTCGTATGGTGTGTTTGGTCTTCTAGACGCGATCGAAAAATTCGATCCGGAAAGACAGATCAAATTTAAAACATATGCGATGACTCGGATCAGAGGTTCTATCTTCGATGAACTTCGTTCCATTGACTGGATCCCTCGCTCCATTCGCCAAAAAGCGAAACAGTTGGAGCAAATTATCGGAATGCTCGAGAACAAAGAGGGCGCTCATGTAGAGGACGAGGCGATCGCAAAAGAAATGGGGATCTCTGTCGAGGAGTTCAACTCGCTTCTTACGAAGATCAGTGGCACGTCACTTGTCTCTTTAAACGATATTTGGTTCCTCGGCGATGAGAACGATGAGGTTTCTTTCATGGAGACATTAGAATCTCCGATGAATATGAATCCGGACACGATCATCGAAAAAGAAGAGATCAAAAACGTGATCGTCGAAGCGATCAAAACCCTTCCGGACAAAGAAAAAAAAGTAATCGTTCTTTATTATTACGAAGATCTAACCTTAAAAGAGATTGGAGAAGTATTGGAAGTAACCGAATCAAGAATTTCCCAACTTCATACGAGGGCTGTAGCAAGACTTCGTAGCAAATTAGGAAAAGTAAAATCGGTTATTAGTAAAAAATAATATACTGAACGAGGGCAAAGGTTCTTGAGTCTTACATCTTTTCTAAAAGACCAATCCAAAGAACTAGACAAGCTCCAAAATGAGCAGGTAGAAGTTATAGCCCCTACATTGGAAAAATGTCTTCAGCTAGCGGCAGCCCATCTTAAAAGAAAATCACACGAGCTCGATTATATAGTAATCAAACGCGGAAAGAAAAAACTTTTCGGTTCGGAACCTTGGCATATCAGAGCTTCCATTCTACCTGAAGATACATTCTTAGACGAACTTTCCGAACTGGATAAAAAGTTAACGGGTGGATCCGGAAAACTTGTCTCCAAAGACTTGAAGGAATTCCTACAACCTAAGGACAGAGACGGAAGAGCAGTCGTTCAAATTTTCAGGAACGGAACATATCTCACAATCTATCCACCTTCTGGAGAAGGAAAGGCAATCGAACTTTCAGAAGTTTCTCGCAGACTTTCTGTCCGAGGAATAAACGAAGTAGACGATAACCAGATTCGCAAGATAGTCAAAGAGGGCAAGGGAGAACCGATCTATATTTCCAATATGAAACCAAGGCAAGGCGCCGAGGCGAAGATGGTATTGGATATTGCTCCAGATAAGATGAAGGCCAAAATCACTTTCATCCCACCTAAACCTGGCGGAAGAGATCTGGAAGTAAAAGACGTAGTCAATTATCTCAAGAATGCAGGGATCAAATACGGAGTAAAAGAGGAAGAGATCCAAAAAAGGTTGGAGGACGAATTCTATAACCAACCTTTCACCGCCGCAGAAGGAGATCCTCCTGTAAACGGAAAAAATGCTCAGGTTGTCTATCATGTCCGAATCAGCAAGAAGGTAGTCTTCCGAGAAGACGAATCCGGAAAAGTGGACTACAAGGATATGGACCTGATCGAAAACGTAGTCGTAGGACAACTTCTTGCGGAAAAAATCCCTGCGGAAAGAGGGAAGTACGGACGTACATTATTCAACGAACTTTTACCTGCGAAAGACGGGCTAGATACGGAACTAAAACAAGGAAAGGGGACAATCCTTTCAGAAGATAGAACCAAGCTCACCGCAGAGGTGAATGGACAAGTAGTCTATGCAAGCGGTAGGCTCTCCGTCGAAACAGTTTATCGGGTCAACGGAGATGTTGGTATCAAAACCGGTAACGTTACATTCTTAGGTTCGGTGATCATCACCGGGAACGTAGAAGATAACTATTCCGTTAAGGCTGCGGGAAACATTGAAATTTATGGTACTGTCCAAAAAGCAAATGTGGAAGCGGACGGGGATATCATCATCCGCCAGGGGGTTTCCGGAAGGGACGAAGCTCGAATCGAATCCACAGGCGGGAACGTAATCGCAAAATTCATCCAAAATGCAACCGTAGTCACGGAAAAAGACGTGGTAGTCCAAGAAGGAATTCTACACTGTTTTGTGAGTGCGGGCGGAAAAGTAATCTCCAATGGCAAGAGGGGACAGATTGTAGGAGGTACGATCCGTGCTTCTGATACGATCGCGGCCAAGGTCATAGGATCTTCTGCCAACCCTGCTACAGAACTTATCGTAGGAACAGATCCTAAAGTATTAAAACAGATCTCCGAATACGAAGAGAAACTGGCCGAAAACCAAGAAAAATTCGAACAGATCTCCAAAAGCCTTAAGACTCTCAAGGCCAGAAAGGAGAATGACCCTGCTTCTTTTACCAAAGACCATGAACAACAGTTGATCAAAACGAGCAAGGCTACCGAAAAACTAGAGACCCGGGTCAGAGAATACGAAAACGAGATCCAGAATCTCAAGGCATATATAGAAGAAAGAGCCGCAAACGGTAAGATCAGTGTCGAAAAGACCCTATATGGTGGGGTTACCATTAAGATCAAGAGTGCGGACTTCAAGACCCGTAACGAGATCAAACATAAGACCTTCGTGGAAGAGAACGGAGTGATCCGACAATTGCCGTACCAAGATCCTGAACCGGATAAAAAAGACTGGAGAAAAAACAGATCTAGAGGAAAATAAAGGATATGAGGCTGAACGAACCTCTTTCCGGATACGGCGCAGTGAACGATCTGGTCCGAAGGACTATGGTGGAGAATCCACATACTCTTTCGAATGTGATCGCTCAGAACGAAAAATCGGTCAGAGAGTATTCCATAGATAAAAAGTATGCGGTGCAGATGTACACCGAGACTTTTTCACTATCTCCAGAATACAGAGAAAGACTTCGCACCTCATACACTCAAAGGATCGGAGAAATAGAAAAGGAAATCCGTTCTTTCAAAGGGCCAAAACCCGAGGGTGGAAAGGAGAGAATATTCTCCTATGATAAGAGCGGTAGAAAAACCGAAATTCGGACGCCTACTCGTTCTACAGTGGACTATATAGCTTAATAAAAACTCGCACCGGCTTCCCGAGGAATGTTGTTGGAAATCCTCGAAAAGGACACTCGTGCGATGGAATTATTCACAGTCCTATTCTTAAACATTATCATAGCCGCAGGCTTGTACGTAGGCATATCCGCGCAAGTGACGAAGAGGATCCGTTCTCATATGATCCGCCGTATCAACGAAGAGATTCGGACCTTAGTGGACGAGATCCAAACAGAAACGGAAAGTCAGATAGAACTTTTAAATTCCAAGATCCAAGCTTATAAAATTTTGGTTCAACGTTCCGATTCTTTGGAAGACAAATACAGATCCATCCTCCAAAAACTGGAATCTCTTCCGGATAAAATACTTTCTACGGAAGGAAAAAAATTAGAAAAACAGAATATAGCTCCCGAACCAATATTGGAATTCGAGAGCGTAGAGGAAGAATCGAGAACCGAGGCACCTTCTATCCTTACTCGCCAAGAAGAAGTCAAAATTTCCGACGAGGAAAAATTCAAGAATGAATATCTAACTCTAATTCGGGAAAAACAAAAAGAATTACAATCGGCTCCGATTGAATCCTTGGAGTCCCGGAAACAGGAACTTGCAGCAAAAGCAGGAGAAGGTGTAGGCAGACTCTATAAACAAAATCTGAGAGAGAATTATTCTACTGAAAATCCAAAACCGTTCTTGGATCCGGGAAGAAAAAATCTCAAAAAAGAAGATGTGTCCTCTGCTGAAGAGGAATCAGGAACTTTGGGAATTCTAAAAACCTTTGGTAAAAAGATCAAGGATGTGATGGGTTGGAAAGATTCCCAAGAATTGATGTCCGAAATTTCTCCGACCAGAACTCCTCAACCGATGTACAATCCGAGCTCTACATTCGATATTTCTTTGGATGGGGATCCATTCGAAGAGAATAAAATTGAATTTCCGGAAGATATTACCGGGGGCTCCTTAAAAGCGGAACCGGATTATACTCCCGAATTAGATCCTAAAAAAACGAGTTCTAAATCCAAAAGGACGGATAATAAAATTCCTTTGGAAGAGAATTTTGGAAAGATCCTAGAAAGGAAAATGACGGGCTATGTTTCTCAAAAGCCGGATTCCGTAAAAATTTCTTCTGAAACGGCGCTAAAAGACCTGGGAGAAGGTGCGAGTAAAATTGAGAAGGTCGTTTTCCTCTTGAAAAAAGGATATTCTCATGAAGAAATCTCAGAAGCCTTGGATCTCGCCACCGGTGAGGTGGACATTATTGAAAGATTTAGGTTGGAGAGAAATAGGAGGACCTAATGTCCCAATTTAGCGTCTTGAACGTTGGTTTTGGAAATATCGTCATGGTTTCCAAGATTGTGGGTATCATTCATTCGGATTCGGCTTCCGCAAAAAGGATCCGAAACGAAGCCAAAAGTAATAACAGTTTGGTAGACGCGACTCAGGGAAAAAAGACCAGGTCCATCATAATCACGGACTCCAACCATCTGATCCTTTCCAACTTAAGAGTGGAAGCCCTCACAAGAAGGATAGAAAGCAGGGATAACTCCATTGCAGAAGAAGAGGAAGAAAAGGACTGAACTCTCCCAAGCTGATCGTTCTATCCTCCGTAGCAGGAGGAGGTAAATCCACACTCATCCAAATGATAAGAGCCAAACATCCTGATTTGGCTTTTTCAGTTTCTTGTACGACCAGGGCTCCACGTCCGGGAGACAAGGAAGGCGTAACGTATTTTTTTCTAACGAAAGAGGAATTCGAATCCGGAATAGAGAAGGGGGAATTTTTAGAGTGGGCCAAGGTCCATGATAATTATTATGGAACTCCCGCAAAGTTCGTAAACCAATGCACTTCTTCCGGTAAATCCGTGATCATGGACCTGGACGTGCAGGGTGCGGCTCAAGTAAAAGAAAAACTCGGAAAAGAAGCGATCACGATCTTTATACTTCCCCCCAATGAAGAAGAATGGGAGAACAGACTTAGAGGAAGAGGGACAGACTCCGAAGAAAGTATCCTAAAAAGGATTAGGAACGGAAAACAAGAATTGGCTCGTAAAGACGAATTCGATCATATCATAATAAACGATAAGTTGGAATTCGCGTTGGCTCGTTTAGAAGAAATTTTATTTTAAGAATTTTACGTAAATTCGGAAACCTGCGCCTTTCTTCGCTTTCATATGTTTGGACCAAGGATTAGGTAATATGAAATTCTTTCGCAACTCTCTTTTTATTTCCATGTTTGCAGTAATTAGTTTTCAGTGTATGTTCCTCATCAAACCTAGAAAGGATTTTGAAGAGAGTAAGAACTTAATAGCTCCTGATTATTCTAAGTCTGAATTTTGGGCTGCACTTCCTGATAAAAAAGACAATGCCGACCTGGTTCCTGAAAATTCACACTTAAAAGAAAACCAATCTATCGCAGAGGCGGATACCTTTTACATTCATCCGACCACATTACTTCTTCGACCTAAATATTGGAATGGAGATCTCAAGGACGAGAGTTTAAACGAAAGAACCGATAAACATCCTATTCGGACCCAAGCAAGCGCATTTAATGAGTGTTGTAAAGTGTATGCTCCCAGATATAGACAGGCTGCTTTTTTTGTTTTTACAAAGGATGCTTCCGAAGGAGAAGCCGCTTTGGATTTTGCCTATGAGGATGTGAAGTCTTCCTTTTTGTATTATATGAAACATTGGAATAAGGGAAGGCCTTTTATCATAGCTTCTCATAGCCAAGGCACCCGACATTCTATCCGCTTACTCAAGGAAGTAATCTCTTCCAATCTAGAATATAAGAAAAACCTAATTGCATCTTATTCGATCGGATTTCCGTTCAAAGCGGAAGAAACCGGTCTGCCCGTATGCTCCAATCCGAAAGAAACCGGATGTGTAGTAGGGTGGAATTCCTATATTTGGGGAAATTCTCCGGGTAGATTATTGGACAGATACGGAAAAGACACAGTCTGTGTGAATCCTTTGAGTTGGAAACAGGATGAGGAATATTCTCCAAAGTCTGAAAACTTAGGAAGCGTAAACAGAAGTTTTGATCAATTGATCCCGGGGGGCGCGGATGCTAAATGTAATTCAGGAGTATTATGGATACACGAGCCTGAAATCACTAGAACTCCCAATTTAGGAAAGGATGGAAATTTACATACTGGAGATTTCCATTTTTTCTACGCGAATATTAGAAAGAATGCAAAAGAAAGAGTGGAAATTTTCTTAAAGAATAGAAGCTCGAAATGAGGCTTGGATTTTTTTCGCACAGAGACCACGTAGAGCGCACGAAATAATTTCAGTGAACTCTGTGGGCTCCGCACGAAACGCTAATTCGTACAATAAGTCTGTTCTATAACGATAGAAGGCATGTCTGTTCTTTTTCCGTCCAGATCCAGCTTCTTATTTTTTAGATAAAATCCACAGACTTCTACGTAGGAACCTACGGATACACGGTTCATTAAACTGTAATCGTCGGAATCTAAGACCACTGGTTTTCCTGAGAAGTGAACCACGAATCGGATCGAATTACCTTTGTAGAGCACATGGGTCACTGTTCCGGCAACTCGGACAGTCTCTCCCACGGCTTTCCCTGGGTTATTGACAAGTTCTTCGCCGGAAACATATTTCGGTTTTGCAGGAGCTGCCTTTTTACTCTTTGAGTAGATGGCTCCTGTGTATGATACTAGTATAGAAAAAAAAAGGATCGTTATCTTTTTCATAAAATTTTAGAGTTCTTCGGATTCAGAATTGGATTCGGGGGCCTTGATCACATCCGATCTTGACAACCATTTATTCGTAATATTCGCCCTGCGTTCTGCTGGGAACAAGGTGAGAAGGTAAGTAGTGATAGTCTGTCTACCGTCCTGTTCCGCGTCCTTGTCCATTTGGATGAATACATCTATGATATCCTTATCCGGCCAATTGGTCAGCATCTGAACGGCATTGTCTGGAGGCATATTCGCTACCTTCTCCGCCATGACCTTAACCAATTTGCCTCTGCTATTTCTTTCGGATTCAGAAGATTTGAGCTCATTCTCCTTGGAAGTAAGACCTCGTTTCAGTTCCTCGATCTTTTCCAATTCGGCTTCTAAACGCTCTTTTTCTTTCTTTAATTCATCTTCTTTTTGAGAGATCTCGTCCCTGTCTTTGGCGAGCCTTTCCATTTCTTTGCGGAATTCCAATTTTTCCAATTCGGAAGGGGATTCAGAATCCGCATTTACTAAACCTGGTTCTGTCCTTAAAAAAGGAAAAATTTCAGCAGCGTCTATGATCTGAAAATAATGGAACGCAAAAAATCCGATCAACACTAAGAAGAAGATCAGAAGTACTAGATATACTGCTCTTGCTTTGTCGGTTAAACTTGCCACTTCTTATACCCGAATGTCCAGCCTGGATCCTGAAATTCTTTTTTCCAACTCCCCGGCCTTATTTTCTAAATGGGAAATCTTATCTTGGAGATTCGACATACTCCCGATTAAAGGATCGGAAGATTCGACAGTTTTGCGTACTTCTAAAAAGGGGAGGTCACTTTTTATAACGCTCGTAAAGTTTTCTGAGTTCAGAAAGTCCCGCATCTTCTGTACCGGTGCGCTCGACGCCTCCCGTATCATAGGTAAATACTTTCGGATCCCGTTTAGATCTATCAGCCCCATATGTTTCCTCCCTAGTCTTCCTATAAAGATCTGCTAAAAATTGCTCTTCTGCCTGGATTTTTTCCGCCTTTCTATAGGAGTGAATGTACTCCTTGAAACGGTTTTCTTTTAGAAGTTCCAGTACCTTCTTCTCTTTTCTTGCCTCTGTTACTTCCGTTCTTTTTTTCTCAACAGGTTCATCAAAGGAATGGATCTCAGTTTCTAACTCAGTATTTCGAGTCAGAAGTTGTCTCATATAAGTTTGCAAATAAGAATATTCTCTTAGGTCCGTACTTCCTGCCAGTTCGGTAGAAGATAAGGAGCGTATCCTTGCTTCGTTAGAATCTATTTCGGATTTACGTTGATTGACTTCGGCTACTAATTCCGAAAGTTCTTTGAGTTTTTGGTCCTCTTTGATCTTCTTTAAACGAAGTACAGGTTCGAGTCTGAATTGGAATCTTTTCATCGATTAGAATTCCTCTTCTTCTCTTTCTTCTTTTAAGATATCTTTTAAACCGCTGATGGTCTGAGGGAAAAGACTTCTTTCCGCAAGTCTTTGTTTTAGGTAAGAATCTATCCTATCTTTTTTACGGATGGCAAGATCTACTTTCGGATCGGACCCTCTTACATACGCATTTAGTAGAATTAATTCTTCCACCGAATTATATGTGGAGATAAGCTCTCGGATCATACCGGCCCTCATGAACTGATCTTCTTCTACTATGGATTGCATTACCCTGGATAGGGAAGCAGGGATATCGATTGCAGGATAATGGTTTCTCTCCGCAAGTTTACGGGAAAGAATAATATGCCCGTCTATATAACCTCGCACAGCGTCTGCGATCGGATCTTCCATCTCGTCTGTGTCAGTCAGGATAGTATAAAATCCTGTAATACTTCCTCCGGATTTGGAAGTACCGGAACGTTCAACAAGTTTTGCTAATTTAGTAAAAACAGATGAACTAAAACCTCTGGTGATAGGAGGCTCATGATTGGAAACCGAGATTTCCCGATTTGCATGCGCGAACCTGGTCAAGGAATCCATCATTAAGTTTACATGCAGTCCTTGTTCTCTGAAATATTCCGCAACGGAAGTGGCAAGTAGGGCACAGTTGACCTGTTCCATTTTGGGTGCGTCCGAGGTTGCAGCGAATACTACCGATTTTGCAAGACCTTCTTTACCAAGGTCCCTCTCCAAAAATTCGTTCACCTCTCTGCCTCGTTCTCCAACGAGCGCGATCACGTTTACGTCTGCATTCGTGAATCTCGCGATCATACCGAGTAAGCTGGATTTTCCCACACCGGAACCTGAGAAGATCCCTAATCTTTGTCCTCTACCTACTGTTAAAATTCCGTCTATCGCTCTTACACCTGTAAGAAGAATGTCCCGGATTACAGGTCGATCCAGAGGATTTATACTTTCTCCTTCCGGAGATTTTTCTTCCGAAGTGATGATAAGTCCTTTTTTATCGATTGGACGTCCTACACCGTTGAGCACCCGACCTAGGAGTTCTTTTCCTACAGGGACATTCAAACTTCTTCCCGAAGAAAATACGAATGCGTCAGGATACACTCCTTCTACGGGACCCAAAGGCATTAGTGTATATACATGGCTTTCGAAGCCTACGATCTCGCATTGCAGGTAACCTTCTGTTCCTGCTTTTTGGACTTCCATGATCTCTCCGATCTTGGAATCGGGAGGTCCTTCTGAATAAATTACGTTTCCGGAGACACGAACGACTCTTCCGGACTTGCGGATGGTTTCTGTACGGTCCAAGATCAGGAAATACTTGGAGATGACGTCTACCTTTTCGTGGAACTTCTTCTCTATCATGATCTTAGCTCTTAGATACCGGATACTGTCCCTGGGATTTTACCCGGAGTCAAGTGATAATGAGAATATAACTGAATTATGTCACTTAAGGATGGAATGGAAATCCTGTCGAAGTGCCTACAAAGAAAACCCCCCTGACCCGACCGCCTTGGTTTTAGGCGGCCGGGTAGGAGACTAAGTTTGGACGTGAATGGTGGATTAGATCGGCTCCGCATTTCGAATTGCTTCTTCGATTTCTTTGAGCTGGGTGGAGATCCTTGCGTCGATGGCACCAACATCTGTCTCGATGATGACTCCTCCTCTGTCGACGCGAGAGTCTTCGTAGATATTGACCTTACGAAGAGACTCCATAAGTTTGATAAGTTCGTCTTTGTGGGCAGTGGTGATTTCCAAGTCGGCAAAGTTGACCCGGATATCCACACGGTCCCTATCCTTGATACGTTTTAGGGCTTCTCTGATATTATTGAGTACGATTTCTTTACGCTCGATGATCTCATCTTTAATGATCTTACGAGCGATGATAAGGATCATCTCCACCATCTGCTTTTCGGATGCCTGGATGAGTTCAGCGCGGATATCGATGGCTTTACCTACGATGGTTCCGAGACGGTCGATGAGGCGTCGGACTTCTCCTTGTCCCTTTCTAAAACCTACCTCTCTTCCTGCTTCGAATCCTTTTAAGTAAGCCTCATGTTCGATCTCTGCCGTTTTCATCTCGGCTTCTTTGATCATTCTTTCGGCTTCCATCTTGGCTCTTTCCAAGATCTGTTCCGCTTTGGCCTTACCTGAATCCTCTTCGAGTTTGATCTTCTCTTTGGAATCCTGGATCATTTGGAAGGCTTTTTTACGACCTTCTTCCTCGATCTCTTCCGACTTGCGGCGGGAGTCCTCGAGCATTGTTTTGATGTTTTCTTCCGTTTCTTCTTTGTAACGGTTGAGCTCGGCCTCTATCTCTTCGATGGATGGGCCTTGGTATTGCTCTATAATATTTCCTTCTTGGTCGACCTCGAACTCTTCGGCGTCTTCGTCCCTATGGAATTTCTTATATTTGTCCGGAATTTGCAGCTCTACCTGATCCTGCATGTCCGCGATTTGGATAGGTTTGAAGACTAGTTTTGACATATTAGTTCTTTCTCCGGAACTTGATTCTTCCTGATTCTACGGATTCCTTAAAAATTTCAAGTAGTCCATTCTGGGCGGTTTCAATCTCTGCTAAAGAAACCGGTCCCATAGAATCTTCTTCCAATCGGATGGAGGAGGCGAGAGAAGGATCCAACCTCTCCAGTAAGACCTGTTTCGTTTCCGGTTCGGTGCCTTTAAAAGCGGTCGCGGTCACGATTGGATGGAGTTCCGACATAAACTTGTTTAGGGCTTCGCGGCTTAGATCCATCAGGTCTTCCATTCGGAAGAAATGCTTATTTATATTTTCGGCAAACGACTGGCTCTTTTCGCGTATCCTGGAGAATAATTTCTGGGAATCTTGGGGGTCCAATTTGCCCAAAAGTTCCGCGGCTCTTTTGCCACCCTTGTCCCTGGTAGGAACTCCGGACCCTGGAGATTTTAGGACTTCCTTCTTGAAGCGTAAAAACCTCTCCAAAGAGTCCAAAAGTCCCACTGAGGAAAGATCCAAATTTCGGATAGCAAGTAGGATCTCCTCCTGGGTCTCTTCCGGAAATTCTTCCAAGACTCTGGCAGAAGTATCCGGATCCGCGTAGCAGAATATAAGTGCTATTCTGTCTGCGGATTCTCCGGCTACGATCTTGGAAAGTTCATCCTTGGTATAGGATTTGAGTTCTTCGGACCATTCCGGCTCTCTAACCAGATCCTCTTTTAGGATGGTTTCGAGTTCTTGGATCAAAGCCAAGGTGTCTCGATCGATCCCTTCTTTAGGAACGCTGGAGAGTCCTTCTAAGAAGGAGCCTAAAAGTTCTCTTTCTTGTTTCGCTTCTATTTTGCCGGACTTGTGAAAACTTTCTAAAAGTTTCGACGTGTCCTGAGGCCCAAGGTGGCGAAACACTTCCGGGGGAAGATGCTCCCCCAGGATTCGGAGGAGCTGTCCCGCCCGGTTTCTTTTTCCGGACAGGATACTCATTAGGTTGCTTCCTCTTCAGATAGCCAGGTGCGTAGAAGTTGTGCCACTTCTTCCGGTTTTTCCCTGGCCAGTGTGATCGCGTTTTCGAGAAGTTCTCTTCTGAGTTTTTCGTCCAGAGAGAGTTCGACTTCTGCGCTTCCGTCGTCCATAACTCGGAGAGCTGCTTCTCTCATCATCTGCTGCATTGCTGCGAGTTCTTCTTCACGTAGTCTGCGGCGTCTTGCGATTTCTTTTTTGATCGCTCTGTAGATGAGGATGGTGAGTATTAAGAATAGTACGATTACCAAAGATGCGATGACCATTTGGCGGATCGCTTTTTGTTTTCTTAATTCTTCGTCTTCTGCGGCGAATTGAGCGGTGCGGTCTTTTGCAATGCTGATTACGGAGATTTGGTCTCCTCTTGCTTTGTCTATACCAACTGCTGCTTCTAAGTTTTTACGGACAGTTCGAATATCTTCGTCAGAAACTGGGATATAGGTTCTATCATATCCGGTTCCATCCGCGTTTTCTTTTTTAGTCCATTGGCCGTCCACTACCACGGAGAGATTTACTTTTTCGATCTTCCAAGGTTGTTTTTGGACTTCGCTAACTCTTCTGTTGAATTCGAAGTTATTAATGTTCTCAGTTTTCTTATAATCCGCTTTTTGGTAGTCGGTATCTTTATAACCAGGAGGAAGGTTAGGCTCAGTTCCTGCAGGCCCGTCTGGAGTGAATCCTCTTCCTGTGAATTGTTCGCTAGTTTCTTTGGAAGAAACTTTCAAGCTATAGCCGTCTACGATCTTCAATTCGGAATAAGGAGTGTTTGGATCGTCCGGTCTTTCGATCACAGGGGATACTTGGTTATCTTTATAAGATTCTTTGTCCCAGTTTAACATGTATTCAAAGCGGGTGATATCCACTCTGTCTTCTCCGCCTAAAAACCAGCGAAGAGTGTTTCTAACGTCGATGAGTCTTTGGATCCTTTGTTCTTCTTGGATCCTTAATTTCTCTTGTACAACTCTGAGTTCTAATCTTTCTTTTTCCAGGTCTTCTTCGAAGTCGGAGATGATCTTGCCGTCAGCATCCGCAACAACTACGTTTTCCGGTTTGAGCTTAGGAACCGCTCTGGAAACCAAGTTTACGATACCTTTGACTTCTTTTTTGGAAATCCCTTCGACTCCGGGGATAAAATGCAAAATGACCGAGGCTTTTACGGGAGAAGCATTCGAATTGAACAGTTCATCTTCCGGTATTGCGATGTTCACGAATGCTTTGTCTACAGGGCGTAGTGTCATCAGGGATTGTTCGATTGCTCCTTTGAGTGCTCGATACTTTTTGATGTCCTTGTCGAACTGGGTTTCCGTGAATTTCTCCACATTGAAGAGTTCCCAGCCTTGCACACCTGCAGGGATCAGGTTCTCTTGAGCAAGTTTTGTGATAATTTCTTGCCTTTGTTCCGGATCCACACTTACGATGCTCGTGTCTCCTGTGCTATAGGAATAGCCCATAGAGTCCAATTTTTTAGTAACCTCTGCGAAATCCTTCGCTGTTAGGTTTTGAAATAGTATGACTCGATTCTTTTGGGAGGAAACGGTTGTCAGAAGCCCTAAGGCAACGACCACAGTGATCGCCACTCCACCTAAAATCAGTTTCTTTGTCGTATCTAAAGAGTTGAAGAACTCCTTGATATTATTCAGAATCTTTTGCAATTGCTCGGGCATTTTCCTTCACCACCGGACAAGATAGGGGACATAATAGATTTTCGGAAACAAAGTACAATCCCTTTTTAAAAAAACTTTAGAATTTTTTTATTTTCTCCGGTTTTTTTATATTATCCCTTTTGAAATGTACTTCGAAGCAGAAAATAAATCCGGATGTACATAATTGCTTGATATATGTTTAGTGTTATTCTGAGCGCTTTCGATTTTCTCTCAAGATTTGTCTAGGAAATAAAACATTTTGAACATGAAACTCTCGCAAGAACATTCAAATTTTGTAAATCTAGAGGAAGCGATCCAGTTAGAAGAATATTTTAAAACTCTTATATCGGCGGAGAAGGTCTCAAAGATCCATGAAGTAGCCTCTTATCGTACAAAGTACTTAACAATTGTAATGGAGGATATATTCCAACCTTATAATGCTAGTGCTCCTGTAAGAACTTCGGAGTGTTTAGGCCTAACAGAGATCCATGTAATAGAAAATCGAAACTCCTATAAACCGAATGAAGGTATTTCTCTGGGTGCACAAAAGTGGATCCAGATTCATAGATACCAAAAGCCAAATTTCGATAATACTAGACATTGTATAAGCGGTTTAAAGGAGAAAGGTTACAGGATCGTGGGAACTTCTCCGCATACATTAGAAAATTCTTACGAACTGGATACTTTACCTTTAGACAAACCAAGTGCAATACTATTCGGATCCGAAGAAAAAGGATTATCTTCTTACGCAATGGAAGAAGCGGATGTATTCCTAAGACTTCCGATGTACGGTTTTACCGAAAGTTATAATATTTCTGTAACGGTGGCAATTGTGCTTTCTCATCTAGGATTTAGAATGAGAAAAGAAATACCGGATTGGTCTTTAACGGAAGAGGAAAGGGTCCATATTCGAAATTCTTATTATAAAAAATGCCTTCATAACGGAAATCTTGTGGAATCGGACCTATTACAAAGGATCCGATCGGAATCTAGAAGGGTCCAATAAGTCAATTTTTCAGTTAAAAAGTAGGGTAGGATGGAACAATTCAGCGGCGTTTCTAAGTTTGTTAAAAAGTTTTCATTAGTATTTGCGGGGATTTTTTTATTTTTATTTATAATCAGGCTCATCTACAGTTATGCGGTAGGTCCGGAAACTAATATCGTAAACCAAGAACAAGGTTCCTCTATCAATTTCGATTATGGACGTAAAAACTATGCATCGGAAAAGTTTTACGCTCCTCAGGACAAAACCACCATCAGCGCATCTTCTCAAAAATATGAGAAGGTTGCAGCAGTTTCTTCCAAAACTTCCGAGTTTGATGAAAACGAAAAGAAGACCCGCAAGTTGGTAGAAGATGTAAAAGGTGTCATCCAATACGAGCAAAGATCCGGACTCCCTGGCAAAAGGACATTACAGTTGGGTATAGGTGTGAACCCGGACAAGTTCGATTCTGTGGTAGAGTCCATCCAAACTATAGGCGTTATCGATTCCATTTCAGTGAATAAGACGGACAAAACAAACGAGTACAAAAACATCACAGCTACCCGAATCTCCTTGGAAAAATCTAAAGCAGGTCTTTTGGGTTTAAAAGGAAAGAACGGTAAGATAGAAGAATTGATCTCTCTGGAAAAAGAAATTTTAGAGATAGAAGGTAAGATACAAGACTTGGGAGTGAAGTTAGGCGAATTCGATCAGGAGAATGAATTCTGTACGATCAAATTCACCTTAAAGGAAACCGGCGCAGTATCCGGAGGATTTATAACCTTTTTGAAAAAATGTAAAATATCTCTGGAATGGACAATCAAATACGGCTTGTTATTTTCCTTTCTATATGCATTTGCAGCAGTGGGAGGCTGGATCACTTGGTTTTTCGGGATAAAAATTTTAGGCTATTTGAGATCTAAAGGGATCCTTTAATTTAGATTCGATTTAGAAAAGAAAAACTGCAGAAGCTTTCGGATCTGGCTGGTAGGAACTCCCGCTCCTAGATATTCTCCGTCCACCCAGATCTCGAAATGCAAATGAATGTTTTCATCATTTCCTTTTGCTTCTCCCATAAGACCCGAATTACCTACGTTACCTATCTCTTCGCCTGATTTTACTTTTGCACCCGGTTTGATCCCTCTTTTGATAGACGAAAGATGATTGAAAGAGGTCATAACCCCGTTCCCATGATCTATCCAAACCTGTCTGCCTCCAAAATCTTTTTCCACATACGTAACACCGTTTTTCTGGGCTAGAGCGGAATATCTTTGGAATTCTGAAAGTGTCATAGGAGAATAATCCAGATCTGCCCGGATGATAGTTCCGTCTGCAGGAGACACCAAAACATCGTCAAAGGTTAAACGTCGGGGAGGGCCAATCTTTTCTCTTTTATAATAAATATCTAATCCTTTATGAATCCCATTCCTATACTCTCTAGGTGCCCCAGGAAGTTGGTAATCTTTTTCCGGAAGAAGTCCATCAGGAACAGGATATTGGTATCCGGTGAATCTGTTGGAAACCGAATTTAGTACGGTGCCGTTGAGCAGGATCTTAAATTCGCCGATCACAATGCTCTTTTCTTCTTTTTTAGGAAAATATAATCTAAGAATGGATGCATCGATTGGTGGAAGATTATGATGATTGACTAAGTCGACCTTATCATTCTTAAAAATAGTTTTCCAGTTTTCTTGATGAAGAACTTGGATCTCATATTCGTCGGTGGCTCTTTTTCCTCGGAACATAGGAACCAAGACTTCGATGGAATTGATCAGCCTTTTAGAACCGAAATCCACAATGATCCATTCCGGTTTATTTTCTCCGGAAGAATACCAATAGGATTTAGGATTGGAATCGAATAGATTGAATGCACCGTATTCTTCATCATAAGAAGAAGATACGGAATAGGAAAAGGGCGCCACTGTCACTTTTCCGAAATCCAAAAAATCCACTTCGGAACCCAAGGAACCATAGGACTTGGGAGCTGCGGATATGCCGAAAGAAAGAGCCGTAAATAAAAGACAGATTTTTCGGATCATATTAAGAGATGAAAGATTCTCCCGGTTTCGGTCCCTTACTTTGTTTGACGATAGAGTATGCCTCATCCAGCTTCCACGAATCAAAATATCTCTTATCTTCTTGGCTTAGGTCGGGGCGTAGTGCGATCGGATTTCCGTTCTGATCTGCATATAATCCTCTTCTTCCGAAAAATCTGCCTCCGGCTTCCGCAGGTTGCACGATCTTCTTCTTTTCTCCTCTCATTTGAAATGCAAGTTTCGCATTTTCTACATAGGATTTTAGTTCGGAAGGATCCACAGAAATGGTATGGTCCGGACCGGGAAGAGTTTTATCTAGAGTGAAATGTTTTTCTAAAACGCTTGCGCCTAGGGATACTGCCAACGCACCTGCAATACTTCCGGCAGTATGGTCCGAAAAACCTAGGGGGCCATTAAATATATTTTTATAATATTCAATAGTCTGCAAATTCGCTTTTTCGGGTGGAGTAGGGTAAAGGGAAACACAATGGAATAATACAAGATCTTTCACTTTTTCGGATTCCAAAAGTTCCAACGCGCGAATGACTTCGAAACCTTCGGCGGCGCCGCTGGACAAGAATAAAGGAAGTCCCGTGCCTGCACATTTTTGCAGAAGTTGTTTATTCACTATATCTCCACTTGCGATCTTAAGAGCTTTCACTCCCAAGTTTACCAAAAGGTCTACACTTCCTGGATCAAGAGGAGTGGAAAAAAAGAAAAGCCCTTCTTCTTTTGCAGTTTTTTGGAATTCAATATGAAGTTTTTCGGAAAGTTCGTAGGTCTGGAAGATATCCACGAGTACTTTCGCCTTAGGATTTTTAATATCTAAAAAATTCTCGGTCTTATAGGTTTGGAATTTTACTGCGTTTGCTCCCGCTTTTTTCGCGGCTTGGATGGTTTTCTTTCCTAATTCCGGATCTGCGTTATGATTTAATCCGATCTCAGCGATTATAAATGGGGAAGAAACCGGACCTATCTCCCATTTTTCTTCCAAACGAAAACTTTTCGAAAAAGACATTCTTTCTCCTGAAGTGAAAGGGGCTGACCCTTTAGACTAAGATCGGAATACCTGGTCGGAAAGGGAAGAATTTCTCTTACTTCTCCGGGAAGATCCGATTCGTATTTAAAAGCTCATAGCTCAGATTTAGAAACGCCTTGGCCCTCTGCTCATATTGATCGCAGGTCTCCTTAATGGAGGCGCACTTGGACTTGTTTTCGCTCCAAGGCATAGGATAGGCTTCTCGGAGTTCACCTTCCGTGGACCTATAAAGAGCATATTCGTTCTCGATCCAGCCGATCACGCTGGAAAATGCAAAATAAGAACCGCCGGTTCTAGAATACGAAGAATTAGAAAGTAGGTCCCTACCGAAGGAAGAAAATTTTACCTTCTTGCCTACGAGCCCTAAGATAGTAGGGATCACATCCAACTGAGAAGAGACCTTGGGATCTAATCCAGGCTTTACATATTTAGGAGAATAGATTAGGAGAGGAATATTACGATCTTCGAATGGATTCAGGTCTCTATGATGAGTATGGTCCGCCACGAATATGAAGATGGTATTTTTGAAGTAGGGAGACTTTTTCGCCTTCTCCATAAATTTTCCGATGGATTCGTCCGAATAATGATATGTATTAAAATAGTCGCCATCCTTCATCGTTTCCGGATACATATTTTTGAATGTATCCGGTACTTGGTAGGGGTAATGTGTGGTTAATGTAAGGCTGACTGCTGCGAAAGGTTGTTTTGCTTTTGATATGGTATTATGTAATTCTTCTAATACGTCTCCGTCGTAAAATCCCCATGCTCCAGATTTATACTTTCCAGTTTTTTCGATTTCCTCTTTTCCGATGATATTGTCGAAGCCCCAATGAGGAAAAAGAAAACTCATATTATCGAATCCCACATCTCCGCCATGCACAAAGTAAGTAGAATATCCTAAAGGTCTTAACAAGGATCCAAGACCACCGAAATTTCCTAGAACCTGATGGGTTCTCACCACTGTGATCCCTGGACGATCCGGAATTCCTGTGAGAACGGACATGAGTCCGTTTACTGTCCTTCCGCCAGTTGCAAAAAATCTAGGAAAGTATCTACCCTCTTTTACGAGAGAATTAAAATTAGGAGTGAGTTCTCTTCCTCCTACAATTCCGTCTCCGTTTGGCTTCAGGAATTTTCCAGTCCAGCTTTCCAGAAGAATGAGCACTATATTCGGAGGAGTTTCTTTTCTTGTCTCTGAAGTTTCTCTTAACAGCGGATATTCAGGATCTATAAACTTTGCACCTGCATAATCTATTTCATTTTGTACGATCCGGATCGATTCTTCTTTGGACATTTGTAATTCGGGAAGAATGGATTTGGATTTTAGATCCATGATCGTGGTGAATACACCGTTTAAAGGGAGCTGGTTTAAAAATGGATTTTCCGAATGGATTGCTTCCGTGGACCTTAATGGTCTAGATTGGACCCCTCCTCGGAATAGAAGCAGTAATAAGATGATGGAGATAGGGATCTGAGCTAATTCTTTGGTTCTATTTTCCGGAGAATATTGATATCCATTGTATTTTATAAAAAGATAAATTAATGCAGGAAGTCCCGTAAATATTCCGATCAGTCCCAGAACCACTTTTAAAGTGTCATTCTTGATCCCGGCTTCTATTAGTATGATCAGGTCTTTTCCTAAAAATACAAAACCTTCATATCCTAGATGTTTGTCAGCTTCTCCGAAGTAGATCGTGTCTCCGATCAAATGTCCGGTCATCCATAAGAATAATGGAATCGGAAGAATCCCCCAAATATACCTGTAGTATTTCCAACGATTCGGATAATGAAAAGATGATAAGATCCAAGATAACCCGATCACAATGGAGATCACGCATAGGTCGAAACGTATCCCAATTAAAAATGAGTTAATTACTTCGCTAATTGAGGAGTTCCCCAGTTTAGAAAAGTAGATAAAGAGTAATACAAATCTAAAAATAGTTAAAAGGATCAAAAAACAAAAAGAGTAAAATAAAATTATCCTAAGGTTTGTTGGTAGCCTTTTTATCATTATTAATTCCAGCCTAAAGATTTAGAAAAATGGAAAACTAAAAAAGAGGAAGTATATGCAAGAATTGTCATGTATGTGAACATAAAGAACGGCCAAAAAAGAGAGTTTGTCTCTTTTTTTACTACTGCGAGAGTGGACATACATTGACATGCGAACGCAAAAAATACGAGTAAACTTAAAGCGCTCGCAATTGTCCAAACAGGTTTTCCAGTCTCTGGATCCTTGTCCTTTCGGAGAGCTGACCTTAGATTTTCATCTTCAGAATCTTCTCCTTGGACCCCGTATACAATGGATAATGTGGATACCATTACTTCTCTTGCTGCAAAGGATGTAATGATCCCGAGTCCCATCTTCCAGCCGAAACCGATCGGCGCTAAGACAGGCTCCATCATTTTCCCCATTCTTCCTGCATATGATTCAGAGATTTGCAGGGACTTTGCTTGTGTAGGGCTTAAGTTTTCTGTTTTGGAACCTTCTACCCTTGGATAATTTGCTAGGAACCATAGAATGATGGAAATGAATAGGATTACTTTTCCAGCGTTCCCTATAAATGCTCTGATCTTTTTATAAACGGTAAAAAATAAACTTTTGAGAGAAGGCAATTGGTATCTGGGAAGTTCCATCAAAAAGTAAGCAGGTTCCGATCTGAAAAAAGTCTTTTTGAATAAGAACGCAGCTCCCATCGAAGTGAACATTCCCAATAAGAAAAGACCGAATAACGCTAGGACTTTAGGGGAGAAGATCCCAAGAACAGGCTCCGCTGAGAAAACCGTTCCTATTACTAAAATATAAACCGGATATCTGGCAGAACATGTGATGAGCGGAGATACCAGGATTGTAGTGAGCCTATCCGCTTTGTTCTCTATCGTTCTCGTACCCATGATCGCAGGGACTGCGCATGCAGCACTGGAAAGTAATGGAATGAAGGATTTTCCGGAAAGGCCGAATCTTCCCATAAACCTGTCCATTAGGAAGGAGGCTCTTGCGATATAACCGCTTTCTTCCATGATCCCGATGAATAAGAATAATAAACTGATCTGAGGAACGAATACTAAAACTGCTCCGACTCCACCTATCATTCCTTCTTGGATCAGAGAACGTACCGGTCCTTCCGGTAAATAATTGCCCGTCCAATCCGCAAGATCGCTAATTCTTGCTTCTATCCAATCCATGGGCACTTCCGACCAGGTGAATAAGAATTGGAATACAAGGGCCATGATCCCTAAAAAGATCGTAAGGCCCCAGATCGGGTGGAGAAGTATTTTATCCGCAAATCCTAATATCCCTTTTTCGGCAATTTCGGAACCCGAAACTGCTTTGGATAAGAGTTTTTTGATCCAGATGGATCTTTGGACCAATTCTTCTCCATAAGAAAATTCTAATTTAGATTTTTGCCATTCGGAGCGGATGAAGTCCCTGGTTTTTTCGGGGAAAAATCCGACAGAAGGAAGTCCTGTTTGCAGACTTTCACCGCTGAATTCTTTAAAACTATTTTCTAATACGAATCGGACCGAGTCTGGATCGTCTACTGATAGTTTAGAAAGTACTGATTCTATGAGTGCAGTTCTTTTTTTATCCCAGGAAAAATCAGGCTCCGGGATCTTATAAGAAGAAGGATCGGTCAGAACTTTTTCTAAAACTTCTACACCTTCTCCCGATCTTGGATTTACGAAATAAAAAGAAACACCGAATGCCTTGGATAGAGCTTTCAGATCTAAATGAACTCCTTTTTTTTCCAAGGTATCGTTCATTGTGACCGCTACTATCATAGGGATCTTTAGAGAAGTAACCTGTAATAAAAATTGGAGTCCTCTTTCTATCGCAACAGCGTCCAATACGAAGATGAGTTTGTCTTCCGTTCCCTTGGAAAGAAGAATGCGGGTGGTTACCTGTTTGTCTTCCGATTCTCCGCCTAAACTATATGCACCAGGAAGATCTACTATATGAACGGTTCTATCTTCCGTATGGATAGTTCCTTCCGCTTTTTCTACGGTGACTCCGTGGTAGTTTCCTGTTTTTTGTCTAAGACCGGTAAGCCTATTAAATAATGTGGATTTGCCGCAGTTTGGATTCCCCGTAAGTAAAACCCGGAACTTCTCCGTTTTAGTTTCCAGAGTTTGTATTTCAGTATTTAATAATTTCATAAACTAGTTCAATTCCAGAAGATCCGCTTCTAATTTTCGAATGGCCAATCGAACAAGGCCTAATTTTACGATCATCTTGTCCTGGTCCTGGAATTTTCGGACCACGGTGATCTTTGTTCCCGGAAGAAAACCCATATCTAAAAGGTTACGGACCAGTCCCGTTTTTCCGGATTCGTTTTTAATTCCGGTAATTTTTCCGGATTCTCCCTCTTCCAATTCGAAAAGTTTGGATTTCATTTGATAAATTTTTCCCTGTCCCGGATCAGATCGAGTTCCGGTGCGAAAGATTTGATATATCTGTCAAAGTATAAGATTTGTTTAATAAGAAGTCCGAATTCTTTTGGGATCTTTAATCCGTTCCTGTCCGAAATGTCTCGGAACTCGAAAAGCATAGCATTCATTTTCTGCTCGTCAAATGCGTCCAATTCTCCCATTTGAATGTCCAAGACCATCTTACTCATTTGATCGAAGACAGTTTCCAAGTCCTTGGCTAATTTTTTTTCGTCTACGCCTTTAGCGGTCCCATCCATACGAACTAGGCCGCTTGCGATCCTATCCGTTCTATTTAAAGCAAGACCTTCTAAAAAGATCATTAGACCTTCCCAGACTTTTGAGGAAATCCTACCTACGATCCCGAAGTCTATAAAACCTACTGTTCCATCTCTTAGGATCATTAGATTTCCTGCATGTACATCCGCATGAAAAAATCCGGATCTGGAAAGTGTAGAAAACCAGATCTCCAATGCGTCTGAAAGCGTCTTAGAAGGGTCCTTACTGAATTTACGAAGAGAAACTTCGTCCGTAATAGGCGCTCCGTAGAATTTCTCCATAACCAAAACTTTTTTGGTGCTGAGATCTTTATAAATTTTAGGAACTCTTGCTCTGGTTTCTCCGGAGGCTAGAAGGTATCTTTCGAATTCTTCGCAGTTATTTGCTTCTTTTATAAAATCAATTTCTTCTAAAATGGAAGATTGGAACATTCCCACCATTTCTGAAAGTCCTGATTTGTTCAGGCCCGGCACGAATACTTCGAATAATTTTGAGGCTAAGAATAGAAGATTGAGATCTGCTCCTAACGCACCTTCTATATCCGGTCTTTGCACCTTAACTACCACATCCAAACCGTCCTTGGTCACTGCGGAATGTACTTGCGCGATGGAGGCTGACGCCATTGGAACCGGATCTATACTTTGGAATAAATTTTGGTAATCTCTACCCAGTTCTTTTTTTAATACTTTTTCGATCTCAGAGAAGGGAAGAGGTCGTACGGAATCCAAACATTTTTGCATCTCTGTTACGATTTCTTCTGGAAAGAGAGAAGGGGCCGAAGCGATGAATTGGCCTAATTTAATATACGTTGCTCCTAATTCTTCAAACGCTTCTCTCAGTCGGACTGGAATATTACGCGAACTGCTTCCTCCTGTAGCTAAATCCTTTAAAAGTAGGATGGTTTTGGTGGAAAAAACATAACTACTGGTCACTATGCGACTAGCACTGTTTACCCCTTGCAGAAGTTGGTCTAGAAATCCTGGCATTTCAGCTCCAGATTAAGATAACTTGAAAGGAACACAATCCAAATCAGGGAGAAAGATACTCTGTTCGGGATAAGGAACCTAAAGAAAGGTACTCGGGTCTATTTTTCATGCTCGGCCGAGAAAACCGTATTTTAGTTTACGGGAGCGGCGAGAATTGGAGTATGGCTCTCGAACGATAATTTCGGTCAGTGGTATGAGCGGCGAATCGGTTTTATTGCAAGAATTAGAAAAACTCGAACTGAACGACCTAAAGAAGACCGCCTCTCTCTGGAACATTCCCAAGCTCCCGTTCAAGGAAAAGAATAAGAACGTTAAGTTTCTTTATGACAGTTTTCTAGACGAGTTTTACCTCAAAGGGGTTCTTGAAAAACTCACTGTACTCCAAGTTAATATCTATACTTCTATCTTAAAAAATAAGAATGTTCTTACGTTGGGAGAGATTTCCCGAAAAGTAAACATTCCTCCTATCAACGTGGAGATGGAACTTAACCTTCTTCGCAAATACCAACTCGTATACCAAAGAAAAAACAGAGAAAGACTTACCAATAACCTGGATAAGTACCATGCCTTTGACGAGCTGGCAGATTTAGTTTCCTTAGATCAAAACCTGAAAGGAGACAAATATAAGGTCTCCGTCGAAAAACTTCTAGATCGTAAGAAGCTGACTGATATTTCCAACGAATGGAAAAAAGCAGTCAAGGCTCCTGCAAAGATAGATAGTATTCGCAAGTTTATCACTCACGCGACTTCCGACGAGGCGTATGAGGCAGCTATTGTATCCTTATCCGAACTGGAAAGAGATACCGTGGTCAGGATCTACCTGAGTGGCGGTGCGGCTGACGCGGACGATATCAGAAGTTTTATCGTAATGAGCCGAGGCAAGTACGAGACCATTATTCCTTCCTTGGTCGAAAAAGGGATGATTGCAGACGTTTGTTTCGTAGAAGAGAAGTTCGTCAGGATTTTTGCTCTTCCGGAAGAACTTCTTAAATATATCCAAAACAATCCGATCCTGCCTTCCGTTAAAAAAGGAACTCGCCAAAGACAGGAAAAGCTCGCGACTAACGAGTTGGACTTCTTTTTAAATACCAAAAAACTCCTTTCTTATATCAGCAGAAAAGGTTTGGTTCTGGCTAAATCCGGCAAGGTAAAACAGGCGGATCATAAAAGAACGGAACAAGAATTATTAAATCCGGATATCAGTATCTTCCCGGAAAAAAGCCAGATCTATCAGATGGAACTTATCCTTCCTATCCTGAAACTTTTGAACCTGGCGGACATCAAAGGCGAGAATATCATTCTGAGAGGGGACCTGGACGGTTTTTTAAGCAAGGATATATTCGAGATCATGAAACTCGTCATCCATGAGGTGAACGAGGCCAGAATGAAACGGGTCAATCCTCCTGAAGTTTTCCAACCTACGGAAATGCCTTTTTACGATAAGATGATCTTGGACAAATGTGTGAATCTGATCATCAAGTCCAAACGTATCCATCTTTCCGTTATTTTCTCTAATATTATCAGGGAACATCTGATCTTCAGCCCTGGTTTCCGCACGAAAAATTTCCAGACGGATCTGGCGGATCTTCGTAAGGAGATCATGAGTGCGATCTTCTATCTGCATTTATTCGGACTATTAGAAGTAGAATACCCGAACCGTTTCCTAACTCTTTCTAAGTTGGGAGAATATTTCTTCCAAACGGGAGAGCTTGCAGGAGTTACAGAGAAGGGTGGAATTACGATCAACCCGGACTTCTCCGTAATCGCATTCCCGGAAAAAGTTTCTATCTACGGAATTCATCTATTAAAAGCGTTCACAGAACTCAAAGACTACGACAGGGTTTATACTTTCGTTCTGACCAAAGAAGCCTACCAATTGGGAATTCTACTGGGATATAAAACGAATGAGTTCGTAGACTTCTTAAAAGCTTCTAGCAAAGCGGAGCTGGCCCAAAACCTTCTATTCTTATTAGAAGACTGGGGCGGAAACCTGCCTGTGGTGGAAGTTGCAGAGGATTGTGTGCTTGTCCGAACCAAAGACCAGAACGTGATGGAACTTTTACTTGGTCAGATCAAAGGCAAGAAGATAGTTTTGGACGAAATTGGACCAACCGCAGTGCTTGTGGATAAAACTAGGGTCCAAGACGTGATCACCGTCGCCGAAAAACTGAACCTGATCATCAACTTAACTAGATAAGAAAACTAAAGCGGCTTAGCGCCTCTGTGTGAGAAAAACTCCGCGACTCTTCAGTCCGGGGTGACTTTGATTTTGGTTTTGAATTCCCATTTGCGAAATGGAGCCAAGGCCTGGAGCCTTTCTTCACTCACGAAAAAAAGACCTTCCCCGAATTTAACCAATCCACCCTTATAGTGGGCATATTTGGTTTTGTGATCGATCAGACCTATTTCTTTTACCTTATTCCAATCATCACAGGTTTTCAGGGTGGGCACTCTCCGGAGATACAATTCCTTGATTGAACCGTCCCGTACAGAGTCCCTTAAGATTTTTTCCCATTCCATATAAGCGCAAATTAGAATAAATTCTCTAAAATGCAACTAAGTTTCGGGATCTTCTTATTCTCCCGAAATTTCGGAGAGAGTAATCTCAAAAATGAAAGTACTCTGCTTGGTTTTTCAGATCCTCGGACAAATGGGCGAGTCCTACTGAACCGGAACTCAATTCTTCTGTAGAAGACGCGTTAGATTGGGTCAGGTCGTTGATGCTCGAAATTGTTTTAGAAATTTCTTCTACTGCCAGTTTTTGCTCCTGGATTGCGGTTTGGATGCCTTCTGACCTTTCCTTTACTTCCTGGCCTTTTTTATTCACGATCTGATTTCGGACCAGCTGTTCTCCCATCACGGAAGATACCTCGTTCATCCGAATATAGATCGTTTCTATTTTCTGGATAATCCCTCCGATCACACTTACTGTGTCCCGGATATTGCTGACACCGATCCCTATCTCTGTTTCGTTTGCTTGGATAATATTTTCTATCTCTTTCATGCTGTCGGAAGTTTTGTCCGCTAGTTTGGAAATTTCGTCCGCGACCACCGCGAATCCTTTTCCCGCTGCCCCGGCTCTTGCTGCTTCGATAGCTGCGTTCAACGCTAAGAGATGGATCTGTTCCGAAATGGTTGTGATGATCTCGATCACACCGGTGATCTGGTCAGAACTCTGGGAAATTTTCTTGATACTTTGATCAGTCAATTCCAAAGACTTTCCACCTCTTCTGGCCTCGTCAGTGATCTCTTTTACATGAGAAAGAGTGTTTTCCAGATTTTCGGAAGTGTTTTGGATAGAAGAAGAAAATTCTTCCATTTCGGAATCCAAAGAATTCAAAAGACTGACTTGCTCTTTGGTTCTGTAAGAAATTGCGTCCATTCCAGCGGAGATCTCCTCGATAGAAGCGGAAATTTCCTCGGAGGCCGCCGCCTGGCTTTGTGCATTATCGGAGATCGTCTTTAACGTGCCTGACATCTCTTCGGAAGAATTTGCCAGACTATGAGACGCATCAAAAATTTTATGAAGTACCGCTTTTACCTTACGATTGAACTCATTGATACTGATCGCCATCTCTCCGATTTCGTCCCTGGAAAGAACTGTGAGTTTATGGGTCAGGTCTCCTTCCGACATTTTTTCGATCAGGTTTTGGCTATCGCTTAATGGCTTTAGACTTTTGGATAGAATGAAGTAAATGATAAACCCAATAACAAATAGCCCGCTGAATGAGATGGCTAACATATAAAAGATCGTAGAGATCGCTTCTTTGGAAACTTCTTCATTTGCGATGGTTACAAAAGATCTAAATCCGTATTTTTTATTAGTATGAACTAACATGGATTTATAAGCGCCGTCCATCACATACTTGATAGGGACTCCATCTTGAGCGTTTACAAAGAATTTCGCAAAAGGAAGATCTTCCATCTTTTTTAATCTCATACTTTCGCTGACATGATTTAAGAAGGTCATCTTAGGGGTTAGTAGTCCGGGATAACCTGTTTTTCCGATCTTGATGGATTGGATGATATTATTTGTAAGGTCTCCTATCCGAACGGAAAATACCAGAAAAGCCTTGGAGCCGTCCGTTAATTCAAATTCTCTAATATATAGAATGACAGGAGAACCGTTTTGGGTGGAGTTAGAAGGCTCGCTGAAAAAGAACGTTTTTTCCTTATGTATATTTCTTATTTCGTCCGCTCCAGGAAGTTGGAATGCGGAAGTTAAAGGAACTATCGCGCTACTTGCTAAGGTGCCAGTCCCGACGGAATGAGAGAACCAGTCTCCTGCTTCTTTCCAGACTGCTATTCCTTCGAATCTTTGGCTGGTCCCTAAAAAATTACCTAAGAAATTCTCCGCTTCCTTCCATTTTTTTTGCGAGACCAAAAGTCCTAAGGTTTTGTTTCGAATGATTAGTTCGGCTTCTTCTTCCGTGTCCTCATAGATACCTTGGGTGAGAATGTCCAGGGTTTGGGCCACATTCAGCATTTGATTAGTATAAGCACTTTTTAGGGATTCGTAATTGAGTTTGTAAACTACTAGCGAGACTCCGATCGCCAAGACTAGAACGATAGAAAAGAAGATCAGCGCCAAGGATCTGGTCAGATTGAGTTTTACCAAGGATTCTAAAGATATAGAACCGAATAGATCTGTTCTGGTTAAATTGTCCTTTAGCCAATCCGTGATGAGATAAAAATAAACCGCACTCGCAAGTCCTCCGAATACTATTAGTCCTAAAAGGATAGAATAATCTGTTTTGCTGATCGGTAAAAAGATACCGAGTGAAACTACAAAGAGCCCACCTCCCAGCCAGATCCTCACCAGAATATCCGATGCGTGTAGAATCGGGAGGCGGAACACCGCTTTTTGAGCGCCCATGACCGTTTCTCGAGTTACTGCACCTTCTGCAAATTGTTTGGAATATTTTCGTAGCGGTTTTAATTTATAAAAAGAAGAAAGTGAACTGGTGATAAGTCCTAGGACGAAGATCACACCCATGACAAACCAAAGAGAATTGGCTCCCTTTAGATCTAAGTCCATGAAATGGACCAGAAATACGATCGCAAATGGAGTTCCGATTAGATAACCTAGACCCTCGGTTAAGAATAGGAACCTTGCGGAGAAGACGGAAATTTCTTTGTTTATGTTTTTCATGCGCGATCCTGGTTGATTTTTTTTTCGACCTAGTACGATCTGAAAAAGTTTGTTTAAAAAAGTCTTAGGGACGAAACCTAAAATTTAGGAAGGAAAAATTGATATTTGATTCTTCTGACAGGCGGATTGCTGTAGTAGGCGATATACATGGATTCTGGACCTGGGTCGATACCGAGTACTTTTCCAAAAGCAATTATGATTCTGTGATATTTACCGGAGATCTTGGAAATAATCTCCCGAGGAATGCGAACAAGATCGCTCAATCGATCTCTAAAATTCGGAAACCAAAGTATATTATTTTAGGAAATCATGATACTACTTCCATCCCTCAGTTGCTCATGGAAATTACCAATGCTTCGCCTAACATGGGTTACTTAAGTCATACTTTTCATCTGCTTCGATACAAAAAACTTCTAAAAGATCTGGGAGACACTCGAATTTGCGGGTATAATCTTTCCGATGACGGTAAAGGTATTTCACTTTTAGGGGCTAGACCTCTTTCTATGGGAGCCAGATTTAATTTTCAGATCTTTATTAAGTCTGTGTTCGGGATTTCTTCCTACGAAGAGTCGGAGAATAAACTTCTGGAGTTAGTCCAAGGTCTGGACTTTCAAAAACAGGATCTGATCATACTTGCCCATAATGGTCCCTTCGGTTTAGGAGCTAGGGCTCATGATATTTGGGGCTGCGATTTTAAAAGTGAAGAGGGGGACTTTGGAGATAAGGATTTAGGTAATTTTATCCGAAAACTTTCGAGCCAAGGCAAAACTCCCAAGGTAGTGATCGCAGGGCATATGCACCATTCTTCCAGAAAATTAAGAGTTGAGACCAGAATATGGAAAAAGAAAGAAGAAGGTATTCTGTATCTAAATCCTGCGCGAGTCCCTCGCATATTTTCAGACAAAGAAGGAAATATCTGGCACCATCATGTAGAGCTGACTAGAAAGAACGGAGTTTGGAATGCTGAGGCAAAATATTTAAAGAATGGAACGGAGGAAATTTTTCCCCTCCCTGAGTTTCTAGAGAGGGAGAAAAATAGGGTAGAAGTAAAAGACTGAATTATTCCGAGAAAGAATCCAGCTTTTGTTTTACTTCCTCGTTTAGAGGCTGCTTTTTGTGGAAGTCGTTTAATAACTTGAGGGCTTCGTCTCTTTTTCCTATATCGGAATAGAGTTCCGAAAGTTCTACCACTGGGCGAGGATCCATTGGGAACTTTTTATGGAGATCCACATAAATTTCCTCCGCCTTATCTCTTGCACCTTTCATCTTCAAAGAAGAAGCTTTACCAAGAAGCGCGAAATAATCCTCACCTTCGGAAAGAATTCTGTTAAAACATTCTAAAGCTTTGTCGAATTCTCCCATACCTCTTAAACTGTCAGCATATCTGTTGATGATAAGTTTATTATCCGGATCGAACTCCAGAATTCTTTCCCAGAACTCGTTCGCTTTGCGGAAATCCTTTTTACCACGATAAGATTCTGCCAAACCGTATAATGCGAAAAAGTTCCTTGGATCCAGGTCGGCAGCTCTGCGATAATAACGGATCGCCTCGTCAAAGTCTTTGATCTTACGATAACTGTTACCGATTTCGGTTAGGATCTTGATATTATCCGGTTGGATAACCAAGAGTTTTTCCCACCAGCTGATTGCGTCTTTATATCTTTGGCAGGCAAAGAATAAATGCCCCAAACCTACGATCACATACTGATCCTTAGGATTGATCTGCAATGCCTGCATATAATATACTTCTGATTCTTTGAAGTTTTTGAGTTTTCTATGAGCGTCCGCAACTCTACTTAGAATGGATGCGTCTGTGATAGTAATATGTCTGTATTCTTCCGCTACTTCGATGACTCGATTGAGTAGGTTCATCTCCCTGTAGCAGTTCATAAGCCCCATCAGAGAGAACTTATTGGATGAATCTTCTTTGATACATCTGTTATAAAAATCCAGGGCCTGTCTGAATTCCTTTCGTTTAAAATGAAGGTCTCCCATCCCAACTAAACCGTAAGTATTACTCGGTTCCTTAGCCAGAAGTTCCTTCAATTTAGATTCGGCTTTGTCCCATTGTCTGCTATCCAGAAAACGGTAGGCCTCTTTTGCTAAACTTTTGATCTGAGCAAAATGTGAATCTTCTTCTTCCTTTCCTGCTTGGGGTTTTTCAATAGGCTCGTTCATAGGACCGAAGTTCCTTTTTAAATTTAGAAGGAAGATCCGTAAGATTCTTCATTCAATTTTTTATTTAATATTACTTTGACGGATGAGTAAAGGTTTTCCTTGGTACTAAATCCGTAAAGAAAATTTGAAATTGGAAAAAAAGAGAGAAATCGCGGTTTGCAGCGCATAAAATAATGCGAAAGTTATAGTCCATTCTTCCTTCTTGACAGGGCCCTTACTTCGCATGGAATGGATTCTAACGAGGGAAAGATGCCGAAAACCGAAGCAAAAATCTCCGGTGCCCGCTTGATGGTCGAACTCCTGGAAGAATACGGAGTGGATATCGTCTTCGGATATCCTGGCGGAGCAATTCTGCCATTTTACGACGAATTATATAAAAGTACTAAAATCAAACATATCCTAGTCCGCCATGAACAAGGCGCTATCCATATGGCAGAAGGGTATGCTCGTTCTACAGGAAAGCTAGGGGTATGTATTGCCACTTCCGGTCCGGGGGCTACGAACCTTGTAACTGGACTTACTGACGCAAAACTAGACTCGGTTCCTATCCTTGCAATCACCGGACAGGTAGCAACCAACGCAATTGGAACAGATGCTTTCCAAGAGGCCGATATTTATGGGATCACTATCCCAATCACAAAGTACAATGCGCTGATCAAGTCCGCGGATGATATCGCTAGACATTTCCAAGAGGCAACCTTAGTCGCCTTAGGCGGAAGACCCGGTCCTGTTCTTTTGGATTTTCCAAAGGATGTACAGACGGAGCTCACTTCCGTTCGTAAAGTGGATAAACTTAAAATAGATCCTAGACATTACCAAAAGCCTCCGATTGGAGGAGATTTGGATTCTTTCGCAGCAGCATTGAATAAGGCAAAACGTCCTCTTCTTTATGTAGGAGGAGGAGCGATCAATGCGAATGCTTCCAAGGAGATCAAGGAGCTTGCGGAGAAGGGAAATATTCCTGTTACCACAACTCTTATGGGGATCGGAGCTTTTCCAGGCACTCACCAACTTGCTGTTGGAATGTTAGGAATGCACGGGACTGCTTACGCTAACAAAGCTGTATTAGAATGTGATTATATTCTAAACTTGGGAGCTAGGTT
Organism: Leptospira johnsonii; assembly: GCF_003112675.1. Taxonomy (NCBI): domain Bacteria; kingdom Pseudomonadati; phylum Spirochaetota; class Leptospiria; order Leptospirales; family Leptospiraceae; genus Leptospira; species Leptospira johnsonii. The sequence continues at coordinate 185,265 of NZ_BFAY01000006.1, read as the reverse complement.
CGACGACCGAGTCGCCAAACCTGGCGAATTTGCCGAGGGCGCCGTTCGCGCTCATATTGACATAGACACTGCGGAATTTAATAAAAGGGTTTCTGTGGATCATCTTCTACATGGTGACCTGAAAGAAGTCCTAAAGGCGCTTATTCCGAAAGTGAATAAGGTAGATCGCTCCGATTGGGTCGGATTTTTAGATACATTAAAGAAGAATCATCCATTAGAGTTCGACGATTCCACCGACACTATCAAACCGCAAGGGTTCCTGCAGAAATTATACGAAAAGAGTAAAGGAAAAGCAATTGTTTCCACTGATGTGGGACAACACCAAATGTGGGCCGCTCAATATTATCTTTTTGAAGAAGCGAATCGTTGGCTGACTTCCGGAGGACTTGGTACAATGGGTTATGGCCTTCCGGCAGCTATCGGGGCTAAATTCGGAAATCCTAATAAAACAGTAATTTGTGTTTCCGGAGACGGTTCAATCCAGATGAATATCCAGGAATTGGCAACCATCGCAATGTATAAGAAAGGGGTCAAGGTCCTGATCTTTAACAATAACTTCTTAGGAATGGTCCGTCAATGGCAGGAACTATTCTATGAGGAAAGATTTTCCGAGTCTGAATGGAATTATAATCCTGATTTCGTAAAATTAGGAGAGGCTTATTCCATAAAAGGATTAAGGATTTCTAATAAATCGGAGATCGATAAGGCATTGGAATTTTTCTTAGAAGACGATGATGCAAGGATCTTAGAAGTTATGATCCCCGCGGAAGAAAAAGTATTCCCGATGATCCCTGCGGGCAAATCCCAAAAAGACATGATCGAATTTTCCGACACAGTTCGGGCCGGTAAAAAATGAAACATATACTGAAAATTTTGGTAAACAATCATCCGGGAGTGATGAGCCATGTGTCCGGTCTATTTACCAGAAGAAGTTATAATATAGATTCTATTGCGGTAGGTGTTACCCAGGATCCTGAAATTTCGAATATGGTGATCGTAGTCAAGGGAGACGATTCCGTAGTAGAACAGGTAAAACGCCAACTTCTAAAACTTCCGGATGTGATCGATGTAGAAGATCTTGCCTATCATGACTGTATCAGCAGGGAACTCGTACTTGTTGTGGTAAAAGTGGAGGATTCCAATCGTACCGAGGTCATTTCTATTTGTGAAGTGTTCCAAGCAAAGATCGCGGACCTGACCAAGACCACTATGACCATAGAGTTTTCCGGCAATACAAGGCAGGTGGAACATTTTATGGAAATGATGCAGAAGTTCGGGATCCAAGAAATCGCACGTACTGGCCAAATCGCCTTAAAATACAGATCTAACTGACCATTAAAGGTCGTCAATTTTAAGGCAAATTGATTGTTACAAAATTATTACAATTAGATTACAAATAAAATTGGCGTTGGAAATTAATTTCCTAATAAAAACAAACGTATTAACAAAATGAAGCGATCTCATATATAGATCGTTTTTCTTTTTTACAATTTCGTATCGGAAAGAGTTTTTTTTGTTCCATATTTAAGGTTTCCCTATTCTAATTCCCTCCTATGAGTATCAGGGCCAGAATTTCGTTATACTTATCCTTAGTTTTGTTTTTAGGTTTTGCAGTACTCACTGCAATCAATTCAGTGATCTCGTACCGTAGCTTGCATAAGGAAATAGAGTCCGGTTCTGCATTAAGCGCTGAAAGATATACTTTCGAAGTGAAAGATTATCTGGATTCCGCTATGGGAATGACCAGGGGTTTTAGGATGCTTCTTATCTTCTCCAATCCTAAAAGAGAAGAAGTGGTGAATACCATGTTGGAGATCCTACATCGAAATCCGAAATGGTTCGGAATGTGGGTCGTATATGAGCCGAACGAATTCGATGGCTTGGATGCTAAGTATAAAAATACGAAGGGGCATGATTCCACAGGAAGATTCGTGACCTATGTTCATTCCGTAAAATCGGTTACAGATGCAGTGATAGAGCCTTCTACCAATTATGAGGCAACCGATGGAACTGCAGATTTTTACCAGATCCCTAAAAAGACAATGGAACCTTTGGTAACGGATCCATATACATACAATGCTGGTGGAAAACAAGTACAGATGATCTCTATCTGTGTTCCAGTAAGCAATGCAGGCAAGTTTTGGGGTGTGCTTGGAATGGACATCACTACTGCCCAATTACAAGAGACCATGGGAAGTATAAGACCTTTTCGTGGTTTAGGATATTTGGCTCTTATCTCTCCGAAAGGAATTTATGCTGCGAATGGAGGGGATCCTAGTCTAGTCGGTAAAGTTATTCCTGATGCGGAAGAATTAAAATTAGTACAATCCAAATCGGAAGAGCATGAACGTTTTACTTATGAATCAGATGGAAATACTCATCATTTCTTTCCGTTCAAGATCGGAAAAGGACAGAAACAATGGGTGATGCAGATCAGTATTCCAAATTCTATTTTTGCGAAAGAACTAATTAGTGTACTTTTTCAGAATGCGATCTCTTCTTTACTTATTGTGAGTATGATAGTGATCGTTCTTCATTTTATATTCCAAAAATTGATCTCCGCAGGTCTACTGAAGGCGATTGGATTTTCGGAAGAAATTGCAAAAGGAAATTTACTCGCTTCTTCTGATTATAAACGTAACGACGAGATCGGTGCGTTATTGTCTGCGATGAACATGATGAGGGAACATCTGTTTGGAGTGGTAAAAGAGATCGGTGTATCCACAAATAAGTTAGCCGGAACAGCAGAGAAGATGGCTGTATCTTCCCGGAATTTCTCTGACGTGGCTCAGACACAAGCCTCTGCTGCAGAAGAATGTTCCGCAGCGGTCGAAGAATTAGCAGCTTCCGCTCAAAACGTCGGTAGGTCCATGCAAAAAGCTGTCTCCAGTATGAGAGAGATTGACGGAAACGTGATCTTATTAAAAGAACAGATAGCAAGTATCAATGCGGAAATGCAAAGTCTGGTAAGTTTAGCTGCTTCTTCCAAAGAAGAAGCTGTAACCGGAGAATCTGCGATGAGCACTTCTAATCGGGCCATGGGTGCGATCGGGGACAGTGCTTCTAGGATCAATGAGATACTATCTCTTATCACTGAAATTTCGGAAAAAACGAACCTTCTCGCATTAAACGCAGCGATAGAAGCGGCCAGGGCTGGAGAAGCAGGAAAAGGATTTGCAGTGGTCGCAGAAGAGATAGGCAAACTTGCCTCTCAAACTTCCAGCTCCGTGCAAGAGATTGGTGGACTGGTGAATTCTACCAACAATGCTGTTTTAGACGGAAATAATAAAATGGGTGAGGCGTCTCAGATCCTACAAAGGATCAAGGAGAGGGTGGACGAATTCGATAAATCCGCTAAGGCGGTTTTGAGTTCCGTGAAAACCCAAGAATCCAATACCAAAGAGATTGCTGAAAGTGCGAATTCTTTGATGACCTTTAGCCTTCAGATCGAGGAAGCAGTGACAGAGCAAAGGAGAGCAACGGAGGAGATCACTAAAACCATCGTAAATATCTCCGAAGGGACACAGGAGATTGCGACTGGTGCGGACGATCTCACTACATTCTCCGGTGATATGCATGGGCAATCCGAGCAATTGTCCAATTTGATCGGAAAATTCAAAGTCAGTTAGAAAGAAAAAGCGTTCCCATATTTCTTTCCATTTTAAGAATGGAGCCCTTATGAGTATTCGGCTCCGAATTTCTTTATATATTTCCATCGTTCTTTTTACCGCATTCTCATTGCTTGCGGCTTATAATTCCTATTCTTCTTACCAGAACCTGAGAGAGGAAGTGGAACAAAGTTCCGATGTTACCGCAGAAAGATGGACCTTCGAGATTATGGAGCAGCTGAATACTCTCATGGGTTTGATCCGTGGCCTTCGTTTTCCCTTGATCTATGCTTCTCCTCCAAGGGATCAAGTAATCCAAACGCTTCGTGAGATCATGAAACGTAACGAAGACTATTTCGGGATGTGGCTTTGTTATGAACCGAATGCGTATGACGGAAAGGACGCAATATATCAGAATAAACCCGGTCATGACGGCTCAGGCCGTTTTATTCCATACTTAAACCGAGCTCGTGCGACGGACATTATTGATCTAGAACCTTTACGAGATTATAATAATACGGACGGCACCGGAGATTTTTATCAGGTTACTAAGAAGACGGATAAGCCTACGGTAGTGGGACCTTATTATTACACCGTGAGCGGTAAGAATATACTGATGATCTCTCTTGTGGTCCCAATCAGTGTGAACGGCCAATTTTTCGGTGCTGCCGGTATGGATATCGATCTGAAAAATTTACAAGAGAAGATCGGGAATAAAAAACCTTTCCGGAATAAGGGGCATATCGCTCTTATTTCTCCTGCAGGTTTGTATGCGATCAATGGAGAAAATCCTGAGTTTCTTGGCAAAAAGATCCCGGATGAAAACGAACTAAAACAATATCTGGAAAATGTAGAAAAGGGAAAAAGATTCGTATACGAATCTGGCGGGAACACCGCTTATTATTTTCCATTTCATATAGGAAAGGATCCCAAATTTTGGACACTAATGGTGAGTATTCCAAATTCAGTATATTATGAAAGTATTGGAGATATTATTTTAAAAGCCGCTCTTTCCTCTTTGCTGATCTTGATTGTTGTACTACTTTCTTTAAATTTAATATTCGATCGATTGGTGAGTTCCGGTCTTTTGAAAGCGATCGGTTTTTCGGATGAGATCGCTAAGGGAAATCTGACGGTAAAGAATGATTATCCAGTAAAGGACGAGATAGGTACATTATTTCTATCCATGGACCAGATGAGAGAGAATCTTCTGAACGTGGTCAAGGAGATGAGATCTTCTTCCGAAAAATTGGGTTCCAAATCGGAAGAGATGGCGGTTTCTTCCAGAAACTTTGCAGATATCGCGCAGACACAAGCTTCAGCCGCAGAAGAATCTTCCGCTGCTGTAGAAGAACTCGCTGCCTCGGCTCAAAATGTGGGCAAGTCCATGGAAAAAGCGGTAGAGAATACCAAAGAGATAGACGGCAACTCCATGCGCTTGAAAGAACAGATCGTAAGTATCAACCAGGAGATGCAGGGTCTTGTTAATCTAGCTGTTGAATCCAAAAGACAGGCAGTGACCGGTGAGAATGCAATGTTTGCCTCCACGAATGCGATGGGCGAGATCGGAGAAAGTGCCTCTAGAATTACGGAAATCTTATCTATTATCACTGAGATTTCAGAAAAAACGAATCTTCTCGCATTAAACGCAGCAATAGAAGCGGCCAGAGCAGGAGAAGCTGGAAAAGGATTCGCAGTAGTCGCAGAAGAGATAGGCAAACTTGCTTCCCAAACTTCCAGCTCTGTGCAGGAGATCGGAGAACTTGTAGAGTCCACAAACGATGCTGTGATGAACGGTAACTCTAAGGTAGAAGAAGCTTCTCAAATATTAAAAAAATTGAAACAAAGTGTGAATGAGTTCGAAATTTCTGCGAACAAGGTTTTAGTTTCTGTGAAAGACCAAGAAGCGAATACTGCCCGGATCCAAACTAGTTCCAATACTTTAACTTCTTTCAGTATGCAGATAGAAGAAGCGGTTATCGAACAGAAAAACGCTACGAACGAGATCACTAAAACGATTATCAGCATTTCGGAAGGGACCCAGGAGATCGCAGGTGGTGCGGACGATCTTACCACATTCTCCGGTGAGACCCAAATGTTAGCGGAACAACTTTCCAGATTGATAGAAAAGTTTAAAGTGGATTAATCTTCCTGATCTGCCAGATCTAAAATTTCGGAATCCAAAAATAGGACTGATTTGGGATTCCATTGGAAAATGGTCCCGTCCAAACTGCATTTTCCTTCTAAGGTTTTTTGTCTCAGTTTGGAAAGGATCCTCTCTTTTTTGTCTGGAAAATAATCCAAAAAATCTTTTAGATCTATGGGGAGAAATATTCTAAAAAGAGAAATTAGGATCTCTTCAAACGGATCAGAAGTTTCGTAAGAGCTTGGATTTTTTCCGGTTCCATTGATATAAGCGGAAGTGTTTCTCGGATTGGAATACCTACCTCCAGGTAGAAAACCATGTGCGCCTGGACCAATCCCTATATAATTTTCGTAGGTCCAATATTTCATATTATGCCTAGAAAAAAGTCCAGGCTTGGAGTAATTGGAAACCTCATACTGCTCAAATCCCTTAGATCTTAAATAATCAGGAAGGTCTTGGAGGATCCTTTCTTGCACTTCCTCAGAAGGCGGTAGAACAGTTCCAGCGGAAACTTTTCTACTATATTCAGTTCCTTTTTCCACAGTGAGGGCATAGATGCTGATATGAGAAACTCCGGAAGCCAAAACAGAATTTGCATCCTCGTAAAATTCTTTTTCAGTTTGCCCGGGAACTCCGAACATTAGATCCGCACCGTAATTCTCTATTTTAGAAGTTTGTAATGCTTCTAGTGTCCTGGAATAGGTTTCCGGATCGAAATATCTGTCCAAAAACTTCAGATTTTTAGGAAGAAAGGATTGTATCCCTACATGGACTCTGTTGATCCCAGCATCATATAATCCTTGCAGATATTCTGGAGTCACATCTTCCGGATTACATTCTAATGTGATCTCCGAATCCGGAGAAAGATTTAGATTGTTCTTTAAGAATTTTATAAAATCTGCATATCGTGTGTACGATGCTTTGGAAGGAGTTCCCCCGCCGAAAAATAAACTGTCAAATACAAGGTCCTGGTAGTTCGGAAAATTTTTAAGTCTGAGGAGAACTTCTTCCTTATATTTGGAGAATAGATTTTCTTCGAGGGGAGAAGGTTCTAATCCTATCCCTTCCGAATAAAAATCACAGTAGCTGCATTTGTGAACGCAGAATGGATAATGTACATAGATCCCCGGTCTGTTTGTTTTTTGAACGACCGGGGACCTTGTTTCCAAATTACTTAGTATTCTTACTTACCGAATCCACTTCCGTTTCTGCTGACGCGGAAGCTTTTCTAGGATTCGGTTTTAAGATCAGATCCACAAGTGGGACCTCGTTCTTTCTGTCCAAAACGGAATAGAGTAATGCCTTTTTGGATTCTAAAGTAGGAGAAAAAGAGAATAATATTTTGAGATTTGGTGCATCCGGAAGATCCAAGAACGGAGTTCCGTAATGTAAACATACGATCTCCGCTTCCGGAAATTTTTGGGCAAGAGAAAGAGCCAGATCCAATTCAGTTTGAGTAAATGAATTTAAGACCGCACGTTTTGCTTCTTTCTTTTCCAATTTTTTACGAAGGTTAGAAAGATCCGAATTAGGAATAGTGCGAGTTCTTAGGTCAGAGACAAATTCTTCTCCTTTTAAATAGAATACAGTCTTATCTACTGACACTTGTTCTGGAAGGAAAGTTTTAGGAAAGGAAACGATTGCCTTTCTACTTACGTCTCTGTTTAGAGTGTCCTCGTAATATTGGGAGAATAAACTTTCTCTATTTTTATCCTGTTCAATAAAATGATTTTTTAATACTTCAGGTAGTTCTTTTGGAAAAACGGAGTTAGCCCTTCCGGCAGTCGCAAGTTCTCCAAATTCGGAAATGATCCCATATTTTAGTTTATAATAAATTTGTCTTTTGACCGCTTCTTTTAGAAGATCTTTTCCTTCTCTTACTAAAGTTCCTTTTTTGTAAGCCTTTAGGATCTGATCTCTCATGGATTGAGTGGTCGGGCCCCAACTAGTCATAAGGATAATATCTGCACCTGCAATTAGAGCCAAAACACCTGGATCTTCTTTTTGGTAATGTTCGTCTATCGCGTCCATTTCCATCGCGTCAGTGATGATAAGCCCTTGGTATTGGAATTCTTTGCGTAAAAGATCTCCTAAAATTTTAGAGGAGAGAGTGGCAGGGAAATTCGGATCAATCTTAGGATATACGATATGTGCACTCATGATCGCATCCGCGCCGTTTTGGATAGAAGTTTGGAACGGGATCAGTTCGAAGTTTTTCAATTCTTCTAATGTTTTTTCTATTTTAGGAAGTCCTAAATGACTGTCCACATTGGTGTCCCCATGACCAGGGAAATGTTTGATCACAGGAATGGAACCACCGAGTCTTGCACCTTCTTCGTAAGAAACTCCAGCGTTTAATACAGTTTCTAAATTACTTCCTAAAGATCTAGTATTGATAACCGGGTTGAACGGATTATTATTGATATCCATATCGGGAGCGAATAAAAAGTTCAGTCCCAGTTTTCTCAATTGGTAAGAAGTGACAAAGCCCACTTTTTTAGCCATGTCCTTGTCCTTGGTTTGGCCGAGTGCCATTGCTCCAGGGAATTGGGTCACTCCGTCTTTTACACGGATCACTCTTCCGCCTTCTTGGTCTACGGAGATGAGCAATGGTAATCCAGTATTTTCTAATGCACTTGTTTGCAGATCCTTGTTCAAGGATTTGATCTCGGACTTGGAACCCAAGTTTCTTCCGAATAATATTACTCCACCAGGTTTGATCGTCTCGATTTCTTTTTTAGCGATCGGATCTAAAACGGTTCCAGGGATCGCAACATGGATGACCTGTCCTACTAATTCTTCCGGGCTGAGTTTGGAACTGATCTCCTCAGCTTGACGGAGCATTCCTTCTTGGATTTCCTGGGCTTGGAGTTCACTTCTGAATTGGCCCAACCAAAAGAATAAGAAGAATAAGAAAGCGGCAGAAATGCCTGCGACTAAAAACCGTTTGAACATACTTACTAGATCCCAATCGGTTGCGTATTCGTAAAGCAGAACTTAAAGCCCTAGTTTTTGGGACCTTGGCTGTATCAGATGGGTCGAATTGGAGATAGGAGAAAAAATGAGCCGTTTATCGTATTATGGATTTTTTAGTTTTTTAGTAATCTTCTCTTTGTTTGCCTCTTGCAATAAAGAAGGATCCGAACAAGAACCAAAGGCCTCTCCTAAAATGGAAATAAAATCAAACGGCAAAAAGATACTGTTCTTTGGAGATAGTCTCACCGCAGGTTATGGATTGAATGGGCCGGAAGAATCCTTCGTTCACCTAGCCGCCTTAGAACTTCAAAAAAAATATCCGGATCTGCAATATGTAAATGCAGGAGTGAGCGGGGACACCACTTCCGGAGGGCTTGCAAGACTGGACTGGGTTTTGAATACAAAATACGATGTATTCGTTCTGGAACTCGGGGCAAACGATTCTTTGAGAGGACTTCCTACAAAGATGACTGAGGAGAATCTCACCAGGATCATTAGAGAAGCCAGAGCGAAATATCCTTCCATCAAAATTCTATTAATTGGAATGAGAACGCTTCCGAATATGGGTCCACAGTACGCAAAAGAATTTGCGGCACTATTTCCCAGGATCTCTAAAAAGGAAAAGACTGAGTTTATGCCATTCTTACTGGAAGGTGTTGCCGGAGACAAAAGGCTGAACCAAGACGATGGGATCCATCCCACTGCAGAAGGTCATAAGATCCTTTCCAAACATCTGGTTCCTTATTTGAACAAACTATTGAAATAGTTCGAGCCTCCAATCATATAAAGTACTATAAACTTCGTAAATGCTTGCTTTCTAATTTCGGATGGGAGATAACTCACCCGGGACAGGAACAAGAAATGGTACGCCAACATTATAGATCATGTACTTTATGCGAAGCTATGTGCGGACTCCGACTCGAGATAGAAGACAATGTAGTAACCGCAATCAGAGGTGATAAAGAGGATAAGTTCAGTAGAGGCCATCTATGTGCCAAAGGACCTGAACTTAAAAATTTATACGAGGATCCGGATAGACTCAAATTTCCTTTAAAACGTACACAAAACGGATGGGAGAAGGTAGACTGGGTCACAGCTCTTAGCGATATCGCTACGAAACTTGTAGAGATCCAAAATAAATACGGAAACGATTCCATCGCTGTGTATAGCGGAAACCCAAGCGTTCATAATTACGGTTCCATGTTATTCGGCCAAAGGTTTATAGGACGCCTAAGAACAAAAAACAATTATTCTGCGACTTCTGTAGACCAACTTCCTCACCAATTACTTTCTTATTGGATGTTCGGTCACCAACTTCTGGTTCCGATCCCCGATATAGATAGGACCAATTTCTTTCTGATCTTGGGAGGAAATCCATTTGCATCTAACGGAAGTTTAATGACAGTTCCGGATGTTAAAAAGAGACTCAAAGAGATCCAGGAAAGAGGAGGAAAATACGTAGTTATAGATCCTAGAAAGACCGAAACTGCAGTTCATGCAGACGAACATCATTTCATCCTTCCTGGAACGGATGCTTTCTTCTTACTCTCCATTATAGATGTATTATTTAAGAAAAATTTAACAAAGAAAAATTCCCTAATTAAAGAAGAAGATCTAGAGAAACTGAGATCGATTGCCGCAAAATATCCCGCTTCTGAGACACAAAAGCTAACAGGTATCGCCGCAGAAACTGTGGAGCGGATCGCACTCGAATTTTCTAAGGCTGCGGGTGCAGTATGTTATGGTCGTGTAGGCGTTTCTACACAGGCATTCGGTGCACTTTGCCAATGGCTTATCAATTCTATTAACTGTATCACCGGAAATATGGACTCTGTGGGAGGTGCAATGTTCACTCTTCCCGCGGTGGACATGATAGATCCAAAAGGAGTGATGAAAAGTTCTCCCGGAAGTTTTCATACCTATGGTTCCAGAGTCAGGGACTTACCCGAGTTTAACGAAGAATTACCAGTCGCAGCCCTCGCTGAAGAAATTCTAACTCCTGGACAAGGCCAGGTTAAGGCGCTAGTAACTTCTGCAGGAAATCCTATACTTTCTACTCCGAACGGTTCTCAATTGGAGAAGGCGGTATCGAATCTAGAATTTATGGTAAGTGTGGACTTTTATTTAAATGAGACAACTAAGCATGCTCATTATATTCTTCCTCCTAGTTCCGCTTTGGAACATGACCATTACGATTTAGTGTTTAACGTTTTTGCAGTACGAAATACTGTCAGATACAACCAACCCGCTTTCGAACCGGAAGAAGGAATGTTGCACGATTGGGAAATCTTTTCGGATCTAACTAAAAGAATAGAGCTCTTAAAATCGGAAAAACCTTTGCCTAAAGAATTGATCAAGACCAAGATCACTCCTTCCGCGATCATAGATCATGCTTTGAAGTCGGGCCCTTACGGGGAAAAATCGGGATCTTCTGTAGGCATGAGTTTAGAACTTCTAAAAAACAGTCCTCATGGAGTGGATTTGGGAGCGTTGAAACCATGCTTTCCGGACAGACTATGGACAGAAGAAAAGATGATCCGACTTGTACCAAAAGAAGTGGTTTCAGATCTAGATCGATTGGCCAAATACGGACAAAAACTTCTCGCTGACAAAAATGATAACGGTTCTTTCTTACTGATAGGAAGAAGACATTTACGAAATAATAATTCATGGATGCATAATCTTCCAAAACTAATGACCGGAAAAGATCGCTGTACGCTCATGATCCATCCGGAAGATGCTCTTATACTCGGTATCAAAGAAGAAGAGGAAGTCTTTGTACAATCCAGAGTAGGTAAGATCGGATTACCTGCCGAAATCACCGAAGAGATAATGAGAGGGGTGGTAAGTATTCCTCACGGATTCGGACATGCTAAGGAAGGAGTCTCTTTGCAAGTCGCTTCTAAATTTGCTGGGTCTAGCATCAATGATTTGACTGACGATCAGGTTTTGGATGAACTTTCCGGAAATGCAGCATTTAGCGGCATCCCGGTGTTCCTAAGTAAAAAATCCGCTTAAACCTAGAATGACCATCCGCCCAAATCAAGGGCGGAGGTAAAACTCAGTTTTTATCGTAAGCTTCCTGCAGTTTAGAGATCTCTATCTTATACATTTGTAGCATTGCCTGCATGACTCTTTGCGCCTTCTCCTGGTCTTTATCATATAGATATTTTTCCAAAAGGGGAGGAATGATCTGCCAAGATAGACCGAATTTATCTTTTACCCAACCGCAGGGTTGTTTGATCCCACCCGCGGAAAGTTTTTCATACAGATTGTCTATTTCTTCTTGAGTCTCTGCGCTGATATAGATGGAAAACGCTTCCGAAAATTGAAAATGAGGACCTCCGGTGAAAGCTAAAAATTTTTGGCCTTCTATCACAAAACTTGCAGAGACCATTCCGCCGCCTAGTTTTGTAAGCTTTTCTATTTTCATATTTTTGAATATACCAGAATAGAATTGGAGTGCTTCTTCCAAGCCCTTATCGAACATTAAAAATGGGGTAGCTTTTTGCATGTTCTTATCCTCTACGCTTTAGGTAAATGAATCCACCTAACAAAGACAATGGGATAGAAATTACGATGAGTCCGATAGAATACCATGCGGGACCTTGGTCTCCCATTTGTATATGACCCAAAGTGCTTGCGATCGTACCTATGACACCTAATGTGATCACGTGCCCCATCGGACTATAAGGAGAAAGTTTTGCCGTAAAATAGCCCCCAAGAATTGCAAGTGCCAAACGATAGGAACTCGCAAGAAGGAATAGACTGTCGGACATCCTTTCTCCCATCGGAGGATAACAATTAGTAACATGTAATACTGCGTCTATCGTTGTAGCAGGTATAACGTTGATCAGAATTCCCGTAAAAACGGCTCCAATACTTTTTAAGATCGAAATTGTTTTTGTATTCATGATTATTTTCTTCCTTGTGGGCTTTCAGTAAGAGTATTCAGCAAAGTTTCCAGACGATTATAACTTTGGGCGGCTCCGCCTTCCATCGGAGATTTGATTACCGTGTCTCTTCCTTCTTTGGTTTCATATAGAATATTGATCGTAATATATGTTCTGCCGGATTTTTCGACAAACGTAGTTGTTAGCAAAGCTTCTCCAGGATACCATGCCTCGTCAAAAGATTCAGTCTGAACGAGTCTGTCTGGTCCTGAAATTTCCTTATAAGTTCCCCCGGCTCCCATTGTAGATCCGTCTTTTAGATATTTCCAAACATATCTATATTTTCCGCCAACTTTCAGATCTACTGTGCATACATCTAGGCTCCAGCCATCCGGACCGTATAACCAGCGTTTGATTAATTCAGGTTTCGTAAAACAGTCGAATACCAGATCTTTCTCGGCATTAAACTCCCGAGTCATTACTAGTTCTCTATCTCCTTTAGCTTCTACCTTTAAGGTTCCAACAAAGCTCATTCTATTCTCCTTTTTTATTTTTACGTTTAGGGGAAGTTTGTTTAGAAAGTTTTAATTCTTCTATAAGTGAATCCAATTGATTGAATCTTCCTTCCCAGAATTTTCTATAATTTTCCAACCATTCAGTGGCCTCCGCCAGAGGTTTGGCCTCTATTTTGCGTAATCTTTTCTGCGCGTTTTTGATCCCGGAAATGAGTCCCGCTCTTTCTAAAACCTTTAGATGTTTAGAAATTGCAGGTTGGCTCATGGAGAATGGTTTGGCCAAATCCATGACGGAAACCTCTCCATCCGCTAAACGTGCCAGTATCGCCCTTCTGGTCGGGTCTGAGAGGGCGGCAAAAGTTGCATCCAATCGATCAGACTTACTAAGTGCATGATTCATATTTTATATAACCATATGGTTATATATTTGAAATAAGCAAGTACTTTTTTAGGAAATTATTTTCGAAATCCTTTGTAGTTAAGAATATGACAGAGAGGGATTATGGAGCCGATTGTAGTTCATATTTTGGCGTTTAACGAAGTGGAAGTTCTGGATCTTTCCGGTCCTTATGAAGTCTTTTCCATCACTGAGAATGAAAATAAGGAAAAATTATTCAAAGTTTTCATAGTTGCAGAGAAGAAGGAGCTACTACATGCAAGGAATCGTTTTCCTGTATTTCCTCATCTAACTTTAGAAGAGGCAGGTGTACCGGATATTTTAGTCATCCCTGGAGGATACGGCGCAGAAGAAATAGAAATCCATAATAGGAAATTACTCAATTGGATCAAGGAAATGGAGCCTAAGGTAAAGATCTTAGCTTCTATCTGTACTGGTGCGTTTTTACTCGCCGAAGCAGGCATTCTTGACGGTATGGAAGTCACCACTCATTGGATGGACCAAGAAACTTTGCGTAAAAATTATCCTAAGATCAAAAAAGTAGTTAACGAAAAGTTTATTGATCATGGACATATTCTCACTTCGGGCGGAGTCTCCAGAGGGATTTTAATGTCCTTGTATTTGGTGGAAAAATTAGTAGGGAGAAAGATCGCAGAATTTACTGCAAGAAGAATGGAATTTGATTCTTATTCTTGATTTGTTATGGTGAATGGAGACTTATTAAATAAGTCCTAAGATAAAGTTATTTATTAAAGAATAGTTTATTTATAGTTAGTAAGAATGGAAAAAAGCAAAAGTTACAAATTTAGATCCCAATCCTTTTTTGTAGATTCGCTTATCATAGTCTTGAGAGTGATTGTCTTGTTCATTCTATTAAACCTTTTTCCTACAGAGAATTCCGTTGTCTTATTAATTTTTATAGTCATTTCCTTGGTTTTAGTAAGAGTGGTCGTTGGGATTTTTAGCCCAAATTTAGAGATTCTAATTACCGATGAAAAGTTCTTATATAAACAATACTCTAAAAATCGGATTTTGTCTTTAGGGAATTTTAGTAAAGATGAAATCAAATCTGTATATCTACAATATTATCAATTGATGAGTACGATAGCGCTGGAAACGATCTCAGGAAAAGTGATTTGGTTTGAATGTTTTGGATGGGACAAAGATGCTTTGAACGAAATAAAAGAAAAGTTAAATGATAAGAGAGGAAATTTTTCTTTTCGGCTAACTGGAATCCTTTTATCACGATTTTTGCTTCAATTTGGAACAGTTTGCATAATAGCTTATCTACTTATTCGAAAACAATTTTAACTCTGATCCTTATTCTTAAAGAATCTCTTCTAACGCTAAAATTTTCCTTCCACCCTGTAGAGAATATGCGGTGAGTCCTGCCTCTTTTAAGATCTTGGCTGCTTTTTTGGATCGTATACCTGATTCACAAATTGTAATATAGATCTTTTCTTTAGAAAAACTTAATGCAGTGTCTATGGAAAGTTCCGAAAGAGGAGAAAACACCGAATTTCCTATCGGTATTTCTTTTCTTTCTTCGGATTCTCTTACATCTAATAAGATATATTTCGGGTCCTTCTTCCATTCTTTCCAATAAGAAAGATCGATCTCATCTTGAGAGGTAAGTTCTTCTCTTTTACCGCTTCCACATTCTGTACAGTTCGGATCCGCTTCTAAAAAAGTTTCATAAAGTAATGGAGACTCCCATTCCAATTGGAATGCAGAACGAGTAGGGGATTTTTCCGGAAAGAGTAAATATTGGATCGCAAAGGATGCCTGGTATAAACCTGCAATTGCAGTTTGGATCCCTAAAACTCCTCCGTCTTCGCAGGAAAGAAGTTCGGATCCTTCTAAATTCGGATATAAACATTTATAACACGGTTTTCCTTGGGGAGAAAAGATCGCTACTTGTGCACTTGTCCTAAAAACGGAAGCTGTGACGAGCGGTCGGTGATTTTGAATGCAGAATCTATTGATCGTGTATTTTGCTTGGACTTGGTCGGTGCAATCCAGAACAATATCCCAATTTTTGAATATACTTGGATCAATCTTTTCCGAAAAAATCCTATTGAATGTTTCTATCTGGATACCTGGGACTCGCGCTTGTATGTATTCCTTAGTAATATCCGTTTTTTTTCTTCCAATATCGGAAAGAGTGAATGCGGTTTGCCTATGAAGATTACTCAGTTCTACAGTATCAAAGTCCCAAAGACCTAATCTTCCCACTCCAGCGGTTGCCAAATGTAAAGAAGCAGGAGAGCCTAAACCTCCGAGACCGATCACCAATACAGATTTTTGGAGAAGTCCTTTTTGGCCGGATTCTCCTAAAAATGGCAATTTAGTTTGTCTGGAAAAATACTTCTTCTGTTCCGGACTCATCTAAGGAAAGGATCTTATATTTTCACAAGTCCGACAAGACTTTTTAATTGGCTTTCTTAAGCGTCCGGGTATGCTAAGCTTGGACATCGTGGACGCATACGGTCGAAAATTCGAAGTTCTTAGAGTGAGTGTTACATCCTCTTGCGGATTCGGATGTGTGTATTGTGCTCCTGGCACAGCCTTAAATGGAGAAGGTGCAAAGGGTTCTTTCCTAAGCGCGGAACTTCTTCGTAAAAACATACTTCTTCTTTCCCGTAAAATATCACTCAAAGAGATCCATTTGACCGGTGGAGAGCCCACTCTTCATAAAGATCTTCCAAAATTGGTCCAGGTGGCAAAAGAGGAGAAGATCCCAAATATTGCTCTTACCTCCAACGGATTTTTTAGAGACGGTCTCATACGGGATCTAAAACTCGCGGGCCTGGATAGAATGAACTTCTCCTTAGATTCTCTTTCTCAAGAATCCTTTTCATTGATCTCAGGAAAAAATCTTCCTGTAATTCGCTTATTAAACAGGATAGAAGAAGCCATCCAAGAAGGACTCGAAGTAAAACTGAATTGTACCGTATTGAAAGGTTATAATGAAGAACAGATACGTCCTCTTCTTCGCTGGGCAGGAGAAAGAAATCTTCCGATCCGGTATCTGGAACTGATGAAGATGGGGCCTCTTAGGGCAAAACATTCTGAATTATTCTTCTCTGCAGCAAAGATGAAAGAAGAGTTGGGCCAAGAATTTAATTTTGAACCAGAGAACACTCCGATCGAATCCACTGCAAAATATTAC
The DNA here is from genome assembly GCF_003112675.1 of Leptospira johnsonii. Lineage (NCBI taxonomy): Bacteria > Pseudomonadati > Spirochaetota > Leptospiria > Leptospirales > Leptospiraceae > Leptospira > Leptospira johnsonii. Next base: position 168,558 of record NZ_BFAY01000006.1, on the reverse strand, counting down.
TGCACTTCTGAAAATTATAGATTTGGGATTATAGCAAATCATACGGAACCGTTTTGTGACGGTTGTAATAGGCTCAGGATGGACCATTTGGGAAAAATTTACGGATGTTTAAGCGATTTTCGTTCTTTTCCAGTTTCAGAAGATGAATCAGAGTTGGAACATTCCTTAGATCAGGCAATGAAAACCAAAAAAAACGAGTTTACCGGAAGTGAACTTTCTATGAAATATATAGGCGGATAAGATGGATATTCAACTTTTATTTTTTGCCGCAGTCAAAGATCATTTTCCGGATCTAAAAAAGATCGAAGTCTCCGAAGGAGATTCTATTTTAAATCTTCGTAAAATTCTCACTCATACAAATCCCGGATCTGAATCTATTCTAAAAGTCAGTAGGTTCGCAGTGAACCAGTCCATCGTAAATGATGATTTTGTACTGAGAGAAGGTTCGGTAGTAGCTGTGCTTCCTCCTTCCAGCGGCGGTTGATATGTCAGTTTTAGAAACATATTCTTATATTTCTTCTTCTCCCATTTTTGTTTCTTCTGATGTACCAGATATTCCTGAGATGGGCGGTTTTGTTTTATTCTCAGGGATTGTCCGAAATCTAAACGAAGGGAAGAAGGTTACACATCTGGAATACGAGGCTTACGCTCCTATGGCAGATGAGATGATTGCAGGGATCCTTTCAGATGCTCGCAAAAAATGGGATCTTCTTCATGCAAACTGTATTCATAGAGTCGGAAAATTGGAAATTTCCGAGATCGCTGTGATTGTAGAAACCGGCTCCATGCATAGGGCGGAAGCCTATGAATCCAACCGTTATATCATAGACCGAGTAAAACACGAGGTACCGATCTGGAAAAAGGAATTTTATATAGACGGTTCTTCTCAGTGGTCGAAGGGCTGCGTACATGAGAGTCATTGATACTGTAGGGATCGTACTTGCCGGCGGGAAAAGTTCCAGAATGGGAAGAGATAAAGCCTTCTTATCCTTAAAAAGCCAAAAATTCTTTCTTGTAGAATCTTATAAAAAACTAAAATTCTTATGTAAGAACGTTCGTGTTTCCATTCGGGAAGAACAAAGAGCAGAATATTCCAAACATATAGAAAACGAATTCCTGATTAGCGACTCCATTCCGGATCTTGAAGGTCCTCTCCAAGGGATTTTCAGTTCTTTTCTTCCTTTTCGGGACGACTCTAATATTCGGAACTTCTTAGTTTTAGCCGTGGACCTTCCTTATATGAGGATCAAAACCTTGGCTAGGTTATATTCTAAAAAAGAAATGATCGGTTCTGGAGTTTTTTATCAAACGGAAGAAGGGATAGAACCGTTATGCGGTCTTTATTCTTCCGAGTATCTCGGGTTTTTATTCCAAGAATTCCAAAAAGGTGCCTTAAATTCATTTTCCCCTAAGATCCTGATCGAAAGGGGAAATCCTAGTCTTTTAGAAGTTTCAGAAGCGGAAAAATCTTCCTTTATCAATCTGAATTCTCCCGAGGATCTGAAGGCTCCAAAGTCCTAAGTTTCCGGTCAAAAACCGATTTACATAGGCCCTGAGAGAGAAATCATGGTTCTACCAACCATGCGGGAATAGCTCAGTGGTAGAGCACCTCCTTGCCAAGGAGGGGGTCGCGGGTTCGAATCCCGTTTCCCGCTTACAGTAGGCGTCCTCCGCCTTCTGTCTTCTGAGACCATGGAATTCAAGACAAAGAAAAATCAAAACGCATCCGTAGACCTTAAGTTAACCTTTGATAAGAACGATCTAGAAAAGGCGTTCGAAAAGACTTATAAAGAAAAACAAAAGGATCTCAAGATACCGGGCTTCCGTCCCGGCAAGGCACCGATCGAAATGGTAAAACGCCATTTGGGAGACTCGGTCGCAAACGACGCAATCAATCTTCTACTTTTAGAGACTGTCAGTGAACTTTCAGGAAAACTGGAACACAAGATTGTTCGTTTCCCTAAATTTACAGTCGAGGACTATGTTCCCGAAAAAAGTTTAGTGGCAACTGCGGTCTATGATACTGATCCTGAAGTTTCCTTAGGGAAATATAAAAAGATCAAGATCAAACTTCCTGAAGTGCAAGTGACCGACGAGGATATCACCGAAGAACTTCAGTTCGTTCGTAAACAACTTGCCAGAAAACTTCTGAGAGAACCAGGCGAGGGAGCCGAGAACGGCGATATCGTAGACATGGAATTCGAAGTGAAGGAAGAAGGGCAGGAGCCTAAGAACGCTAAAAACGGTTCAAGCGATTATAAATTAGGAGAACCGAATAATCTTCCTGGTTTCGACGATAATCTGTTCGGGATCAAGACCGGCGAAACTAAGAACTTCTTCTATACGTATCCAAGCGATTATCCAAGAGAAGACCTTGCCGGCAAAAAGATGGAATTCGCCATGACCTTAAAGGCGATCTATAAAGAAGTTCTTCCTGAATTGGACGATGATCTTGCTAGCGAGTATGATGGTTCTTCTTCTTTACAAGCTTTGAAGGACAAGATCAAAACCGATCTACAAAAGAATTATACTGAAGCGGTAAAATCGAAGAAGATGGAAGATATCTACAAGGAACTGGTCGCAGATTCCAAGTTCGTATTCCCTGAATCTTATCTTACCGAAGAATCCGACCATGTGTATCAAAATATGATGCAAGATGTTTTAGGAAGAGGCCAGGCTAGAATTCCGAAAGAACAGATCCCAAGCATCGAAAAATACGCGGAAATGGTAGGAAAACCTTTAGAAGAAGTACGGGATTCCTTCAAAACCATAGCTGAAAACAGACTGAAAGGGTATTTCTCCAGACAGAAACTCGCGTCTGCTGAAAATATTGTTTTGACGGAAGAGGATTTCGATCGGGAAATCTCTACTCTTGCCTCAAGATACGGTATGTCTGACGCCGATTTTAAAAAAGAGTTGGAAAAAGGTAAACTTCTGGAAACTTACCGGGACAATTTTTTAGCAAAAAAGATAGACGATACCCTCTTCCAGCTTGTAGAAAAGAAATACAACGAGAAGATGAGTATCCGTCAGCTAAAGGAATTCCTTTCTAATAAGGAAACTGGAGAAGTATGGCAATAATCCCTACAGTTATAGAACAAACCGGTCGCGGAGAAATGCGGTATGACGTATTTTCCCGCCTCTTGAAAGATAGAATTATCTTTCTAGGTGACGCAATTTCTGACGATTACGCAAACGTAGTCATCGCTCAATTACTGTTTTTGGACGCAGAAAATCCCGACAGGGATATCTATTTATACATTAATTCCCCGGGCGGATACGTATCTTCCGGGCTTGCCATTTACGATACTATGCAGTATATTAAAGCGGACGTTCGTACACTATGTATTGGTCAAGCTTCCTCTATGGCGGCACTTCTTCTGGCAGGAGGGGCAAAGGGCAAAAGATCCGCTCTTCCTCATTCCAGAATTATGATGCACCAGCCTACCGGAGGAGCTACCGGTCAGGCTTCCGATATCGCTATCCAAGCAAAGGAAGTTCTGAAATTAAAACAAGTGTTGAACGGTTTATACGCTAAACATACGGGCAAGACCGTGGAAGACGTGCAAAAGGATACCGAAAGAGACCTTTACATGACTCCGGAAGAAGCCCAAAAATACGGGATCATTGATTCCGTAATTTCCATAGAGCGTCAAAAGAACTGATAGGGGGATCCCGTGGCAAAAAAACCGACCGGAACCAATAATAAACAAAAATTATTTTGTTCGTTCTGCGGAAAAGAACAAGATTCCGTAAAGCGACTGGTTGCCGGTCCAGGTGTTTATATTTGCGACGAGTGTATCTCTCTTTGCAATGAGATCATTGCAGAAGAACCTGAACAGGAAAAAGAACGCACAGAACTTTTGGGAGAAGTCCCTAACCCTGCCGCTATCAAAGCGATACTAGACCAATATGTAATCGGACAAGACCATGCTAAAAAAGCTTTGTCCGTTGCGGTTTATAACCATTACAAAAGAATCTATCTCAAAGACAAAAAAGCGGATATCGAATTAGAAAAATCGAATATTCTTTTGATCGGACCTACAGGCTCCGGAAAAACTTTGTTAGCTCAAACGCTTGCAAAGATCATTAAGGTCCCATTTGCGATCGTAGATGCAACCGCGCTCACCGAGGCAGGATATGTGGGCGAAGATGTGGAAAACATCATCCTCAAACTTATCCAAAACGCGGACAACGATATCAAAAAAGCCGAAATAGGGATTATCTACATAGACGAGGTAGATAAGATCGCTCGCAAATCAGACAGCGCATCCATCACAAGAGACGTGAGTGGAGAAGGTGTACAACAAGCTCTTTTAAAAATTATAGAAGGGACAGTTGCGAACGTTCCTCCTCAGGGCGGAAGAAAACATCCTCACCAAGAGTATCTGCAAGTAGATACTAAAAATATTCTATTCATTCTAGGTGGAGCATTCGTAGACCTGGATAATATCATCAAGACCAGGACGGGTGTAAAAACCATCGGATTCGGCAGCGACGAAAAAGACGGCAAAATCCTGAGAGACGAGAGCAAGGGCGAGATCCTAGCTCGAGTGATCCCAGAAGACTTGATGAAGTTCGGACTGATCCCAGAATTTATAGGTCGTATGCCTGTAATCGCCACTCTGCAAGACTTGAGTGTAGAAATGCTCAAACGTATTTTCAGAGAGCCTAAAAACGCAATTTTACGCCAATACACTAAGATCCTAGAAATGGAAAATGTAAAACTTTCCTTCGAAGAAGGTGCTATCGATAAGATCGCTCAGCTTGCCATCGAAAGAGAGTCTGGTGCCAGGGGACTTCGTGCTATTGTGGAAAATCTAATGCTGGATCTGATGTATGAGATCCCTTCTCGCAAAGACGTGGAAGAAGTGATCATAACGGAAGATGCAGTGAATGGAACCAAGCCTCCGAAATTGATACTGAAAAAAGAACCAAAAATCGCTTAGTTCTTTTTTCAGTTCGAAACTTAGTTTTAATTCAGACTGGCGATATCTATCACAAATCTGTAACGTACGTCGCTTTTGACTACTCTTTCATAAGCGTCGTTCACTTTTTGGATAGGGATCAATTCAATGTCACTGGTGATATTGTGTTTCCCGCAGAAGTCCAACATCTCTTGGGTTTCCGCGATACCTCCAATCAAAGAACCGGCAAGACTCTTACGACCACCGATCAAGGAAAATGCTCCGATCGGTACCTGCTCTTCCGGAACACCGACCACTACCATGGAACCGTCTACCCTCAATAGGCTGAGATAAGCATTCCAGTCTAGGGGCATAGAAACAGTATTGATGATCAGATCAAAACTTCCTCTTAATTTAGTGAATGTACTCTTCTCAGAAGTTGCGTAGAAATGATCCGCGCCTAAACGTTTTGCATCCGCTTCTTTTTTGTTGGATTGGCTGAGTACTGTAACTTCTGCTCCGAGTGCGTGAGCGATCTTCACACCCATATGACCAAGTCCTCCAAGTCCAATGATCGCTACTTTTTTACCTGGACCTGCTTTCCAATGAGCAAGCGGAGAATACAGAGTGATCCCTGCACAAAGTAGAGGAGCTGCGGCATCCAATGGCAGATTATCAGGAATTCTTAAAACATAATTCTGATCCACTACGATCTTATTGGAATATCCTCCATAAGTAGGGGTCTTTCTATCTTGTTCTCTTCCATTGTAGGTGGCGCTCATTCCGGTTTCGCAGAATTGTTCCAAACCTGCTTTGCAATGTTCACATTCTCTGCAAGAGTCCACAAAACATCCGACTCCTACCTTATCTCCTACTTTAAACTTTGTAACCTTGGGTCCTACTTTTGATACTACACCTGTGATCTCATGTCCGGGAACCATAGGGAAGATAGATCCTCCCCATTCGTCTCTTGCTTGGTGTATGTCCGAATGACAGATACCGCAGTAATGAATATCGATGACTACGTCTTCGTCTTTGGCATCTCTTCTATCGAATTGAAAAGGTGCTAAGGGAGCCTTTGCAATAGCGGCAGCATAACCTTTTGCTTGGATCATTTTGTTCCTCGTTTTGGATTTAATATTGGATGAATTTCAAGTGGAAGGAAGAAATTCGAAAACCGAATTCGGAGAATTTTCCGAACTGATTTTCCAGAGAATTAGACAGACTGCAAGAAGAACTGTTTTTCTTTTTTCTTCTATTCAGAAAAAATTATACTATCCCGCGGTCTATCAGTGATATTAATCCCTGACTCTACCAACTGTCAGGATCGCAGCTTTGGAGAGTCCCTTTTTGCCGGATTCCATTTCTAGAAATCTTCCAAAATCCAAGGTGAGTTCTCTGGAGTTTTTATATTCTCTCCCTGAACTCCAGTTTTGGAGCTGGATGAGAAGTGGAGCTACACCGGCGGAACTAGTAAGTTCAGTCAGTCTATCACTTAGGAATACCAAATATTCTCCCGGCCTGACTTGGATCTTTTTAACATCCCTTGTAGTACTTCTGAAATCAAAGAATACTTGTTTAGAGATCGGTAATGCAGTCGTTTTACCACTTTTATGAATAAGTGCAGGAAGTTTTTGGAACTGTAAGATACCAGCTTCTCCATTTCTGGTTTCTAAATAAAAAAGTGTAAGGCTTAGATAGGAGATAGGTGTGGATCTGAGTGCACGATCCATTTTATAGAGTAGATCTTCTCCCCTTAGGCCCGTAGTTTCCTGAGCAAGGGAGATCATCCCTTCTATCCGTACCTTGAGAGAAGATTCAATCGCTCCATGGTTTGGAAATCCCGCAAGCACTCCGAAACAACCGTCTGCAGTCGGGATGATATTTGCATAATCCGCATCTCCACTATCGGAAGACCGAGGGAAAACGGTGATGTCCAGGTTTTTGATCTTATGAAGTCTGATCTTATGAAAAAATTTCTGGATCTGGTCGGAGAGTTCTCTTTCTTTCTTGTTTAAAGATTCTTGGGAAACCGATTCTTCTTTGGTCTTTTTCTGATAGAGAGCGATCCTGAAATGTCTAGCAAGTTCTCCTAGTTCGTCTTCTCTTTCTATTTCTCCCGAATCCTCATACACATCCTGAGTCCAGTTCTGTAAAAGTTGGGAAATGGATTTAAGGGATTTAAAACTTAAGTTTAAAAGATAGTAGGTGAGTATTCCAAGTGCAACGGAAAAGAGAAGTCCGACACTTAAGCGGATCCAAACGAATGCTCTTAATTCTTTTCTGATCTCCTCTCCAAAAAGAAAATCATCCAAAAGTAGATAAGATAAAAATAATACGAAAGAAGCGGTAAAAGAAGCGAATGCTAATTTCTGCTTGGACTGGATATTCGGAAACAATTCATTTCCTCTCTATGATTGCGATCAATACCAAAGAGATTGCGAACAAGACCAACAATGGAACGAATAACATCAACATAGAGATCACGTCAGGTCCGGGGGATAATACCGCTGCCGCAAATGCGATCCCTATGAATGCTTCTCTCCAATGTTTGAGTAAAAAAGAAAGTTTTAATATTCCGACTGCAGCGAGTAATACCATGATCACCGGAAGTTGGAAAGACAATCCGAAGATCAGATGCATATTGAAGAATACGTCATAGTATTCGTCTATAGGGAGTTTGGTTTCTATATCCAGAGGCCTAACAGTGACTAAGAATATCTTTAAAAAACTTTCAAATGCTTGGGCCCAGCATAACCAAACTCCCAGCCAAAATAGAACGGTGGAGAATGCGATTAGTGCTTTTCCGAGTCTTGCTGCTCTTGGTTCCAATGCGGGAGAAACAAATCCCCATAAAAAAGCTAACGCGAAAGGAAAGGTGATCAAGATAGAAACCATAAATCCTGTTCGTAGATAAACCATGAAAGGAGCCATGAGTTTGATTTGGTAGAATGTCGCGGATTCTCCCAAAATGTTCTTGTACGGTTTAATGACTATCTTATGGAGCTCTTCTCCGAAATACAAAGCTACTACGAAGAAAACTGTAAATACCAGAATGGAACGTATTAGAACGGAACGTAATTCCTCTAAATGTTCACCCAGGGTCATAAACTTTTCTCTGTCATGAGGAAGACTTTCCTCTGAGGCAGAGATGGAAGGTGACTTCATTTCGCTAGTTGAAAGGCGCTTTTTTTTAGAAGGCATATCGAAAGGTTGGAATTCCTTCTCGGTTATAAAAGGGCCCCAAGGCCCCTTTCATTATTAAGCGGATTTTTTGGATTTTTTAGGGGAAGAACTTGGAGCCGTCGGTTTCGTTTCAGGTTCCTGGATTTTAGCAGATTCAGATTCGGAATCTCCGGAAAGAGATTTGCGAAATTGGCGGATTCCGTCCCCTAAATCCTTTGCTAAAGAGGGAAGTCGCTTGCCCCCGAAAAGTAGGAGAGCTAAACCTAGTATGAAAAAGATTTCCCAAGGGCCTAAATTTAAAAATGCGAGTGGTGCGTACATATACTATCTCCTTAGTTAGGATTTTGCCTCTGTAATATATGTCAAATAGTTAGTAGGAACAAGCCGATAATTCTATTGGGACTTCGGTTCAGATAGAACGGCAAAAACGGACGAGTTTATGAGAATAGAATCCAATCCCTTAGATTCCATCTCCGTTCCTCTTCCAGTTCGAGAACCTGGCGGAGCGGAAGAACAAGAAGAAGATCGGAAAAAAGCGGAGAATACTCCCAATTCCGATTATATGTACGCCCTTTCTGTCGGAAGTTTGATAAATGTGCAGGTGTAATTAATGGCTCTTACTAAGGAACAGAAGCAGGAATTCCAGGAAAAACTGGCGGATTTTCGGGCATTTTTGGAGGATTTGAAGAAGGAAGGAAATCTTCTCAAAGCCCAATCCAGAAAAGATCCTAAAATGGAACCTTACTTCAATGTGGCTCTTTCCTTAAATTCTATCAAAAACATAAATACCTGTCTTCTGATCAATGAGATCTCTGTCGCTATTCTGGATCTGAAATCGGATACCTACCTCAACCAAGGGAGGAAAGAAATTTATAGCGCGATCTCCTTTATGGAGAAAGTAGTCGGAACCGACTTCGAGTCCGGTTTAGGGGAAAATAAGGACCTTCTTGCTAAAATCATAGAATTTAATCCCCTCCAAAGACTGAATTACGTAAAGGGGCTCAGGACCTGCACCACGAACACGATCGAGGCGTTCGGCTCCAACTCCAAATGGAAATGGAGTTTTCCGGAGATCCATTTCAAAATCGCCATACTCAGTAAGAATCTTTTTGACTTTAGGGCTTTCGAGAAGGAAAGAGACTTAGAAAATCCGTTTTATTATCCCAGACAGGAACACTATAATTTAATCCTGGAACTTTGTAACTTTGCCGCTCAGGAATATCGCGCCAAATTCGATTTGTCCACTCAGGACGCCGGGGATCTGAAAAAATCCATATCCCTTTTGGAGGTAAACCGTAAAATCCTGCAAACCACAGGCGAAACGGAAGATCTGGGGAAGACAAAAACCCTGATAGAATCCCTAAAAGAGAAGGTAGAAGCGATAGAAGCTGAGAAGGAAAAGAAGAAAAAGAAGAAATAGACCCGTCCAATTTGTTATAAAGAGTGGGAAAAAAACAGGAGAAAATCTAACTCATGGCATTGACCGAAATAAACGATTCAACTTTCAGCTCGGAGATTAACGGGGGCATGGTTCTAGTGGATTGCTGGGCCGAATGGTGCGGTCCCTGCAGAATGGTCTCCCCGGTTCTGGAAGAGCTTTCGTCAGAGATGAACGATATTCTAAAAATTAAAAAATTAAACGTAGACGACAACCAGGACACGGCACAAAAATTAAATATCCAATCTTTGCCGACCCTTCTACTTTTCAAAGACGGACAATTGGTGGATAAGATCATAGGAGCTCTTCCTAAGGCGCAAATCAAAAGTTTCATCGAAAGACATAAATAAAAATTCGATCTCGACTGCGGCGGAATTTTCCATGCTAAAAGAACAAACCAGGGGATATATAGAACTTCCTAGAGGGGGGTATCTAGTTGAAACAAGCGAGGGCTTCTTTCAGATCGGCTCTCCTCCCGAAACCATCAAAGACACGATGGCCGAAAAAAAGACTCCCCTGGTATTTATACTTCCTAATAAATTTTTCCACGTAGAAAAGGGGATCAGCACGGCAGAGCTTGAATTCCCCATTTACTTTAACTTCTTCTTAAGACAAAAAAAGACCACTATCATCTGTACCGCTGAACAAAAAGATCAGCTTATCACCGTGCTTAAAGAATCCTTAATGGGTCCGGAAGAGATCAATTTGGAATCTGAATACTTAGACGGTGCGGAATCTTTCGGCTTTCCCGATATGAAAGCGGAGATGGCTTATTTCAGAGGATACAAAGGACTAGACGATGTAGTCGAATTCCAAGTATTCGATAGAGATAATATGGTCAACCTGGGAAAAGTTTTGGTACGTAAACTTCCGTCCGGTGATTTTAGAATTACTGATGGAACGAAAGAGACCGAGATCCCTGGAGAAGTTGGATTTAATATAAAATACGAGATCGGTCATAGACTAAAGGAACCTTTCCAAGCTCCTTTACTCGGGATCACTTGTCTTGGACCTTCTCACGGATTCGATCCTGAGGATAATACTTCCGGCTTTATCATCTGGTTAAACCACCAAGGTATCATGGTGGATCCGCCTGTGAATTCGACAGAGTGGCTTCGCATGTCCAATGTGAATCCGAAACTAATTAACCACGTTATTCTCACTCATTGCCATGCGGATCATGACGCAGGAACCTTCCAAAAAATTATGGAAGAGACCAAGATCACTATTCATGCCACCGCAACAGTAATGGAAAGTTTTATCCGAAAATATTCTGCTCTCACTAAGATCCCACGCAGGGAATTGCTGGAACTTTTTCATTTCCAACCAATCATCATCGGAAGACCTTTGATGATCAATGGGGGAGAATTCAATTTTCATTATGCATTACATTCGATCCCTTCTGTAGGATTTGAGTTCTTCTTCCAAGACCAATCCTTTGTGTATACATCTGATCATTTGAATGAACCTGATGTACACGATAAGATGTACGAGAAGGGAGTTCTTCCTGAATCTCGTTGGAAATTTTTAAAAGAATTTCCTTGGGACAGAAGGATCATCTATCATGAGGCGGGTATTCCTCCTCTTCACACAAGAGTAAGTTATCTAGCAAGTCTTCCTCCTGAGATCCAGGAAAAGATCACCGTATATCATATCGCAAGAACGGATATGCCTCCTGGGACCAAATTGAAATTGGCCCGTTTCGGAATAGAGAACACTGTTTATCCTGAGATCACTCCTCCAAAACATATGGAGGCTTATAACCTTCTCGATATCCTAAGCCAAATAGATATATTTAGCGGATTCCCGATCGAAAAAGCGAAGGAATTCCTACTGATCGTCCGCGATGAAAAATACAAACGTGGAGACCAGATTATCAAGAAGGGAACTCCAGGTGATAAATTCTATATCATCGCTTCCGGGAACGTAAAATTCGAAGGACTCCTCGGGGATTCCGATATAGCACCCATTAAACGATACGGTCAGTACGAATATTTCGGAGAAGCTTCTCTAGTTTTGGATCTTCCTAGAGCCGCGGACGTTTTTGCGGAAACAGATGTAGTAGCTCTTACAATAGAGAAGAATAAATTCTTACAGTTTATTAGAAATACAGACCTAAGACAAAACTTAATACGACTGAACAGCATTCGTGATAGTAACTCATGGAAAACGCTGTTAGATTCGCGCCATTTTAAAGGACTTACAAGCCATCAAGTCACTCAATTAGAGATGATCATGAGACTTTCCAAGGTGAACAAAGGTTCAGTGCTTATCGCGGAAAAAGCGTTTTACCACGAGGCATATATCATTCGTCATGGAAAAGTAAGCGTATATCAACACGGCAAAAAATTAGCCGAGTTGACCGACGGGGATTTCGTGGGAGAGATCTACGCGATGTCTAAAAAACTGGTGTCCAATTACACGTTCCAAGCAGAATCAGAAACGGAATTGTTCTCTATTTCTCAGAACGAACTCATCCAGTACATTAAACGGAACCCCGGCGTTTACATGAGAATGAATACCGTCTACTGACACGGGGGATATATATGGAAAGAGTCCTACAATTTACCGAAGAGCATGAAGCTTTTCGCGATATGGCACGCAAGTTTTTCGAAACTGAAGTAGCTCCTCATCATCATGAATGGGAAAAAGTCGGAATGGTTCCGAAAGAACTTTGGAAAAAAGCGGGAGCAAGTGGACTGCTTTGCCCGGACGTTCCGGAAGAATACGGTGGATCGGGTGCGGACTTTCTATATAACGTTGTTGTAATAGAGGAATCTTCCAGATCCGGAAACAGCGGGTTTTTCGTATCCCTTCATAACGATGTAATCGCACCTTATATCAGCGCTTACGGGAACGAAGAACAAAAGAAGAGATGGTTGCCTGGTTGTTGCAGCGGGGACAGCATTTTAGCAGTCGCTATGACAGAGCCTGGAGCAGGTTCTGATCTAAAAAGTCTCAGGACTTCTGCCGTGGATAAAGGAGACCATTATGTGGTCAACGGTCAAAAAACATTTATTTCCAACGGACAGCTTGCAAATTTAGTAATTACCGCCGTGAAACATGAAAACGGCACGATTTCGCTTGTTATGATAGAAGAGGGGATGAAAGGTTTCGAAAGAGGCCGTAATCTCGAGAAGATCGGACTAAAAGCCCAGGATACCTCGGAATTATACTTCAACGACGTAGTAGTTCCCAAAGAGAACGTAATCGGAAAAGACGGACAAGGTTTCCGTTATTTGATGATGAAACTCGCTCAAGAGCGTCTCGTACTAGCGATCGCAGCGGTAGAAGCCACTGCACTAGTGCAAAGAATGACTCTAAAATATATTAAAGAGAGGATGGCTTTCGGGAAAAAGATCGGAAGTTTTCAACACATCAAATTTCAAATGGCGGAGATGGCTACGGAACTGGAAATGTGCCGTACCTTCGTCGACAAAGTGGTTTCGGAGCATATCGCAGGAAAAAAATTAACCGTAGAGGCTTCTATGGCTAAGTATTATTCCACAGAGATGCAAAAACGTCATACTGACCTCTGCCTCCAGTTTTTCGGAGGATACGGCTATATGATGGAATACCCGATCGCAAGAGCGTATTTGGATGCAAGGATCCAGACGATTTATGCGGGAACCACCGAAATCATGAAAGAAATTATTGGTGGAAGTTTAGGACTCTGAAATAATCTCGAAATAGTCATCGTCCAAGGGTAAAATGGATCGAATGGCTCCTTTAGAGAGTAGAATTGGGCGGTATATTCGATATGCCGCCTTCCTTATCTTAGCTTCTTCCTTATATTTCATCCCGGTTTCCTCCGCAGAAGCACAGGTTTCCTGTATTCCTCCTGCTTCCGGAAACAATGTTTGTAGTCTAATCCCAGCCTCGACAGCGGCTCAGTTCAATGGTTTGGAAGAAACCATTCGTAAAGAATATCTAAACGAACTGACCAAGTCCATGGCGGACGCATCCGTTCTCGCCAATATCAATGCTTCTATGATGGGACCAGGGACCATCAACCGTTTCCAAGTGGGAGCGGGCCTTGGAGTTGCCGGAGTCCAAAAGGACGATATCAATATCCAATACAGCGATATTTCTATTCCTAAGTTCCCGAATGTAGGAGCTTCGATCAACCCAGCGGTAATGGCGGGTGTAAACCTAGGATGGTTACTCGGACAGGGACCTGCGGATCAAGCGGATCCGGACGAAAAGAATAAAAACTCCGGTAGATCCTTTCTACATAGGATCAATATTTATGCCCATGGTTTCCAAGGTAATATCGCTAACGGTGATATAAAATCTTTGAGTGATTCCACTTCCAAGGATCTGTCCATGTCAGGGAATGTAAACAGTTTCGGAATGACTGTCCGATTCCAGATCGCAAGAGAAAGGTATACTAAACTGGACTTCTTCGGATTTACAGGTATTAGTTTGGGGATCGGTTTCCATAGAAAATGGGAAGAGATCAATATGAATTATCATCCAAGTGGAACAGATGCTGTCAAAGTAGAGTTCGGTCCTGCAACAGGTAGATGGGATGCGGATGTTAACTTCGCTTATCAATCGAAGGTGCAATCCGTTCCTGTAGATATTAGAACGGGGGTTCGACTCTTCTATATCTTAACCTTGTTTGCGGGAGCTGGTATTTCGAATAATACTGGATATACCAAATTGAATTTAGGAGTAAGCGGCCCTCTATATTTGGCTTTAGATCCTAACGCTTCCGGTCTTCCTCCTGAGATCATCCAACAGATGAACGGTAATGCAAGCGGTACACTATCCTTAAGGACTAGCGGCTCTGCCGACGTTAGAACCCAGATGAACTATTTCGTAGGTGGTTTTGAATTGAACATATTGATGTTCAAGGTTTTGGCAGAGGCAATGGCTACCGACGATAAGATCTATTCAGCGAACCTTGGTATCAAGTTCGCTTTATAAAATAGCTTACCCTAAAAGTGAGGCCCGGGAACCGACCGGGCTTTCAATTTCCCTTATTTTATTTTAAGTAATTATAAAAAAGGCACGCCTTTTGCAGTATTGTTAGTAGAATGCAAAAGTCTGGGTTCCAATGGATAGAATGTTCAGGAATTCAGCATTTAGCATCAAAGGTATCCGATGATCACTACTCCAGGAAAACCTCTGCACCTCTCTTGCATTCCTAGGGGCGAGGCCTATGCCCTAAAGGTCAATATTTCCAAAAATGAGATAGGGATCATTTATAGGGTTACCGCAGTTCTCTATGTTCATGGTTGGAATATAGAAGAAGCGATCGCCGAAACATCTACGGATGGTTATATCCAGGACATCTTCATAGTGAAACGTATAGATGGTTCTCCTATGACGGACGAACATCTGAATGCGATTCATGCGGATCTTCACGAGTTGTTTTATGGTGGAATGTCCGTAATGAACTATCTGTCAAATCATCCTGAAAAGATGGAAAGTTTAAGAGCCAAGGTGGAGAATGCACCGGAAATTTTCCTATTCAACTCCGAGATCAGCGATTCTACAGTAATGGATCTTAGAATGGAAGATAGACCAGGGATCTTATTCGAAATCTCTCAGATCTTATTCTTATTCGGAGTAGATATTCTTTCCTTTAAAGCGGTAACGGATTCAGGCCAGGTGCGGGACACATTCTTACTTAGATTGGAGAATGGATCCAAGCTGGACGAAAATTTACACTTCAATAGATTGAAAGAAGCTTTAAACGCAGTTCTTTAATTCTTAGAAGGCGGCTGTTTTACAAACATGAACAGGCCTAAGAAAATAAAACTTAAGATCCCAGATACCAAGAAAGAAATCTGAGGTCCTTTTTGGGAATACACTACGCTGAATAAGATAGGCGAGATCCCTCTTCCGAAAGATCCTAAACTTCTTAAGATCCCCAAATTTTTTCCCTGTTCACTTGGAGAAGAGAATAAGGAAACGATAGAAGAGACAGTTGGATTTAAGAATGCGCTGCCCATAGCCAAGAAGGTCAATGCCACGAAAAGTAAGAATGTGGATTGTTCGGAAGCTATTACAGACGTGCTTGAAAAATATAAGAAAGAAAATCCTAATATCAAGAATACAGCGGCGAGAAGTCCTACTTTTTTTTCCGCGACTTTTCCGCTGATCCTGCGGATAATTCCACCTTGTACAAAAACTATGATCAGTCCTATATATACGAAAGTGTAACCTATACTTACCGGTTTATATCCTAAGAATTGATCCAAATAAAAATTCAGAGAGAATTCGAATCCGGAGAAGAAGAGAAGAAAATATAAATTTAGGAATCCCAAATACATGATCTCTCTGGAACCAAGATCAAAAACTCCCAATGCAGGGTGAATTCTGCCTTCCGATTTTTTACGTAAATTATGAGGAAGAGTTTCTCTGAATCTGAAAAGTATTAAGAGTAAATTTACAAAAGATGCAGCGGTTGCCATCAAGGCGACGGAAGGGAAGATTGTCATCTTCTCCAATGGTAGAAAAGGAAGAAGATAAGAAGGATCAGTATGAGCTAAAATCCCACCGATGGAAGGACCGGCGATAAATCCAAGACCGATCCCGGCGCCTATCATTCCCATTCCTTTTGTTCTGTCCTGTTCTGAAGTGGAGTCCGCCATCGCAGCAGTTGCCACAGAAACATTCCCACCCATAAGACCAGTGACTATTCTAGAAAGAACGAATAAGGAAAAACTTCCGGAGAAAAGCCAAACAAGGTATCCTAGAAAACTTCCTGTGCAGGTAAAAACTAGAACCGGTCGTCTCCCGGTACTATCTGAAAGTTTTCCCCAAATAGGTGAGAACAAAAATTGAAGGATAGAATATAAACTTGCTACGATCCCACCAAAGAGAGCCACAAAAAGTTTCCAGTCGCTTGTCCTTCCGTCCAAAATGCGGGAAGTCCAACCTGCCAAAAGATCTAAGACAGGATCTCCTGCCTGGGCCAAGAAATGATTTAATGTTTCCGGAAAGATAGGGAAGATGAGGGAAAATCCCATCATGTCAATGAAGACTGTAAGTATTAATATGAAGGATTGTTTCCTCATTACGAGTGGCCTGAATAAGATCAGGCCTAGTATCCGGGACCCGCTTTCTTTGTCCCGAATTTTTCTAAGCCACAGCTTTTATCAAGTTTTCCGAATTTTACTTTTTAGTGAGTTTTTTTAGCTCTTCTAATGCAGACTTAGCCTTAGCTTTAAATTCTTCCGGGAGAGCCTCGTCAATTTGTGTCGAAATTTTTTCGAAATTCTCTTTGAGCTGACTGATCACAGCTTTAGAACTTTCGTTTGCATTCAGTAACTTATCCTGAGCGTCGCCCACAGTTTTCTGGATCAGGTCCCTGAGCCTGTTTGCTTGTTCCGATTGGTTCTGAGCTCCCTTGCTCTTGAGATCCTGGTAGGCATGGTCGAGATCAGAAAGGCTCTGTTTTAGTTTATCTTCTCCGGATTGAAATAAAGCGATTCCGGCGTTTAGGATGTCCATTAAAGATTTTTCCATGATTGTTGCTCCAAGGGAACCAAGGATACAGAAGGAAAGGACTTAGGTCCAGTATGTTCGGAAGAAAAATCCGATTTTTTACGGATTTGAAAAGAAATTAGGAGGGATTTTCCAGAAGTTTACGGATCTGATCCCTGATCTTAGCGGCAGTCTCGTAATCTTCCGCTTTTAGGGCATTGTCCAGAGAGTCCTGTAGGATCTCCAACTGGGACTTAGGCAATTGGGAAATTTTTTCTTTTCCGATGGTCTCTCCAGGGATCTCGTCGTCCTTCATCACGATCCCTGCTTCTTCGATGACTTTTTTTGCCAGATAAATCGGAGCATTAGCGCGAAGAGCGAGTGCGATCGAATCACTCGGCCTAGCGTCGAGCACAATCAATTCCTCGTCTTTACGTAGAGTGATCTTTGCATAAAAAGTATTGTCTATGATCTCTTCGATTGCGATCTTCACGATCTGCACTCCCAGAGTAGTGAGTAAAATTGTCATCAGATCATGGGTCATCGGTCTTGGAGGTTTTGTACCTTCTAAAACCGAAGTAATGGAATGTGTTTCTAAAGGGCCGATAAAAATCGGAACAACCCTCTGATCCGAATCGTCCTTTGCCTTTAAAAATACGGCAAAGCCCACGTTCGTGAGAGAGATATTATATATGGTCGCTTCCAAAAGATCCATTTCCTAGTATTTGAACCTATCTTTCGTTTCCCGAAATGTCAAGCGTTCTAAACCTGGGGATCAAGTCGAGTCCAATCCTTTTATCCAGGAGTCAATTTCGGAACACATTTCTTTAACAACCGGCATGTGGAAAACGATACCTAAGTGACCCTGTTCGTACGAAAGAATCTTATTTTTTTTGTGAGGAAGTGCAGCAAGATCGTTCTCGATTGTCTCGCTCGGAACTACTTTGTCCACGGAACCCAGAACGGAAAAAAGTGGGATCTGCAGATTTTTTTGGAGCGCGGTATAATCCAAAGTTCCGTCGTAGGAAAGAAAGGATCTGTCCTGACTCAATTGAGATCTTAGGAACTGGAGAACTACTTTTGTGGATTCTTCGCAAAAAATATCTTCGATCAGAAAATACCATTCGGGAGGAGAAATCTGTTTATAACCCACGAAGTCTCTTAGGTTTACAACTTTTGCATGCAGATCGAAAGAGACTGCTCTCAAAGAGGAATGTAGTCCAAGAAGAAATTTAAAAAACTTATTCAGATCCACCGTGGGGAGAGTTGTTTGTAGGGAAAAAGAAGTCAGATCGAAAAGAAAATCTGAGATCGTTTTAGAAGGAACCAGTTTTAGTCCCATTTTTAGAATGTCCAGACCCGGAATTTGAGCCTGAAGTCTCACGAAATTCGGAGAGGTGATGGAAACAATTCCGGAGATCAATTCATCAGGACGAGTAAGCGGAACAGGGGAGTTTGGTTTTCGTTTTACGATCTCTTCGTATGCGGAACAGTAGAAACGAGGGATCATTCCCCCCATACTATGACCGACCACTACCAATTGTTCGTTCGGAAAATTCTCTTTGATCCAGTGCAGAACAGCAGGAAAGTCCTCTTGGATGAAATCATCCACTGTCCAGCCTTCTCTGATCCCAAAAAGAGGCAGGGTCCTTCTGGATCTTCCCCTCATATCCATGGAGAAAACTCTATACCCATGGCGGAGTGATAACTCTCTGGCCACCTTGTCCATTACGGACCTTCTGCAAAAGAAACCCGGAATAAGAAGAAGGTTCTTACCTGTATCGTTCTTATCCTTTGGTTCGAAACGTTTTAAACTAACAGAGTACCCGTCTCCGGAAGGAATGAGAAAACTCGCATCCAGTCTATAAGATCTTTGGTAGGTATGAGAATCGAAAACAATGGTAGTAACAGGTTCGTCTTGGCCGAAACCTCTGGTATAGAATAGATGTTTTGCTCTGGAATGGAGATCCGACTTTTCAATATTCTTACGCGCATAATAAGGATCTCCTTTTACACCCATCTCTTTGGAGATCACAAAGTCGACTACGTCGTAAAGACTGTACAATTGTTGTCTGACTTCTTCTTCCTGTTCGGGACTCATATTATCCCTGCGGATCCCCCATAACATACCGATCGGAAAACCTTTCACAAACAATGGAATGCCCGCGGCATAGTTCATTGTTTTGGTAAGAAGCTGCTTTAAGTTGGGATGGACCCTATCATCATCCAAACTATGGAAATAAACTTCCGGCCTTGCCTTTTTTTCCACAGAGAGGATTGCTTCTCTCAAATATTTGGCAGAGAGATTTCCGGGATCTTGGATAGAGATCGGAATTGTAGTTCGGATAAAGTCATCTATACTTTGGAGACCGATCCTATCGGTCACCTGTTTCATTCTAAAATGAGTGGCAGATGCTACTATCTTTAGGTTTTTATCTTGGATCGATTCGAAAATTGAATATTGGAATATTGGTTTTCCATTCGGAAGGGTCATGGAGACCATCTTGTTTACGAATGCAGTCCAAACTTTTTGGAGAAATAAGTTCGTACTTTCGGAAAGTGGAAAGATATAGATATCTTCCGCTCCTACCGCATAAGCGCTCCCTTTCCTGCGGGGCTTGGGGTTGACCTTTCGGGCTAGGGTCTGGTCCATAGATTAAGTTTCCATTTCGCCCTACAGGTTGGCAATCTGGAATTCTGGCTAATTTTGGCAGGAAATTCGGAAAAATTAGGGAGAAATTTTTAAGATTTTACGACTGAAAATTCATCCGAATGTTCTTCTTTGTTACAGAATCGGATCGAAACTTCCTTCTCTCCATTTAATTTCCATTGAATGCTTCCCTTTAACTGATCGACTAACATATTTACAAGTTGGAGACCCAGGCCCGGAGAATAATCCGTGCGGAATCCTTTTGGAAAAGGAACTCCATTGTCTGATACGACTAAGTTTACCCAAGAATCTTCTTTAAAAAGTCGGATGGAAATTTTTCCTTCCTGCTTTTTGGGGAATGCATATTTGAAAATATTAGTGACTAGCTCATTTAAGATAAGTCCGAGAGGAATTGCACTTTTCACATCTATTTCTAGATCTTTTAGATCGAGTTGTAGAGAGATCCCGTTCGTTTTTTCTTGGAAAGCATTCAATAGGTTTTCGGTGATCTTTTGGATATAACGATCCAGACGAACAGAATGAGAATTGTCAGAAGTATATAACATCTCATACAAATTTCCAACGGAATGGATACGATTTACTAGGTTCTCTAAAGTATTTTCCAGCTTAGCATCAGATGATCTGGATGCTTCTATCTCCACTATAGAACTGATCATACTCATGCTATTTTTGACCCGATGTTGGAGTTCTTTATAAAGATAATCTCTTTCGTGAAGGTCCTTTGCTAAGGTTTCCAAGGCCGCTTTTGCTTCGGTGATATCTACGCAGGATCCGATAAAACCGGTAAAAATGCCTGATTCATTAGTAATAGGGAGTCCATTGTCTTGGATCCATCTCCAGTCCCCGTTATGATTTTTCAAACGATAGGTCATACTGAAAGGTTGTCTTTCGTCGAAATGACTGGAATAAATCTGAAAACATTCTTCTAAGTCGTTTGGATGAACGCCTTCTGCCCAGCCATCCCCAAGTTCTTGCTCCATACTTCTTCCGGTAAAGTCTAACCAGGTTTGGTTGAACCAATTGCATTTTTTATCCAAGCCGGAAACCCAGATCATAACTGGAGCTGCATTCGCTACGATCTTAAATCTAGATTCACTTTCTTTAATATTCTCCAATAGTGAGTATTCTTTGGAAATATCCCGGAAGACCAAAACGGAACCTATTGTATATCCTTTTTCAGAGAGGATAGGCGCAGAACTTTCAGCAATCCTATGTTCCGAACCTGTTTTAGAAATGAGTAATGCTTGGTTGTCCAGGCCCATGTTTTTTTCCTTGGGCACCAATGGATCCACAGAGTTTCTCATTCTTCTTTTGGTTTTTGCGTTAACAATTTTAAAAACTCTTTCGATAGGCTCTCCGATCGCTTCCGATCTAGTCCAACCGGTTAGGGTCTCCGCAACGTAGTTCATATCCGTAATATTGCCTAACTCGTCCGCGGAAATAACTCCGTCTCCTATGGATCTTAAAGTTGCCTTTAGAAGTTCTTGGTTTTCTTTTAAGGATTCTTCACTTCTTTTTAATCGAAGATGGGACTCATACAATTTGAACGCCATCTTGATGGATGCGATTAGAACAGTTTCTCCGGAATTTTTAACAACGTAACCGTAAGAAGTGATCTTTTCAGTTTTTTCAACGATCTCGGGTTCTGTATGACTGGATAGAAATACGATAGGGATGTCCCTTGTTTTCAGGATGCGGACAGCGGCGTCGGTTCCGTCTTCTTCTCTTCCTAGATCTATGTCCATAAGAACTAAGTCGATGGTATAATCGTTAGTCGCTATTTGAACTGCTTCTTCTGCCGAGGAAGCGGAGATAACTCTGAACCCATTCTTTTTTAATCTTTGAGTTTCGGAGAGAGCAATGATTGCCTCATCCTCCACAAGAAGAATGGTTTTCTTTCTTTCTTCCGGGATGGGAAAGTATTCTCTAAAAATTTTTTCAACCGTCTGAATCATCCCGAATTTCTCCTAACGTAAACTGTGTCAAAGTTTTGACGAATTTCAAGATTATGACACAATTTACGTTATCCCAATTAAGAGAGCAAGCAAAACCGAAAAATTTAGACTGGTTTCTAAGAGCTTGAGTTTTAGGAAAAACTAATGCAAAAGACATAATATTAAGATTTCTTTACCTTATTCTGTCGCATTATAGAGTTTATGTCTTGTTTTGAATGAGTTTTTGTTCATCTACTTCGGTTTAGGTTACGGCTCCAGATGGAAATGGGTCTTCTTTCTCCTATATTATTCGGGAAGTATCTTTTTATATTTTGGGGTGGATTGGTTTTTGAGAACCAATTTGGATCATGGGGTAGGAGGGTAGGATCTACTGCAGTATAAGGAAGAGGACTTGCACCTGCAACCCGCAGATTTTGAATCTGCTGTATGAACGAATGAGAAGAAAACTTTGGGCCCAGAAGGACTTGCCGTTAGGCAGTCTCGCATCCTGCTCGACTTGGCTCCACGGCGTCTTTCTCGCTCCTTCATCCATCCATGGACTCGGCACGCGTTTATTTACGCTCCCTATGGGTCGCTATAAACGCTTTCGCTCGAAAGCTTCAAGTCCTTCTGGAACTTAATTTTGATTGTAGGGAATTATTTCTTGGGCCCAGAAGGACTTGAACCTGCAACCCGGAGATTTTGAATCTGCAGTATGAACGAATGAGAGGAAAACTTTGGGCCCAGAAGGACTTGAACCTTCGACCCGCAGATTATGAGTCTGCTGCTCTAACCAACTGAGCTATAGGCCCGGAGGCTCCATTTTTTGAGGACCACGCCTCCTAGCAAGTCGATTTTACTGTGGGTTCAAGTAACGGTTTGGATTTGAAAACCATTCTTTCAGGTCATGGCGTTCTTTGTAAAATGCGATGTAGAATGTGTAGGCCTTGTCTTCTTTTCGGAGCAGAAAGAAATAGAGCTGGAGTGGGTTTCCTCCCGAATTGTCCTCTTTGGACCAACGTAGGATCTCCGTCCTGTAGATACTGAATTTTTCGGGTGTAGTCTCCGGAAACACCGCTTCCAATACCTTGGTTCCGAGGGTTTCTTCTCCGACTCGGTCCAGTTTTCGCCAGATGGCAAGCCAGGGTCTGTCTTTGAGCGGAACCGCTCTCCAACGTTTTCTGGAGTCGGTGCGGACGAGAGCTTTTTCCGGGAAATCGATTTTGATAAAATCTTCGACGAATGTTTCTCCCGGTTGGTATACTTTTTGGTCAGGATCTAAAGGAACTGGATCTACAGATAAGCTGACGAGGAGAAGGAAGAACGGAAGAATTCGAAAGAAGAAGAGATATCGGATCAAAAGATGATTTCCTCTAAGATCAATTCTTTGTATTTGAGTAGCTGGAATACAGGGATGGATTGTTTTTCCTTTCTATCTGCGAGCGTATCTTCTCCTTTTTTTTTGAATCTTCGGATGGTTTTGTTCTCGAATACGAATACTCCTTGGTATTCTCCTGTGACCTCGTAAGGTGCGCCGGACGCCAGCCTAGAAACATATTTTCTTAATCTTTTATCGAATTTATTATCTCTATATTTATAATATAAAGTATGTCCGTTCCAATCGTAGAATACTACGTAGTTTTCCTTTAAACCTTGGTAATATAGTTTGATCGTTTCCGGATAATTGGGAGAAGAATCCGTTAAGGATTCTTTTAGATCCAGCGCTCTAGGTTCTTGTAGAGTGATGGTCCCTCGGTAAGTGTTTCCAGCGGGTTCTGCATCCAATCTTCTCCCATCCGATGCTAGTATGAAACAAAGAATCGCGGATAGGAGAAGAAATCGTTTCATACTAATCGTTTTCCAGGTCCTCTGATTCTCCGCCGGATGGTTTCCCACCTCCTGAGCCGCCACCTGGATTGGAAGATCCACCGCCGGAAGAAGATCCGCTTCCTTCTCCGCTTAACGGAACTGGATTAGAACCTTCTCCTCCTCCGCTACTCGGTCTGGATTTTCTGGAAGAAGAGCTGGAGCTGGGTCCACCCGCTTTTCGCGTGCCGGTGTCCTTTGTAGGTTTAGAGTCGGAGTTTGCTGGAACAAAACTAGGATCTAGTTTTTTACGAAGTTGGTCTAAGGCGTTTTGGGCGGCACGTTTTACTTTTTCGCTAGGATCTCTTTGTGCCTTGTATTCTAAAATTTCGATAACTGCTGGATCTTCCGTTTCCGCCAAGTGTTTGATTGCGCGAAGTCGGACCATTGCATCGTCGTCTCTTGCGAATGAATATAATTCTTCTATAATTTCCTTATCTCCCAAGGAGACAAGAGCGGTGATCGTATGGATCTTGAGCGCTTGGTAATCTTGGATATCGTTCTTGGACTTTAAGGCCCGGATCTTTTCAAGAAGTTCTCGGAGAGGAGTGATAGCAGCTTCCGATTTGATCTTTCCGAGTGCGTTTACTGAATAAGCTCTAAGTGTGATCGGTTCCTTTTCATCTTTTACTGCCGCGATCAGAACATTCTCAATTGAAGATTTTTTTACTTTTCCGAAATAGAGTGCGATCTGGGCTCTTACTTCCGGATCGTTAAACTTCTCCTGGAATCTTGCTTCTAATACGGAGAATGCCTCGTTTGCCTGAGGAAATTCTCCTAAGGTTTCGATGAGTGCGATCAAAAAATTCGAATTTTTGGTGAAGTCCTGGCTTTTGAGTAGTTCGGTAATAACCGGGATGCCTGAATCGAATTTTAGTTTTTTGACTACATAGACCGCTTCCTTCTGCACATCTTGTTGGTCGTGTTTTAATAATGCGATGATCTTATTTTCGAATTGGGTAAGTTTTAGAATGCTGGAAATTCGAAGTGCATAGATCTTCATGGACCAATCCGGATCCTTGGAAAGGATCACTCCGACTTGATCGTACAATTCTCCTGCTTCTTCTTTTGGAAAATCTTCTAGTTCTCTGAGAGCGCTAGCTCTTTCTTTTGTGGTCCCGTATTTTAGGATCTGGTAGAGAACTTCTTTCTTTTTGCGGATCTGTTCTTCCGTGTATTTAGGCTTAGGTGGAGCTTCTTTGGAAGAAATTTCGTGGAAGGAAAGAAAGCAAAGCACCAAGGAGAGAGCATAAATGCTTCCGAGGGAAATTAACCCTTTTTCAGTTTTGGAAAAAAAGCGGGAACGCTCCAGGGGATTATTATTCGCCTGTCTGCTGCAGTTTGCGGTTTTCTTCTTCGAGTTCCTTAATTTTTCTGTTAAGCTCATTGACTAAATGTTGATTCTCCAGGTTCTGCCGGAACTTCTCTATCAAAGATCGGATATCCTTTGTTAGATCCTCTATGTTCCAGGGTTTTTCCACGTATCTGCTCAATCCCCCGAAATTTATCGCGTGGATGGCGGAATCCAAACCGGCCTGACCGGTGAGCAAAATTTTGATCGAATCTGGAGACCGTTTGTGGACCGATTCCAGAAAATCGGCGCCTTTCATACCGGGCATCACCTGATCCGTAATGATAACTTCGATCACATAACCGGAAGCTTGGATCTCATCCAATAAGGCTAGTGCCTCCTCGGCGCTTCTTGCGGTTTCGATCTCGTGAGTTTTTCCGAACTCGTTATGAAGCTGTTCCTGGAGAGTTTCCAGTACCGACACTTCATCATCGACACAAATAATATAACCTTTATTCATAATCCTAGACCGAAAGGTTGGCCGGTTTCCCGGAACTAGAGAGTTTTGGAGAATTCTCCCGGAATGTCAAGTAGTAGAATCTTCTTCTTGTAGTATCTTCTACGGAAATTAGGTTCTGGGATCCAGGAGTTTGATTTCTCTGGGGAGCAGGATTTGGATCTCACTAGGAAGTTCCGAAATTCCGGAGCAGAGTTTTCTCCATTCTTGTCCGGAACCAGGAAAAGAAGAAGGGTAGTTCTCTAAAGAATTTTCCCAGTCAGAGAATGTTTCTATTCTCGAGCCCATTTCGGAAAGAATCGGGATAGGACTCCATTTTTGTAATATTTCTAGGACACTCGTTCTTGTTCTCCATCGAGATTCAGGTGTATATCTCGAATTATAGAGGCTTCTTTTACGATCGATGAAGAATCTGTCGTATCTTTCGTAACCCGTGGATCTGCAATGTGTCTTTCCTGCTTGTCTATCGAATCCGAATCCTTTCAGTAGAACGGATTCCGCTCCTAAGGATTTGAGTAAGGAAACTGCGAGGCCGGCTACATTCAAGGTCGGATTTTCTAAGATCGGGGCCTTCGGATAAAATTTCGCACCCAGGATCTGGTCCAATGGATGTGTGGAAAGATAGATTACTTTTGGGTTTTTCAGGTCGAAGATCCTACACGCTCCGCCAAACCAAGTGAAGATTGGAATATTTTCGGGTACATTTTCCGGAAAATGGTAGAATGTTCCAAGTCCACTGTCTATTGAGAGCACTCCATGAGGTTGAATACCGTTTTCTAATAGATATCCGAGCGCAGTGTCTGAACTCAGTAAGAAGAATTTTTCACGATTTTGCCGGATCCAATCGATCTCTGATTCTAAATTTGGCGAAGCTCCTACAAAACATCCGATCCTTCCTGGCTTTGTAGCGAGAGAACGACCCAGGATATGATATGAGTTTGGAGTTTCAGAAGATTTTTTTAGATGTCTGAAGAAGTTTCTGACCCAGAGTCTTCCGAATTCCTGCTTAGCGAGTTTGTTTTGAGAAACGGATCCTTTTTTTTGGAAGAAGAAAACGATCCTCTGGCTTAGATCAGGATAACGTCTGGAATAATTCGGGTGAATGAAAATTCGTAAGTTTTTGGTGCCGGTCGGCATCCAGTCGGATCTATCTAATTTTTCAAACTTCTCCCAACCGTAATATACCGGAGTGTTGCCTAATTTTTCCTTAAGCAAGGGTCCAACTAGGGTTTCTAACTCTGAGAATGGTTCCAGTAATAGGATTTTTGTAGGCACTTCGACAGATTTCAAATAAGAAATCGCATGATAGCCGCAACCAATCCCGATTAGGACTAGCAATTCGTCATTTTCTAATGTTTTAGGAATAGAAAGGGAGATTCTCTCTCCCTCTTTGATTGGATTTTGTGTAGAATGTAGATGGAAGGAGGAATTTTCCTCCTTCAAATTCAGAGAACCGTCGGATTGCCGGACAAGCTGAAAGATAGCTTAATCCTCGTCTTCTTCGTCCTCATCCTCGTCGGAATCATCATCATCTTCCTCTTCTTCATCCTCGTCGTCATCGGAATCATCTTCCTCTTCGTAGGATTCTCCCTCTTCACCATCTTCCATGTCCATAAGAGGTTTCGCAGCTTCTTCCGGAATGAAATCTTCTTCCGTATCTTCTTCTGCGATGGGAGCTTGAGGAGCTTCGAATAGTCCGTTGAATTGGGAATAAGTGGCTCCGTTTCCTTGTGCTTCCGCTTCGATTGCGGCTCTTTCTTCTTTAGTTACGTATTTATACTGAACTTCTTCGTTTGCGAGTGCGAACATCGCTTGGACGGCAAGTTTGCGTCCTTTGATTTTTTTGGGTAATTCGAGCCTGTCGATTCTATCCAGGATTTGAAAGCCGGCTACGGCTCTTTCGTACTTGTTTTTTTTGGCCAGTTCAATCAAAGTTACAATATCGAATTCTGAATTCTGGTTTTGGGTCATTTTGTATTCCTGAAAGGGGATAGAGGCCTTTGAAACTACCATCATTCTCAATTTCCCCTCTCTGTCAATCCCTTATAT
Source organism: Leptospira johnsonii (assembly GCF_003112675.1). Taxonomy (NCBI): domain Bacteria; kingdom Pseudomonadati; phylum Spirochaetota; class Leptospiria; order Leptospirales; family Leptospiraceae; genus Leptospira; species Leptospira johnsonii. The sequence goes on along the minus strand of NZ_BFAY01000006.1, from coordinate 141,259 downwards.
CTTGTTTATTCCTTGAATTCTGGGGAGAATCTTCAATTTTGGTAATCGCCCATGGATTCTCAGGCCAACTCCGATTCCAGGCTTAGTTTTCCCTTTTCCAAGGGGATTTTCTTCCGCCTAACCCTTTTATTAATAGCGAGCCTTCTTACCGTATGTGCTCCCTCAGAACAATCCAATCTAGGTGTCCAAAATTTTGAAGGCATTAGTTTGGAAGGTGAAAATATCCGTATCGGCGACATTGCCGCGGATCGTATCGCACTGAATGTGTACGGACCAAATTGTCTTCCTTGTATTAAGGAAATCCCAGTTTTAAATTATCTGAATGCAGAACTGAAAAAATCTCCTCATATCAAGTTATACATGATCGTGGACCCGGATATATTTTTCGATAATCCGGAAGCTCTTTCTACGGAACAAAAGATGAAAGAAGCAGCAGTTCTGATGAAAGAAGAAGTAAAAAAATTCGGCATCCAAGTTCCGGTCCTCATAATGAAGCCCCCTTTCAAAGTGGATCGTACAGAAGGACTAGTGACCGGAACTCCTGAAACACTTCTATTCAAAACGAAACCTTTGATCTTATATTATAATTTTATCGGTCCGATCAGTGAAGAGTCCGACCCGAATAAAATCCCTAAAACTATGAAAGTGATCTTCTTCAAAAGAATGGCCGGCCAATCATGAGATGTCTCATCGTTCGGTTCAAGGATTGCGAAGGTCCGGGAACTCTATTAGATTCTTTGCAAGCTAGGAATTATAGGATTACTTATCATAACGCGTACGACGAACGAGTACATATCGTTCCGGCAGCTCACCAGATGTTCGATTTGGTAGTATTCTTGGGCGGGCCTCAAACCGTACATGATCCTAATCAGCATAAATTTTTTAAACCTTGGCTAGAGCTTGCATCTCACTTGGTATCTATGAAAGATAAGAAGGTGATCGGGATCTGCTTGGGTTCTCAGATCTTAGCAACCGTTTTAGGTGCTAAGGTATACGAAGGGGAGAAGGGGCCAGAAGTAGGCTTCTCTGACGTGAAACTAGTGAATCCATCTCATCCTGCATTTTCTAAATTGAATGGAACTTCTAGTTTCCCAGCATTCCATTTACATGAGGATATATTCGAGATCCCGAAAGGCGCGGATCATTTATTACAAGGAAGTTTCTATTCTAACCAGATGTTTGGATATGAGGATCGGGTTTTCGGTATCCAATGCCATCTGGAAGTAACAGAGAATATGTTAAACGTTTGGAAGAATATACATTCTGAGTTTATCAAAAAAGCAGGATGGATTCCCGGACCCGAAACGGAAGATCTTAGGTCTCAGATGGAAAGAGCTGGCAGAGCGCTCTTTGAAGGAATTTTGGAATTATAATATTTCTATCCAATGTCCCGAATTCCCGGGACTATTTATAAGACGAAACGATTGATGGTGCATACATGATTCAGAAAATACTCAGGGTTTTATTCGGAAGTAAATACGAAAGAGACCTCAAAAGACTCACTCCGATTGTAGTCCAAATCAATTCTTTGGAAGAGTCCATGCGTTCTCTTAGCGATTCTGAACTTTCTTCTCAAACTAGAAAGTTTAAAGAAAGACTCGCGAAAGGAGAGACCTTGGATGATATTCTTCCGGAAGCGTTTGCTACCGTAAGAGAAGCCGCCTTAAGAAAATTAGGGATGCGCCATTTCGATGTGCAGATGATGGGAGGGATCGCTCTTCATTGGGGAAATATCTCCGAGATGAAGACTGGGGAAGGTAAAACTCTTACTTCTACCTTAGCAGTATATCTGAATGCGCTCGCTGGTAAAGGGGTTCATGTGGTTACAGTGAACGATTACCTGGCAAGAAGAGACGCACTTTGGATGAAACCGATTTACGATTTCTTGGAATTATCCGTGGGAATTATCCAACACGATATGGAACACGATGATCGTAAGAACGCTTACTCTTCCGATATCACATACGGGACCAATAACGAATATGGTTTCGATTATCTGAGAGACAATATGGTTTCTCATATTGATCATAAGGTGCAGAGATCTCATTTTTTTGCGATCGTGGACGAGGTGGACTCGATCCTGATCGACGAGGCGAGGACTCCACTTATTATCTCCGGTCCTTCCGACGAATCCACAGACAAATATACTCGTATAGACAAGATCATTCCTAGACTCATCGAAGGTGAGGATTACGAGAAGGATGAGAAGGCCAAAAACACTCTGATGACAGAAAAGGGTGTGGCCCATGTGGAAGAGATCCTTGGGATCGAGAACTTATACGCTCCTCAAAATGTGGATCTAGTTCATCACGTTCACCAGGCTTTAAAGGCGCATAAAATATTCCAGAGAGATGTGGACTATGTAGTCCAAAACGGAGAAGTGATTATCGTAGATGAGTTCACCGGTCGTTTGATGTCCGGTCGAAGATATTCGGACGGATTGCACCAGGCTCTCGAAGCAAAAGAAGGGGTTCCTATCGCTAGAGAATCCCAAACTCTCGCAAGTATTACCTTCCAGAACTATTTCAGATTGTACGAAAAACTTTCCGGTATGACTGGAACTGCTGATACGGAAGCGGAAGAATTTCATAAGATCTATAATTTAGATGTGATCGTAATCCCTCCGAACGTTCCAGTCCAAAGAAAGGACGCAGCCGATAGAGTGTATAGAACTGAAAAAGAAAAGTTCACCGCAATCTTGAACGAGATTAAAGAATGCAGAGATAAAAAACAACCTGTGCTTGTAGGAACAATCTCCATTGAAAAATCGGAAGTTCTCGCAAGACTTCTGGCTCAGGCCGGAATTGCTCATAATGTATTAAACGCAAAGTTCCATGAAAAAGAAGCAGAGATCATCGCAAACGCAGGAAAACCTGCAGCTGTTACCATCGCTACGAACATGGCGGGAAGGGGAACTGACATCGTATTGGGTGGAGCTCAGTTATTTAAAGAAAGTCTGGAATCTTGGAAAGAATCCGATCCGGTGATCACAGAATTTAAAGAAGCTGTAGTTCGTGCTGATTTTGATAGAGCAGAATCTATTTCCCAAAGATTGGATTCTCAGTCAAAAAAATCCAAAGCAAATGAGATCCTGACCAGTGCAAAGATCTGGAGAAAGAATCACGAAGAAGTTTTGGAAGCGGGCGGTCTTCATATTTTAGGAACCGAAAGACACGAGGCGAGAAGGATCGACAACCAGCTTCGGGGTCGTTCCGGTCGTCAGGGAGATCCAGGTTCTAGTCGATTCTATCTTTCCTTACAAGACGATCTAATGAGGATTTTCGGATCCGATAGGATCGCAGGCATCATGGAAAGACTTAAGATGCCGGAAGGACAAGAGATAGAGCACCCGATGGTGTCTAACGCAATCGCCAGAGCCCAAAAAAGGGTAGAAGGTCATAACTTCGACATCCGTAAGCACCTTTTGGAATACGACGATGTAATGAACCGCCAAAGGATCGTGATCTATAAAATGAGAAACGAGGTCCTAGAAGGCGGAGACGTAACCGGTCAGGCAAAAAGTTTCTTAGAAGAAATGATAGAAGCCCAAGTGGTCGCCACCTGCGAGGGAGGAAATCCTAACGGTTGGGAATTGGATGTTTTAAAAGAATGGTTCGAAGGTCTAGGACTTCCTTGGAAGGTGGACCAAGATGCCATTAGAAAATCTAAAAATCCTCAATTAGCTATTTTTGATGCTTTGAATAATGCCGCCCAAACTTTCTACCAAGAGAAAGCGGATCGTATAGGCGCGGACGTTTGGAAACTTTTAGAAAGAAATATTTTCTTAGATATTCTGGACCATCGTTGGAAAGAACATCTGTATTCCATGGACCACTTGAGAGAAGGTATCTGGACGGTAGGTTATGGAGAAAAGAACCCGCTTGTAGAATATAAACTACAAGGTTTCCGATTATTCGACCAAGCGATCGAGAACATGAAGTATGAGATCGTTAGTTTCTTACTCCGTGTCGAAGTTACCGAAAAAACTCAGTTGCCTGAAGAGAAAAAAGAGTATAAAAAAGTAGGACAAGAACTGACTGGAGGCTTCCAAGAATTACAGGGAGCTAAACCTAAAAATCTTGCAGCAGAGGCATTGCCTGTGGCTTCCGGAGGCGGAGGTTCCGAAAGGAAAACCAGTCGGAGAAAACGAAAATGAATATTAAGCTCCTATTTCCATTTTGTATTATAACTTTCTCTCAATGCGCTTATCTCTCCGGAGATGGCGCGGGGGCGAGAGAAAGTAAAAGTCCTGCGCAATTGTATTCCGAATGTATGGGGACGTTTGCAGACGATGCAAAATGCAAGGAGTTCGTTCTCAAATCCATTCCGGATGCTGATGTCAATTTATTGGGACAAAATGTAGATGCAAAAACGGCAGAAGCTTCCGCGAACATTTATATTCGCGCTCAACTGATCCAATCTCTTCTCTACCAAAACAAATTATTCGTAAAAGGTAAGCTCGGGGAGCCGGATGAAAAAAGGGTCGTGAATAATTGGGCCCCTGGGATGGAGGAATGGCTTTATTATAGGCCTGTTTCTAAATTTGCTGAAGGTTCCAGACCTGATAGAGAGATCTTAATACGTTTTCAACGAGGTACAGTAGTCCACGTGGGTTATACTCCACCTAGTCCAAATCGTTAGTACATCTTCCATTTAATTCAACAAAAAACAGATTGGAATAGCTAACGTTTCTTCGTAATATATACTAAGGATTGACGGAATAATCGTCTATATTCTTTTGGCATAATAGTGCGGCGCATACCTTTCATTCTGCTGATCTTTCTACAGATTGCTCTGGTAGTCTTTTCTTCCACTTTGGAATGGGTGGATAAAGACCTAGAGAGCCGGGCTATTTCTTTATCCCAAACAAAGAAAAACATTTCCACCGCCATTGAATCGGATCTTACGGATTCCGAAGGATTAGTTTATACACAAGCTAGAGAAAGAGACAGCAGATTTGCTGACTTTCTCGTAGATGCGTCATCCAGCTACCCTTGGACTCCATCCACATTTGTTTCTAAGATCGTATTTGTAAACGGTCGATACAGATCGGACCGACTTCTCCACTTTTCCCTAACAAATCTCCCCCCACCTAGCCTGGCTTAATCGGTTTTATATTACTTCGGAACGATTTTCGCGCCATAGGTCTATTGGCATCGTTCCATAGGGGAGTCTTGCATAAGCAAAAGCTATCTTCAGGGATAACTTCGTACAACTATGAATAAAAAGATACTAACGTTCCTAATCTTGGTCTGGGCGACGAATCAGACCGTTTCTCAGCCGGATCCTTTACCGGATGGTGCTCCTGGGAGTGGTGAAACTTTGTATACGGATGCAAAGATCGCTGCAGCTTCCGGAGATCAGGAAAGGACACAAGTTCGATTAGAACTTGCCAAGGCAGAAGAACTTCTTTGGAAGAATAACCTTCTATTACTTGCTTCTAAGTTTAATATCGACGCGAGAAAAGCGGGGATAGAGCAAGCAGGTCTATATGCGAACCCGAATATTTTCGTGGATCAGAGTATTTTCGCGGAGCCTACACAACGTTATTTCGATTTTACCAGATCGGGACAAACAGTGGTGCAGATCCAACAAGTATTCTTGCTCGGCGGTAAGATAGACAAAAGGATCAGAGTCGCAGAGCTAAGCGCTAAGATGAGCGAGCAGGAATTTTACGATCTTGCAAGAGCGCTCATTACAAAACTGCGTAGGACATTCTACTTTATTCATTATTACAGGGACGCGATCGCATTTTACGACAAAAGTCTGATCGCTTTGGATAAAACGGTAAACTCCGCGGAACTCGCCCAAAAAAGAAGAGCGGTTCTTCAGTCTGAAGTTCTACGTTTAAAGGCACTTCTATTTTTCTTACGAAAAGAAAGAGAAGATCTCAGGATCAAGGTCCTAGAGAAGGAAGCTGACCTACGAGTTTTATTGAACGAAGACACTTATAAAAACCAATCAGTTGCAATCGTTCCCGTTCTGGACCTGGACTTCGTTGAAAAAGCGACCATGGAAGGATTAAAATTAGATAATATGCTTGCTAAGGCCCGGGAATACAGGCCCGACCTGAAAAAAGCGGTCCAGGCATTAAGATATGAAGAAGCAAACCTGGAATTGCAACATGCAAACGCGATCCCGGATCTTGCCTTCGGCCCTATGTATAACAGAGGGGGAACCGCCTTCCAGAACTATTGGGGGATTACCGCGCAGTTGAATATTCCGATCTTCGATAGGAACCAAGGTAATATCAAGGCTGCCGAAAAATCCATCCAAGTCAGAAAACAGGAACTAAAAAACCTGATCTTGGAAGTAGAGAACGATGTGAGCGTTGCCTTGGCTACTGCGAAAGCAAAAGACGATCTCTACAAAAAGTTCAGAAACACTTACACTAAGGACTACGCCGATCTAGCGGAGGATATGATCCTTAGTTACGAAAAACGTTATATATCTATTTTAGAATTCGCCGACTTCTTCGAAACATACAGATCCAGTATCGTGGAAATGTTACGCCTCCAAACGGATAGAATGGAAGCGATCGAAGGAGTAAATTACTCGGTCGGAACGGGGCTGATCGTCCCAAGTTACAAATCCAACGGAGAATCCGGTGGTGCTAAGGAAGGGGGCTCGAAATGATTCCATCATCTAACAAACTTAGAATTTTATTAATCGTTCTGGTGGCGGCTGTTTCCGTTTCCATCGTTTCTTTTACATTAAACAAGGGTGGAAAGAAGACTCCGCCTCGCCCTCAGAAAGCGATCGTCCATGATCATGGAGAAAGGATTGAGTTCAAGGAGAATAGTCCGGGACTCGAGATTATCAAAAGTGCTGAGATCGGCAAACCGGGAGAGTTCGTAAATGTAGAAGCTCCTGCAAGGCTGATTGCCACTACTTCTCCTTCCGTATCTGATTCGGAACAGATCGTATTATTCGAATCTGCGGAATTGAACGATCTGTATGTAGGCTATGTTCATGCCAAGAACAGTCTGAACAGATCCCGCAAAAATTTGGATCGTATCAAAGATATGTTCAAACATCGGGTCGCTACCGAAAAAGATTTGGTAGAAGCAGAAACCGAAGTGAATAACGATGAGGCTGAATTCGCAGAGTTCGAAGGAAAACTGAGAGCTGTGGGTTTAAATCCTGCATTGATCAAAAAAGCACCAGGCCAAACAGCTTGGATCATTTCGGACGTTCCAGAATCCCAACTTTCCAGTCTGCAGAAAGGAAGAAGGGTCAAGGTAGTATTCAACTCCTTTCCGAACCAGGAATGGTTAGGGACCGCTGAAGCATTGGGAGATAACGTGGATCCTTATACAAGAACTGTAAAAGTCAGGATCGCGATCAAAAACGAAGGTTATAGATTAAAACCTGGAATGTTTGCTACGGTAAGATTTCCAGAAGAAACAGGAAGTGACTCAGTGGTCATTCCTTTCAATTCGGTAGTTACTGTAGAAGGTAAAAATTATGTATTCGTAGAAGAAACCGCCCACGAATTTTTCAGAAGGGAAGTCGTTCTTGGCATCTCCACTAGAGAAAGAGTCAACGTTCTGGAAGGTTTGACCAAAGGTGACAAGGTCGTTGTAGAAGGCGCCATTCTTTTAAAGGGACTTAGTTTCGGATTTTAATCTATATGAAAAGAATACTAAGTTTTATTATTATAATATTCTTATTTTCTTTTATTTCATCCGTTTATTCGGAGGAAAAGAAGAAGGACTATAAGAACGACGACATTTCTCCCGAATGGGCTCCCGACTCGGAGCGTAAAACCAGATTCGGAGAAGAAGAAAAAGACGAACTTACTCAGAAGGCTCTCCCTAAATCTACGAACTTCTTCGTGTATGGAGCAAGTATCGGTTCTCCCGGAAGTATCAATTTCAATTTAGGATATTATTATAAGGATATCGTAATACGCGGATCCGGCGGGCATTGGGGACCTCATTGGTGGGGTTGGCAGGCGGATCTAGGATTTAGTTTTTGGAAAACTTCTGTCATCGCACATAGTGTTTCGGTAGTATTAGGACAATTCCAAGTAGATCCTTTCGCTCCCGAGTTAGGTAGAGGCGGACAAACTTCTTATCCTACAGGTACAGATTTTCCAGGATACCAGCATAGGAATCCTACTTTCGAAGATCTGATCATACGATCTTATGTAGCCGAACAGAATCCGAATCTGGCTGCTGTTTTAGAATACGATAGTAGGGACAAACAGAAGGTAACTTTAAACCAAAGATATGTTGGACTTACTTACGATTTCCTTCTTGGAAATTTCTTTTTGCAACTTGGCGGAGGGGTAGGAAGCGGAGATTATAAAAATCCTCAGCTTCTCATCCAGTTGGGCTACCTGTTCGATACGAGGTCTTACTAATGATAGATAAACTCATAGAATCTGTACTTAAGTTTAGGGTTCCCACCATTATCGCCTCACTCTTTGTAGCGATTTTAGGAGTTTGGGCCTGGACAGATATTCGAAAGGAAGCTTACTCTGATATTGCGGACACCCAAGTCCGTTTGATCGCAAAATTTCCGGGAAAAGCAGCCGTCGAAGTAGAAGAAAGAATCACTCTTCCGATTGAAAGGGTATTGAATGCGATTCCTAAAGTAGCAGTACGTAGATCCAGAACCATCAACGGTCTTGTAGTATTCCAATTTGTATTCGAAGACGGGACAGATGATTATTTTGCAAGGATGCGACTTATGGAAAGGGTCGCAGATGCGGATATTCCTGAAGAAGTCCAACCGGCTTTAGGACCTATGAGTTCTCCAGTGGGAGAAATTTTCAGATATGTGGTCGAGTCTTCCGGCAATCACACTCCGATGGAATTAAGAACGATCCAAGACTGGATCGTAATGCCAAAGATGCTTTCTATTCCTGGAATTGCGGATGTGGTTACGTTCGGAGGTTTACCTAAACAATTCCATATAGTAACTTCTCCAGATAAATTAATACGTTATAAACTTACGATAAACGATGTAATCCAAGCAGTTCAAGTGAATAATCTGAACACAGGTGGAAATCTACTTTTACAAGGTGAGCAGGGATTTCCGATCCGTTCTTTGGGTGCAATACGAGAAGCCCAACATATAGAAAATATCGTAGTAAAAACAGTGAATGGGGTCCCTGTATTCGTCCGGGATCTGGCTACCGTGGAAATTTCTCACCCGATTCCGAGCGGGGTCTTGGGTTATACGGTCCGCATTGACAATCAGGTCATGGATATAGATTCCTCCGTCCAGGGTCTTGTGGCTATGCGTCGTTGGGGAGATCCGAACGAGATGGGAGATCGGATCCGCGCCAAAGTAAAGGAAATCAACGAGAACTATCTTCCGGAAGGAGTTCAGCTTAGGACTACGTATGATAGAAGTGACCTTGTAAATTATACGTTACGCACTATCGGAAGAACTCTTTTGGAAGGAGTAATGGTTGTCAGTTTGGTTCTAATCTTCTTCATAGGAAGTGCAAAGGCATCTCTTGTGGTAGTGGCAACCATTCCATTTGCGTTATTATTCGCCTTTCTTCTTATGAATATTACCGGGATCCCTGCAAGTTTATTGTCCTTGGGAGCTATCGACTTCGGGATCGTAGTGGATGGGGCCGTGATCATGGTAGAAAATATCATGAGAAGATATAGGGACGCCACTCCTAGTGATAAAAGTAAGGGGATCATTAAGCTTACCGCAGAGTCCGGCTCCGAGGTTGGGACCGAAATTTTGTTTTCCATTCTGATCATCATACTTGCTTATTTGCCGATTTTTTCCTTCGAACGTATCGAAGGACGTCTCTTTAAGCCGATGGCCTTCACTATCTCTTTTGCGATCTTTGGAGCTTTAATTTTTTCTATGACTGTCGTCCCTGTTTTGATGACTTTTATGTTCCGTAAGTATTTCGAATCAGAGAAGCCCGGACCGATCGCATGGCATAACCCGGTGTATGCCTGGATAGAAGAACGTTATAAAAAGTTAATAGATTATTTGGTAGAAAGATCCAGAAGGGTGGTCATCAGCGCTTTCACCGTGGTGATCATACTTTTAGGGATAGGCGGATACAAACTTGGGACCGAATTCCTACCGGAAATGGATGAAGGAGGTTTTAACCTCAGGATCTTTTTCCCAGTGGGGATCTCTCTTCCGGAAGCTCGTAAATTTATGCCTAAGATCCGGGAAACGATCTATAAAAACGAACAAGTAAGCGTAGTACTTTCTCAGTTGGGAAGGAATGACGACGGAACAGACCCTCTTCCTCCCAACCGATTGGAAGTGCTTGTAAGTTTGAAAGATTACGACGATTGGAAGGAAAGGATTACTAAGCAGGAACTTCTTCTAAGAATGAAAAACGATCTGGAGGCGACTCTTCCAGGTGCAAGGATCAGTTTCTCTCAACCTATCATGGACAACTTGTCGGAAGCGATCATGGGTACCATTGCGGACCTCGCTGTGTTCGTATCCGGGCAAGACTTAAAAGTGATGCGTAAACTTGCAGAAGAGATCCTAGAAATTGTAAAAGATATGCCGGGAGCAAGTGAATTCGGGATCGAACAGGAAGCGGACAGTCCCCAGTTGACTGTTCGGATCGATAGGGAAGCCGCGGCTCGTTACGGGATCAATGTAAGCGATATACAGCAGATGGTAGAAGCTGCCATCGGAATGCAAAGGGTCAGTACTTTGTATGAGGGGCCTTCCGACATTCCCCCAAAAACGCCTGCTCGATTTGGTATAGTAGTCCGATTCTCCAAGGATTATAGAGCTTCTAAAAGAGCGATAGAGGCAATGCCGATCATTTCTCCTAAGGGAGAAAGAGTTCCACTTTCTCAATTAGCAAAGATCACATTGGAAGACGGACCTACTATGATCTTTCGTCAGGAAGGTAGAAGGACGATTACTGTCCGAACAAACGTAAGAGGACGGGACCAGGGTGGTTTCGTAAATGAACTTCGAAAAAAGATACAACAGAAAATAAAATTTCCGGAAGGATATGAGGTACGTTACGGCGGACAATACGAGAACCTTGCTCGTGTGGGTAAAAAGTTAGCGATCGTTATTCCTGTAACTATCGCGATCATTTTCGGTGTATTGTTCTTACTTTATAGAAATCTAAAATATGTCTACGTGGCTTTGGCCTGTCTTCCTCTTTCCTTGGTGGGAGGAATGTATGCACTTCTGTTCAGGGGATATTATTTTAACGTATCCAGCGGGGTAGGCTTTATCTCCTTATTCGGGATTGCCACCATGTCAGGGGTTCTTTTCGTTTCGAGGACAAATCACCTTTTAAGAGACGAGCCTACATTGACCACAAAAGAAGCAGTCACACAAGCAGCTGTTATCCAATTGCGACCAATGTTAATGACAATTTTACTCGCATTGCTTGGACTCATCCCTGCTACTCTGGCATCCGGAGTTGGGTCCGATGTCCAGAGGCCGTTGGCTACTGTGATTGTAGGTGGGTTATTCTCCGCTTTATTCCTTGTATTGACTGTCTTACCTTCACTCTATTTAGTCTTAGTGGGGGATAGAAAACATCCGGTCGGAGAGACTGAAACATTCGAACTTCATCCGGAAGCGTATGTTTCCTTATACGATGAAGAAGATTTAGAAGATACTCCTCCTACCCATAAGAACGGAAGTAAGAAGGTAAAGAAAAAAGTTCTCGCTAAAAAGAAGCGTTAGGTTATGCACTTATCCCAAATATAGATAGGTGATGACTATGAATTTACCCGAAAAAATTTTGATCCTAACCGGAGTCTTAAATTTAGCATACGGAAGTCTAACAGGATTTGCGTATGCATTTGCGAGAATGAAGGCTGAATTCCCTTCCAGGTACTTGCAGGCGGCTCATATAGGTTCTTTGATGCAAGGGGCAATGCTCTTAGGACTAGTGCTTGCTTTTCAGTATGCTACTGCTCTGTCCGAAACTCTGTCATTTGTAGGAGCGGTTTCTTTCGCTGCTTCTTCCGGATTTCTAGCATTAAAAGACACTGTCAATTGGCTCCAAGGGATCAAAGACGAATTCAAAGAGAATCCTCCACTTGGAAAGATTATAGGTGGAATTGGTGTTACAGCGAATCTAGTCGGGATTGGGATTATCGTTTACGGAGTTTTAGCGGCTTAATCTCTGGGGAAGAAGGATCAAATAGGCTTACCGGTTTCAAAACCGATTTATTATCCGACGTATAATTCGTAAAAATCTATCTAGGGACCCTACAATTTCTTGGATAGATTTTTGAAATTCCGAACCAAGAAACGAACAATAACTCGAAGTTTTTTTACAGTTTTTTCACTCTAAAAATCTTAAGAGGATCTTGAAGATGAGTGAGCACTTAAAAGCAAAACTGAAAAAAGCAGATAGCGGCTTTTGGAAAAAGACACTCAGGTCCTGCTGGAATATTCTTCCTCATTCTTTTAGAAGACAATTAGTTGCCATGTCTGGGCAATCGGATCTGGATTTCTAAGGAGTTAACCTTCTTCTTTTCATATTAAATCATATCCATTTTCTAAGAAGATAAAAAAAGAGCGCCTTGTGGGCGCTCTTTTTCGTAGAAATCTACTAAATCCGATTAATCGAACTTAGCAACGACCCCTAAGGTTATACCGTATTGGTCTTTGCTTTTCTCACCGCTTTGGGTTACGAATTGATAACCGGTCGCCCAGTCTCTTCTCATGTCCAATTTGATGAGTAGATTTTCAGTGTAGTTCCAAACTGGAGTAACAGTAAATGTTTTATACTGTCCGTAGTTGGAAGATCCACCGTAATCTTTGTAGTTTTTCGGGTCTAAAGCCGCAAGTAGTTGATCAGCAGTTAAGCCTCCCAAAGCAGGAGTTGCAGCAATGATTTGCTCTGCGATTGCTTTGTCTTGAGCATATTTGCCTTCGTACCACGCGTTAGCTGCTTGAGAACCTGCAAATGGGTTGAAGGTAGTCAAACGACCGTTGTTGTGGCTATCGTCGATATACTCGAAACGAACGTTAACTCCCCAAGTCTCACCGATTTTAAACTTACTGAAGATACCATAAGCTTTATAGGTACTTTTGGTTTTTTCAGTAGATACGGTTCCGCCAAGGATAGTTTCAACTGTAGCTGCGCCTGTTGGGTTGTACTGTTGCTGTGCAAGGTTAGCTGCTGCAGCACCACCTGCTTTCTCACTCCAAGTATAGTCTAAGTCAACTTGGATCCTATCAGTAGGGGTCATAGACAAGATTGCATGGTTCATGAACCAATAATCTTTGTTATATCTTGCTGCAGGAGCAGTAAGAGCAGATACAGCAGGGTCTCCGGTTTGAGCCGCTAATTGATCAGCCACATATTGTTTGGTCGGATCGATTCTTCCAGTAGCACCGTCTTGAGAATACAATGTGTTCCAAGTGATCGATAATTTGTCTTCGATCAATTGTCCTTTAACCTGAGTTCCGATCGCTTTATGCTGGGTAGCCGCTTCGAAGAAGTAGTTATTCGTAGTGCTTCCGTCTGGAACTCCAGTTCTATAACCGGTACCACCACCACTGTTATACAGATAAAAGGTTCCTGCCCATTTGTCTGTAAATTGAGTAGTTAAGCGAGCACCGGTGTGAATGAACGGGATTGTGTTTTGGAAGATGGCCCCTATCGAGTAGTTAGGGTTGTTCATCGATTCTAACACTTCATATCCAATATGCGTTGCCATTTTACCAACGTCTAAGGTCATCCCTTTCAACACTGGGAAATACATACTAATGTAAGCTTGTTTCAGCATGTTATAGTTGTAAATTCCGTTGGATTGAACATAAGGAAATTCTTGGTACGCGTTGTTCTGTCCATTTTGGAAGTCCACGCGGAATCCCCAAGGGCTGGATTTTTCTGCGGTCTTTTGTACAGCAAGTGCTGCTGCGTTAACACCAAAGTTTTTGTTGCTAGTTTCGAACGCTCTGGTACTGTCTACGGCGCTTCCTTGGAGTGGGTTGTTATTGTACATGTAGTACACATCCACAAATCCTGAAAAGTCTACCTTATCATACCATTTCGTATCTTCAGGTTCTGGGGCTGGAGCAGCTTTCACTGCGCCTGCTGCCTTCGGGTCCGGCGTTTCCTTTTTCGGCTGGGCAAAAACCGAAGAGGCGGTCACCAGAGTAAAGGTAGCAATGAGGCTGGCTGTTTTTTTTCTCATCATTCTCCTAAATCTCCTATGCTCCTAACTATGCAACTAGCGTGCCAATAGGATAAAAATAGGCAAAGAGACTAAATAAGGCTTAAAAACGATTCTAAATCCAATATTCAGTGTTTAGATATTATAAACTTTTTGGACTAATTTTTCTATATCGGCATAGTGCCTAAAAATTAAGCATAAGTTGAGTTGCTGAAGGACTAAGCAAAGTAGAAGATGTTTTGATAAAGATGGGGTTTGGGAGGTTAAGGCTGGGTGAATTTTGTAGTAACTTCGACAGTTGGCTAGGCTTACAAAGATTTTCTGATCTGATCCAGTAGAAGTTTCTCTGAATTTAGATTCGGATCTTGGAGCACAGAAAACAATGAGGACCGCAATACTTCTCCCAATTTTGGTGCAGGAAGTTCTGGGAATTTTTCCCGGATCAGATTTCCATCTAGGACAAGATCGGAAAGCAGAAGTGGAGGATTCTTCTTCCATTCTTCTTCGGCCTGAGTGAGCCAGAACGCTTCTTCGTTTAGAAAGGCGGACCAAAGGGTGGAAAGTTCTAAACACCAGTCCCAAAGTTCTTTTTTTCCTGAATATTGTGCGACTGGATGGAGCAGATGTGTGCGGAGCCCAGGAGAAGTCCGTAATTCTTCTTTCTGTTGTATGAGTGAATACAGGGTTTTTACTAGGAACTGAGAATCCTTGGTCCTCTGGTTGGAGAATCTGAGTTCTTTAAAAAATACATTCGAATCGCTGAGCCAGGTTTGTTCCGATAAACAACAAGCTAAGAAGTAGGCAAGTCTTGTCCTTTCGGAAGCTTGGAGTAGTTTGGAAAATCCATTTTTGTGCTTTTCCCAATCTTCCGAATACAATTTAGTTTTGGTGAATAATTCCAGAGTTTTATATTTTTTTAATAGATCCAATCCTCCGATCGGATTTTTGCTTCTGATTATTTTTAAAAATTCGTCGTGTATTCTTTCCGGAGAAACCTTTGCTGTAACCGGTCTACATGTTTCAATCGCTTCTGCTGTTTGCGGATGAATAGTAAATCCAAGAGTGGAAACAAATCGAATTGCTCTGACCGGCCTAAGTCCGTCCTCGGTAAATCTGGATTCCGGATTTCCTATGGTCCTAATTAAAGAATTTTGAATGTCTTCTAATCCGGAATGTTCATCTACTAGTATCTTTTTCTGAAGGTCCAAGGCAAGTGCGTTCATTGTGAAGTCTCTTCTTTTGAGATCTTCGCTTAGGCTTACTCCGAATTGTACTGTTTCCGGCCTTCTTCCATCCATATAGTCTTCGTCTTTTCTGAATGTGGTTAATTCATATGATCTATCATGGAATAAAACAGTGATGGTTCCATGTTTGATCCCGGTTGGAACAGTTCTCTTGAAGATCTTCTGCATATCTTCCGGATGGATCGAAACTGCAAGGTCGTATTCGTGAGGGACCTTATTTAAGATCAGATCTCGGACACTTCCACCTACTAGATAAGCTTCTCCTCCATAATTTTGTATGATTTTGCTGATCTCTAATAGATCCTCTAAGAAAGGAGAAGGGATTTGTGAGATGAGTTGGTTCGGATCCTGGTTCATCATTCCTGGACGATCTTCTTCCAAATCGATAGATAACGCTCTTTGAGTGCAGGGTTCTTGGAAAAAATTTCTTCTACCTGTTTTTTGGTCTTTTGGTCTACAGAGACTCTTAAGAAGGGAAGGTCCGCTTGCTGGGAAAGGATTTGGTCGATCTTTCTTCCTGTTTCGTCCCAGGCAGTATTGCAGATCTCTTTGTATTCTTCGTCCGTATGTTCGTTACACAGGATGGCCAGTTCCAAATACTTTCCTTCTTTTTTCAGCTCTAACATTTTGTCTAAGATACTTGCCTTACAGTTAGATAAAATGAGAAAGCCAAGAAAGCTAAAGCAGATCGGAAGTAAGAACTTTCGAGAACTCATCCTAAGAATTTTTTAGAAAGAAGCGGATAAGGAAACCATTTTTTATTTTGTAGGAATTCCAACCGGGCGGTCAGTTTAAGATTCGAAAGCTAGATTAGCTAGTTTATCCGCTCTTTTGTTTTTTTCCCTGAGGACATGATGGATGGAGAATAGTTTGAGTTTAGAAGTGAGAACTTTGACCTTTTCTTTTGCAACTTGCAAGTGAGGGGATTTGACCTTGTATTCCCCCTTGAATTGTTTTACTACCAGCTCGGAATCCAGATAGGCTGTAACTTCGCCTGCGTCTTGGGAGAGGCAATATTCTACTCCTGCTTCCAGAGCGGCCCATTCTGCCATATTATTGGTTCCGTCGGAGATCCTACGGGAAATGGAATGGACCTCTGTTTCTCCCTCGTAAACGGCAACCCCAATAGAAGAAGGTCCCGGATTTCCTTTGGAAGCACCGTCGCAATATATTTTGAACTTTTTCACAGGATTATTCTCGGTTTTTAGATCCGAACACGAATTGGAAAGGTCTCCAGAAAATTAGATATCCGATCAGGACCAATAGTGAAAAGAAAAATGAGAGTATTCCTAATACCAAAAATTGGAATCTCCGATACAAATGATCGAATACATGAGGGAAGAATAACCCTCCGATCAGGCAGAAAAGTCCGGCTCCTAATAAAGCGAACAGAACGAAAGGAAGGGATAAAAAATAAAAAAGATAGCTGAGGACCGTGAATCCGAAAGCCAATCTATAAGCGTTCCAACGTGCCGGATGATCCATTATTAAACCAAATACCATCAATAGTCCTATCCTTCGGAGGCTTTGGTTTGGCAATGTAAAAATGGATCCGTATCATGGCAAACATGGGGCTGGACTATTTTGAATTCTTAAATTCTCTTCCGGAAACTCCAGAGTCGGAATGCGCCTATTATCCGGATCGGAATTCCAAGGTGAAGGGTTTCTTCTCTAAGGAAAAACTTCCTCCTGAAATTTTAGATGATCTTTTTCGTTTTGGTTTCAGAAGGTCCGGCAATTTCTTTTATAGAACCAATTGTTCCCAATGTTCTCATTGTCTGAGCTATCGGGTTTTGTTGCATGATTTTTTTCCTAGTTCGAATCACAAAAGGATGATCAAAAAGAATAACGATCTAACCTTAAAAATTTCTCTGCCGCTTATCGATGCTGAAAAAAAGAATTTATATCTTAAATACCAAAAATCCCGTCATGAAGGATCTTATGGAGAATCGGAATCCGAAATTTTGAAGAACATGAAATTTCAGATGTACGAGGGTTCTAATAATTCTACGGAACTTCTTCTTTATAAAAAGGATATACTTTTAGGTTGGATCTTATTGGACTTAGGACTTGAGACAGTGTCTGCAGTATATTCCGTTTTTGATCCGGAAGAAAGTAAAAGAAGTTTGGGAAATTTTCTGATCCTTTCTTCTATTCTATGGGCGAAGGAGAATGGATTTAAAGAATTTCAATTGGGTCTTTTTCTTCCGGGGCATCCTAAGATGGATTACAAAAAGAACTGGAGGCCTTCTGAAATTTTAGATCGTAGTACTGGTGTTTGGAAAGAAAGCGGATCTTTTCTTTCCGATTATATTTTGGAGAATGGTCCCAACGGAGACAAACGAGCAGGTACTTAAACCTGGGTCATTCTTCTTATAAAACCCCCCAAATCAGGCTTGTCATACTGGCCTTACGCCCCAGAAAGGTTGGTATGGCTAAAAAGATCATCGTAGTAGGCGCTTCTAGCGGTATCGGAAAAGAAATTGCATCTCAATTGATCGAACAGGGACATCAGGTCGCTGCCTTTGCAAGAAGAGAGAAGGAACTGAAAAAACTTCCTTCTTCCTCCAAAGGTAAAAACTTATTCGTCAAACATGACGTAACGGAATACTCAAAGGTCCCGGGAGAATTTGCTAAGGCTGTAAAAGCTTTAGGCGGCTTGGACGAAATTTATTACGCTTCCGGTGTGATGCATAGAGTAGGAGCAGACGAATTTCCAGTCGATAAAGACTTAGAAATGTTAGAAGTGAATCTTTTAGGTTGTGTGGCTTGGTTGGATTCCGCAGCTACATATTTCCAAGAGAAGAAGGCCGGCAAAATTATTGGTATCTCTTCCATCGCAGGTGACAGAGGCCGTAGAGGAAATCCGGTTTATAACGCATCTAAAGCGGGAATGTCCACTTACCTAGAAGCTTTACGTAATCGTTTAGCGGTGAAAGGTGTTCAAGTTGTAACAGTAAAACCTGGTATGATCCAAACTCCAATGACGGAAGGTCTGCCCGGTCTTATGTGGCTCATCACTGCTAAAGAAGCTGCACAAGTCATATTAGAAAAAGTGAATGCGGGAAAAGAGAACTTCTACGTGCCTGCTCGTTGGGCCTTGGTCTCTTTGATCATTCGACTTATCCCTTCTTTTATTTTCAGAAGACTTTCCGTTTAAGGAAAAGGTGATCTAAAAATGGCAACTGCCTCTAAGAAAAAGACCGTTAAAAAAAAGACATCTCCCAAAGCTAAAAAAGCAGGCTTCGATCTGAAAGAGTTCGAGTCCCGTTTAAGTCCTGTCCAAAAGGTGGAAGCATGGGGGATGAACCATTTCTCCAATAGTAAGGTTTTTTTACCTACATCCATCCAGGACTTTAAAGATCTATTCTCTTATGCAAGAGATACGAACACAAAGGTCGCATTTAGAGGTGGTGGCTGCAGTTATGGCGATGCAGCTACAAACGAGAAAGGGATCGTAGTAGATATTCGTAATTTTAACAAGATCTTGTCCTTTGATCCTAAAACAGGGATCTTGGTCGCTGAGTCCGGAGTTACCATTAAACAACTTTGGGAGTTCGGGATCGAAAGAGGATATTGGCCTCCCGTTGTAAGTGGAACAATGTTCCCAACTTTAGGCGGAGCGCTTTCTATGAATATTCATGGAAAGAATAACTTTGCTGTTGGGCCAATCGGAGATCATATCCAAGAATTTACATTTTTAAGTCCTGACGGAAAAGAATCCGTTTGTACCCCCAAAAAGAATTCGGATATATTTTATTCCGCGATTTCCGGTTTCGGAATGCTCGGAGCATTTTTAACGGTTACGATCAAACTGAAAAAAATCTACTCTGGCAAGATGAAGGTTTGGCCGGTGAATACCGCAAACCTCCAAGAGATGTACGATTATTTCGAAAGAGAATATAAACAATCCGACTATTTAGTTGGTTGGGTGGATTCATTTGCTTCCGGAAAAGCCCTGGGAAGAGGCCAGATCCACAAAGCAGTCCATCTAAAAGCGGGAGAGGATCCTGGGTTTCCTGAAAATTGCAAATTGGAAAACCAAATTTTGCCAAGCACATTCTTAGGGATCATTCCTAAGTCTTGGATGTGGTTGTTCATGTATCCTTTCAGCAATAAACTTGGAATGAGATTTGTGAACTTCGGAAAATGGATCTCCGGATTTTTAAACAATAATAAACCTTATCAGCAAGGACATGCGGAATACGCTTTTCTTTTGGACTATGTTCCGAATTGGAAATTTATGTACAAGCCTGGTGCGATGATCCAATACCAAAGTTTTATTCCGAAAGAGAACGCAGTGAAAGGTTTCGAAGAGATCCTTAGTATTTGCCAAAAAAGAGGGATCGTGAACTGGCTTGCAGTCTTTAAGAAGCATAGACCTGACAAGTTTTTACTCACTCATGCAGTAGACGGTTATTCGATGGCTATGGACTTTCCAGTCACCAAAGGAAATAAAACGAAACTTTGGGAACTTGCTAAAGAACTGGATGAGATCGTAGTGAAGAATGGAGGAAGATTCTATTTTGCAAAAGATAGCACTCTTCGTCCCGAAGTTTACAGAAGATCCATGCCTAAACAGAACCTGGAAAAGTTCAGGGCCATGAAAAAGAAACTAGATCCGAAAAATCTATTAGAGTCGGATTTGTTTAGAAGGGTCTGGGGAAAATAAAACCTCACTATTGAGCCGCGTGCAGGAACTCCTGCGCGCGAGGTGATGATGAGTGAAATGGTGTAGAGGAATTCTACCATCGAGTGCATTTAACTCTAATGCCGTGTTGGAGTTCCTACACGGCAAGAGATTTGATTAATATCACTTTGCTATTTTAGAAAACTCTAAAGTCTCCATATTAATCGACGGACTTTGGTAGAATGTCCTGTTCTTAAATTCAAAATGTTCCGATTTAGGGACCAAAATTTCTTTCGGATAAGAATCCTTAAAGCCGACTACAGTTACTTGGGTCCTTCCGAGCCCATACAATTTTTCTAAAAGTACATCAAAGGATTCAGCTGAATCGATTTCGTATACTTCTCTTTCTTCTCTGAACGAATTGGGAGGTAAGAATACGGAACCTTTTCTGTAGATCACAGTTTTGGAAGTGTGATCGCTGAGTTCTCTTTGCTCAGTCACGACCGACTTCGTAAATTTGTAATATAACCTGTCGAATACGATTCCACCTACGATAGAGTAAGAAAGAAGAAGGATGGCTGTAATCTGGAATGGTTTACTAAGCTTCTCCCAATTTTTTTCTAAGATGGAAAATAGGAACAAAAGTAAAAAGGGGAGAATGGTCATTAAGAACCTAGGCCCGAATAATACTCCTTGCCAAAATCTGGTAGAAGTCAAAAAACCTGAGAGGAGTATAAATATCCCTAATCCGTATAAGGTCCGAGTTAAAGGATCCGATTTTGGTCTCCATAAAACGATAAACGCTAAGGCAGGATAGGCTCCCAATAATCCCAAAGAACCATTCCCTAAAAACACCAATTGACCTAGGTAATAGATCTGAGAAACGAATTCATAAGAAGAGGATTCTTGCAGATATCCTCTGGAGCCTAAAGGATGTCCAACCACAGAATAATTGATCACAGCTTGGAGGATCAAAAAAGTCCCAAAAGTAAATGGAAACAAGGCTGTTTTTGGATTTCTGAATATTCTAAAAGCATAAACTAAGGAGAGACTGGCTGCCAATAAGATCGTTTCTTGTCGAAAGAATGCCGCAAATCCGAAAAATCCGCCTGCAAATACTAGGTCCGTGGATCTGGAAGATCCTTCTTCTTTGAGTAAAAAATAGATCCCTTGGGTCACTCCGTAGATTGCTAAAACCGTTTCGGAAAGGTCCGTGGAGAATAAACTGAATGCGGAACCTAAGAGTAGTAAGATCAAAAAGAAAAACTTAGATTTTTCCTTCAGTCCTAGTAGTTCGCCAATTTGGAACAATGCTCTTAAAGTTAAAACTCCAAAGATTAAAGATAAGAAGAAACTTCCGAATCTTCCGAAAAAATAAGCGAAGGGATACTGGATCGCTGTATAATAAAAAGGAAAAACATAATAACATTTTCCTTTATAAACATGGGTCATGGTGGACCCTTTTTTGAGATCCAAAGGCAAAAATCTAAATTCTGGATCTATTTCTTTTCCGGAGTATCTACAGGAAAAATCCGGAAAACCGTTTTGTAGAAGGTCTGCAAG
This sequence comes from Leptospira johnsonii, assembly GCF_003112675.1. NCBI lineage: Bacteria > Pseudomonadati > Spirochaetota > Leptospiria > Leptospirales > Leptospiraceae > Leptospira > Leptospira johnsonii. Next base: position 119,708 of record NZ_BFAY01000006.1, on the reverse strand, counting down.
TTGTTGCTGCTTGATCGCTCCATCCCCGACCCGGATCCCTGTTTGGTATTGCCATGCCAGAAATATGGACAAGAATACCGTTCCAAAAATCAGAAAGCCTGAAGACTTGCCGGTAAAGGAAGAGACCCGGAAAAGAAGACGATTCAACATTCTGCTAAGAAGCCTCGGGAAAATCCAGGGTCAAGAAGAAATCCCCAAAGAAAGTTTTGGACCATTCTTTAGCGTCCGAATTCTGAATGACACTTAGATTCCGAATGTTTCTTTGGAAGAAGTGGTTCCTCTTTTAGAAAAGATCCGATCCTTCTTCCAAAAGCCTCTTCCTAAATTCTTTTTTCCGATCTCCTGTATTTTATTTGCTTATGTGATGATCGTGAACTCCTGGGTAACAGAAGATGCTTATATCAGTTTTAGGACTGTGGAGAATTTTTTAAATGGGCAGGGCTTGAGATGGAATACTTATGAAAGAGTCCAGGCTTATACTCATCCTCTTTGGTTATTCGGTCTGATCTTTCTTTCCTTTTGGAAGATTCCAGTATATTATTCTTCTTTAATTCTTTCCTGGATTTGTGTTGGTGCGACTTCTTATCTTCTCATTTCTCGCTTTGAAAAAAAAGAAGGCTATCTTTCGGCCTCTTGGATTCTTTTGGTATTACTCACTTCCAGGGCGTTCGTGGATTTTTCTAGTTCCGGTTTGGAAAACCCTCTGTCTTTTCTGCTTATAGTTTTGTTTTTAAATAAGGCCTTCGATCTGGAGAAACGATGCGATTTGCAGGACCTTCTTCTTTTCTTTTTTTATCTTTCCTTATCTTATCTGAACAGACAGGACACGATTCTTTTTGGACTCCCATTTCTTTTATACCTGTACAAACCTGTAAAAGAGAGAAAATCTTGGGGTAGATTCATAGGTGCAGCAGTTTTGGGACTTCTACCTATTCTTCTCTGGTCTGGATTTTCATTGGTATATTACGGATATCTGTTCCCGAATACCGCATATGCAAAATTGAACACGGATCTTACCGTTTCTCATCTTTGGCCTTATGGTCTGGACTATTTGGAAAATAGTTTTCGCTGGGATCTTTTTACTTCGGTTGCGATTGCCATTGCGATTTTACTTTTACCTTATTTCATCTGGAAAAAGAAGTTTTTGGAGGCTGCTCTTTCTTCCGGCATTGGGCTTTATATTCTATATGTTTGCTCCATAGGCGGGGATTTTATGTCGGGAAGATTTTTTGCTCTTCCTTTTGTGGCCTGCGTGTTCTTACTTTCGGAGCTTTCACCCTCATATCTTCCTAGAGTGGGCGTTCTATTTTTTGTCGCCTTATTCTTGTTAAACCAAAACTCTTATTTGTATATTACAAAAGACTATACAAGACTTAGAAATGACGGAGAGATCCAGGACGAAAAAGGTGCTTATTTTAGAAGCACGAACTTTCTGCGTTCCGTCCAATTCCGGGAATTCCCAACTCATGGCTGGGCAGAAGCCGGTAGAAAGTTTAAAAAGGCTCCTAACGAACCTGATAAGGCCTGCGCCACGATCAACGTAGGCTTTTACGGTTATTTTGCGGGACAAGATCGTAAGATTGTGGACTCAAACGCTTTAACAGACCCTTTATTAAGTAAATTGAAATCAGTTTCTAATTGGAGAGTAGGGCATTTTACTCGAAATATTCCTTTAGGATACTTGGAATCTGTTTCCTCCGGACAAAACAAGATCCAAGATCCGGATCTGAAAGTATACTATGATCGATTGAAATTGTTAACCGAATCGGAAGACCTTTTCACAAAAGAGAGATTTATGGAAATTCTCCGAGAAAACTTAGGCGGGAATAGAAATTTGATCCGAAATTCCGAGCCTAGAACTCCGTGGGTGGGTATTCCTGAAGGTTTCGGTTGTGGACTAGGAGTCGGTTACTAATTTCAGTAGCCCTCATTCTTCTTTTATCTTCAGATCTGAACTTTTGATTTTAAATTCTTGATCCTTCTTGCAGGGTTTTCATTTTATTGTTAAGAATGAGTGAAGGAAGAGCTTCTTGGAATGCATCCAAATGGCGGGAATGGTTTTCCGAAGGTGAGATCGTTCCGTACTTCCAGCCCATTTTGTCTGTTGAAAAAGACTCTATCTTTGGTTACGAAGCTCTCGCCCGTTTTAAAGACAGGGAGGGTATTGTACATAGCCTTGGGCCCTTCTTTTTAGCCGATATTCCTCATTCTTTTTCCGTCTCTGAAAGAATAGAATTCAAAAATCTTAAACTAGAAATAGATAGAACCATTCGCAAAAAAGCGGTGGAGAAGATCAGTAATGCTCCAGGCATCGATCCTAAAGCAAAACTTTTCCTGAATATTTCTCCTTCTTTCATGCAGGATTATCTTTCCTCCAAAACGGACGAAGAACCTTATACTTTACAAATCGCAAAAAGTTCCGGTTTAGATCCGAAACGGATTGTGATTGAAATTGTAGAAGAACATTTTTCCGGAGAGATCGACCAGCTAAAACCTTTGATCAATCTATACAAACGATCGGGATTTTTAGTGGCGATAGACGACCTGGGATCCAAGTCTTCTAACCTGGATCGGATCGGCGCTTTACATCCCGATATTATCAAAGTGGATTTGGGACTCATCCGTAGCTCGGTGGCCTCTAGAAATTTTCAGGAGATCTTATTCACTTTGTCCAGACTTGCCGAAAGTTTAGGCTGTTCCCTTTTATTCGAAGGTTTGGAAACCGAGACCGAATTGTACAATGCTCTCACTTATGGAGCCAGGTTTTTACAAGGTTTTTATTTTGCAGAGCCGACTCCAGAGTTGCTGGACATTAACGGTTTAAGCATCCGATTCTCCCAACTTCATGAATTATTCTTTAATTATAAAAAATACCAACTATTACGAAGGATTAAAAAGGAAAAGGAACTGGAAGATCGATTGGAATCTTCCGGCATTGAAGTGATCAATTCGGATGGTATTGCGACCATTAAATTAAGAAATTCTTACCTTTTAGAAAAATCTGTTTTTAGAATATACGTAACCAATCATGAGGGAAGGCAACTTTCTCCCAACTATTCAGGGATCTCCGATTCTGGCATGTTAGAAGACGATTCCTTTGTGGGAAGGAATTGGAGTTGGAGACCATATTTCTTGGAGCAATTTTACAAAAATGCAAAAGACTCTTCCGGCGGTTGGATCGCAAGTAATCCATATTACGATCTGGAAAGTCATCTACTCTTAGTCACTTATTCCAAAAGAATGGAAGAAGGAAATGTTCTATTTGTAGATGTTAGGATGTGGGATTTTCCTTAATTTCTATCAACTGTTGCTTAAGGTTTGATTTCTTTTTTAGCCAACTTTTACACCTGAATCTGAAAGCATACGATTTACATTGTCTATAAAACGTTTTTTCTCTCCAGGTCTCGCAGAATTTCCTTCCAAAGAAAGTCCTACATACAAATTCCCGTCCGTATCTCTTGCAACGGAACGAACAACTCCATATGCAGTGATCGGAGATTGCATTTTGAAAAATATATCGAACGTGAATCCTTTTCTTCTAGGTAGCTCGCTGTTTAGATCCGGATGATTTATCTTCACTCTCAAACCACCGGTGGAAAGATCTATTACTGCAAATCTTTCTTTGACTAGGATTGTATTGGATTCTCTGATCCGGTCAACCATATCGAAAGTGAGCGTTTTTATCTCCATCACTTCTGAGATATCAATTTCTTTATTCCTATTTTGGGCATGTACATATCCAATTGGAATTGCTTGTTCATCATGGTTGATATATATAACCGGAACGATCAGCTCGGATCTGATCTTTTGGTTGGCGTATTCTATGATCTTTTTGCGAACATCTTCTTCGTCGCCTAGCTCCTGCTCATAATCTATGAATCCGTTCGGATCGGAAGATTTAAAAGAATCTGGTTTTTGTGTATTCGGGATATATAATATTTTTCCGGTCTTTTTGACTAGATCGAATTTATCCCCGATAGAATTGAAGACGTCAATTTTGACAATATCGAACTTAGGTTTAAGAGTTCTTTCCGTGTCCGCAAAATTCACTTTTACGGAAGTGGGAATGTTGAATAAGTTCGCATCGATTGTGGTCCTGCTAGTGCGCAGGTTCGTGATCCAAACGCTTCCATCTGGAGGTTTGATCCTAGTGAATTTTCTCTCTCTGCTCGCGATGGAAACATGTTCCACTAGCATGATAAATTGGTTATTGGGTTTTTCTTCCAGAACCTCGCATTCTAGTTCGACGTATCTTGCGAGCAGTTTGTATAAAACAATATGAGCATTCAGCTTAAATTGTTCGGCCATCCGACCCTGTACTAAAATTTTTGTGGCGTCTTTATTGACGGAGAGCAGTTGAACGGATTCGTGAGTTTCCGTATCCCTTACGAGTAGATCTGTTTTGAGTAGAAATTTTCCAATGATATGGAGTTTTTTACCAGGATCTGTGATGAACTCTTTGTCTCTTTGTTTCCTTTGAACCTTTTCCATTAAATTCCTAGGTCGATCGGATTCCGGCGGAAAATTATCTTGATTCCAGCCTTTGGCTTCGTTTTGATGTAATAGGTAAGGTACACTAATGTCAAACCAATCTTACCGAGACTCCCAATTTTTAGACGGCCTATCCGGCGAAGAACTTTTCAGCATGCAAATCGGGCTTACCTATCGGGACTTTTTAGTCCTGCCCGGTTTTATCGATTTCAATCCTTCCGAAGTAGAACTAGAGACTAGATTAACAAAAAAGATCAAACTCAAAAGACCATTCGTGAGTTCCCCGATGGATACTGTGACTGAGTCCTCCATGGCTATTGCACAGGCCCTTATGGGAGGGATAGGAATTATCCATTACAATAATACTGTAGAAGAACAGGTTGCAGAAGTGAGCAAAGTGAAACGTTTCGAGAACGGATTCATTTCTGACCCTGTGGTACTAGGACCGAAAAACACAATCCACGATCTGGACAGGATCAAAGAGACTTTAGGATTTACCGGAATTCCGATCACTGCGGACGGGACCAGAAATTCTAAACTGGTAGGAATTGTAACCAATAGAGATATCGATTTTGAAAGAGATCGTTCTATTCCTGTGGAAAAAGTTATGACCACGGAGGTGATTACCGGAAAAGCGGGGATCACTTTAAAAGAAGCAAACGATATCATCAAAAAAGAGAAGATCGGAAAACTTCCGATCATTGACAAGGATGGAAAACTTGTCTCTTTAGTGAGTCGTTCCGACCTGAAAAAGAATAAGGAATTCCCAGATTCTTCCAAGGACGAGAACAAAAGACTTAGATGCGGGGCTGCGGTTTCTACCTTACCTGAATCCAGGGACAGGGTCGCTGCATTGTATGAGGCAGGAGCGGATGTGATCATCATCGACTCTGCCCAAGGAAACTCAATCTACCAGATCGAGATGCTCCAATTCATTAAATCCAATTTTAAAAATCTAGAAGTGATCGGCGGAAACGTAGTCACTCGTGGCCAAGCAGAAAATCTGATCAGCGCCGGTGCGGACGGACTTAGGATCGGAATGGGACCTGGTTCCATATGCATTACCCAAGACACCATGGCTGTGGGAAGAGCACAGGCAACCGCGGTATACCAAACTGCGGCCCATGCAGCAAAGCACGATGTTCCTGTTATTGCAGACGGTGGAATTTCCAATATCGGAGATATCGCAAATGCTTTGGCAATCGGAGCCTCCGCATGTATGATGGGATTTATGTTCGCCGGAACAACTGAGGCACCCGGAGAGTATTTTTACGAGAATGGAATACGTCTCAAAAAGTATCGCGGAATGGCAAGTATCGAAGCCATGAAAGCCGGTGGGGACAAACGTTATTTTAACGAGGGCCAAAAAGTGAAAGTGGCTCAAGGAGTCAGCGGTTCCGTCGTGGATAGAGGTTCAATTCTGAACTTTATTCCATATTTAAGCCTAGGACTACGACTTTCTTTTCAGGATATGGGATTTCGTTCCGTCCAAGACTTACATCAAGGACTTAGAGAAGGAAAACTCAGATTCGAAAGAAGGAGTGAATCCGCTCAAGCCCAAGGTTCCGTTCATAGTCTTTACTCTTATAGTGCACCTAGTTTAAGAGCAGAATAATAGAACCCTTAGATTTGTCGGGAAGGAAAGGTTTTGAAAAAGTTTCATCTTATTTCGATACTCCTAATATTCCCGATTCTCATGACTGGGAAAATTTCCCATGCTCAGGCTCCACCGGATAAAGCAAGGGTCGCCCAGGAATTAGTTGCAAGACTGGACCAGGCACTCTTGAAAGCGGACGGTTTAGTCAAAGCAAACCTGATCCTGATCAAAAAGACAGGGGATTCCTGGACATGGGATATGAGCATTTTCAGAAAGGGAGAAGATTCTCTCTCCCTATTCGAAAGCAAGGGCCGCGGTCTAGAATATAAGATCCTATTTAAGGAAGACGGAGAATTGATCTTCGCCTTCAATGCACTTTCCCGGAAAATTTTCAAAAAGAACGACGAAGAAAAATACGAGAATCATCTCAATACAGGATTCAGTTTCGTGGATCTGGCGGGAACTTCTTACCAAGCAAATTATAATCCGATCGTACAAAGCGATTTGGATATTGCAGGAAAAAAAATGAAACGAGTGGCACTTAGACCGATCGTTCCGTATTTTTATTCCAAACTCATTTTACTTTTGGAACCGGATACATTGAGACCCATTCGTTTGGATTTCCATGATAAAGACGGGGTACTTTATAAAACCATGAATATAAAGTACGGTCCTGTTAAGGTAAAAGCAAAACAGAAAGTCACAAAAGAAGATATTGTCAGTAGATTGGAAATGTTGGATCTGAATACAGGTGCGATCAGTGTACTGGAATATACTGAAGTGGATCGGGATGTAAAACCGGATCCTTCTTTATTCGAATTGGATAATCTAAACAGACTCTAATGTCCTCGGAAGAGATCGTTTTTTTCCGACCTGGGTTTTCTTCTTCTCCCGAACTGAAACTAGAGGGAGAGGAAATTTCTCATCTAAAAGCATTTCGAGTTTTTTCGGAAGAAAAAACGGTAATCATAAAGGACGGTGCAGGCGCAAGTTTTGCATACAGTGTACCTTCTTCTTCTAAAATCGGAAGTCTGATAGGTACTGAAAAAAAAGAAAGACCTAAAACTTCTGCAAAGATCGCGACCGCCATTCCTAAAGGAAACAGGCTAGAGTGGCTCATCCAAAAAGGAACAGAGCTTGGGATCACTGAATTTAATTTTTTAGTATTTTCTCATTCGGATAGAAAGGACTTAAATCCGGAAAGACTTCTGAAGGTTGCTGCAGAAGCTTCTTCTCAATCCGGTCAGGATTTTTTGCCTGAGATTAAAGGGCCGATCTCACTTTCTAAATTTTTAGAAGACTCCAAATCTAAAAAAGAGGAACTTCTTCTTTTTGATCCAAGGTCGGAGATACGGATCAATTCGGAAAACATACAAAATAGAATCGTTTTGATAGGACCGGAAGGCGGATTTAGAAAAGAAGAATTAGAACTGATTTCTCAGTATAAGATTTTATCTGTCAATGTAGGAGAATCTATTTTGAGAATAGAGACCGCTGGAATTTTTGCGGCCTCCCTGTTTAGACTAGGAAATTTGAGCTGATTATTGGCCGAATCCTGTCGCGCCTAGAATTAATACACAGTTGGTCATATAAGAATCACAATCACTTTTGCAACTTTGGGACAACTGGAAGCAAAAAGTGGAAATATTGCAGCTTGTATTGCAGTTAGAAAGACAGGTGTTTAAACCTGCTAGATTCGTAGTTGTGACTGTGGTCCCGTACTTATTTTCGCAGGCATTCTTACAGGCCGGATATGACCCGCCGGTGCAGTTTGCGTAAAATGTCGCCAAGGCATTTCCCTTGATATCTCTCTCTCCGCTATTACATGACAAAATACCTAAGAGTGCGATTGCTAGAAAAAACGGGAGAAATCGGGTCATATAAGTAAATCGTTTTCGGCCCTGATAGAACGGTAAACTAAAAAACATTCGACGTTAGCGGAGAATCGAAAGGAATGAAGTATCTAGACCGAGGTGCATGGAATGATTGTAAACGGTAAGGAATTCTCTATTCGGGAACTTTCTTCTCCGGATTTATTTTCGCTATTAGAATCCTTAAAATTAAAACCGGAAACGGTAGCGATCCAGAAGAACGGAGAGATCTTAAAAAGGGACCGTTGGAAGAACTCTTCCTTAGAGGAAGGGGATAAAATAGAGATCCTGAAATTTGTAGGCGGGGGTTGAATCGTTTTTGGAATTCCCACTTAGACCCAGACATAGTATCTGGAAAGCGCCTGGTATTTATCCAATCCTAGATCTAGAATATTGTTCCAAATTTTCCAAGGATCCGATCCGAATCGTGGAACTTTGGAATTACCAAAGAGAATGGATCCCATTCTATCAGATACGCGCCAAAAAAGAGACCCCTGAAACTTTAAAGAAGGTTTATAAAAGTCTGATAGATGCATTTCCAGATTTTCCGATCATTCTGAATGATTATTGGAAAGAGGCCTTGGAATGGAAATGTTTCGGACTTCATATAGGAAAAGAAGATTATGCTTCTCTTTCTTTAGAGGATAGGAAGAAGATCCGCTCCAGCGGATTATACCTAGGCACTTCCTGTCATAATTCCGAAGATATTGCAGGTTTAGAGCCTGGAGTCTGGGACTATACTGGTCTTGGACCGGTATACGCTACAAACTCCAAGGACACGGAAGATGTTCCCATAGGTCTTTCCGGTGTCCAAGAAGCCTTACAAATTGCTAAAATACCTGTCACTCCGATCGGAGGGATCGGTCCTAAACAGATGATAGAATTATCAGAATTGGGACCATTATCCTATGCAATGATCGCTTCCGCATCGGAAAAAGATTCCTTTTACGATTGCATTCGTATCCTTAAGGAGATAAAGAATCCGTAAAGGACCAGGTTTTTGGAGGTTCGGAACCCTAAGTTTCAATTGACTCCCAAATTATGTCCAATAAGATGATCCCTATGAAACAGCCAGGGGAAATACGCCATCTATCTGCAAAGGATGATCGCGACTACTTACTAGATTATCAGACCCTGAATGTGGACGATTTGGAAAAGGCTCCCATTTTAGGTGTACCTTTTGATAACGCCAGCCTAGACGAGGCGGTGGCAAAAATTTATCATCTCATGGAAGAGAAGGATAAATTCCATCATGTTCTTCTTTTGGATCCTATCAAGACTATGGCTCTTCGCAAAGGGAAGAAGTTACATCGGATCGCGCAAAAAGCTAGCTTAATCTTAGCGGAAGGTGCAGGTCTACAATGGGCCGCTAAAAAATTAGGTGGAGAATTAAAAGAAAGAATTCCCACAATCGCACTCATGATGGACTTAGTTCGTCTTTGCGAGCTTAGAAATTATTCTATTTTTCTTTTGGGTGGAAAGGAAGAGATCGTCGAGAAAGTTTATTTCAATCTTTCCAGACATTTTCCAGGAGTTAGGATCGTAGGACGTCATGCCGGATACTTAAACACACAACGCGAGTTGCTTGTAAAAGAATCCATCCGTAAGACAAGTCCGAATATTATATTTCTTGCAATGGATTTTCCAGATCAAGAGATCTGGGTCGAAAATAACACCGCATTTTTCGGTCACGCAGTTGTGATCGGTGTAGGTCCTGCTATGGACATTCTTTCCGGAAAGGTAAAAAAAGCTCCAAATGTTTTCAAACTCAAGGGCTTAACCTGGCTTTGGAGAATTATGGTCCGTCCTTGGAGATTAATCCGCCTGAGCAGAATGTTCGGATTCTTTATCGTAGTTGCTATTAAATCTCTTTTTGTAAAAAAGAAAAAGTAATTATTTCAGATCTGTTTTGCACAGAGTTCACAGAGAACTTTTCTTTGTGAATCTTGACTAGTATTTACTTACGAACTAGATCCTTAATCGAATCCAAGGTTGGAGAAACCCAATCTTCTAAGAGGGGTTCTCTTTTAAGAGCTTCTTTTTTGAATAAAAGATCTTTGTTAGAAAGTGAAATTTCGCTGGCTTCGTTTATCTTGCGCGCAGTTTCGATCGCCTTCCAATAATTCTGTAGAGCCTGAGCTGTATAATTCTCTGATTCTTGTGCGTTCGCTTTTTTAGAAAGAGTTTCGTAACAAGCGCCAATATTATTATAAGCAGCGGTCAGAGTTTGATACACTTCCTGGTGGTATGGATCTTCCGTTTTAGGAGAACTCATCTGAGGAAGTTTTTCTTCCATATCATCTTTCACTCTTAGGAAATATCCAAGAGCGGTTTTAGTCTGGCCGGTATAAAAGAATGCGTTTCCTTTTGCCATAAGAAGAGTAGGATTATAATATTCGTCCTTATCTTCGAAACCCGTCCAATCCGCCAAAGACTTGTCGAAGTCGGAATCCATATATTCCACCCAGCCTTTGAAAAATTTCATTTCTCTCAACATGGATGCAGGAAGTTCTCTTCTCCATTTGCGGACAAGTTCGAACTTAGGTTCTTCCGAATCCACTTTCGCGAATTCTTGGAGGGAATTTCTAAGTTCATTCCTGCGATTTCTTTTTTCTTCCTCTTCTTTTAAGACGGAGAGACTTTTTTCATCAGATTCGGAGCGGGAACGGAATGGATAAATTTTTCGACCGGGGAATTCTTTCAGCGAATCCTTGTCGGAAAGTCCTGCGGACAATAAGTATCTGATTTTCCCAAGATCGAAATGGATACGTGCAGGATTTCCTTCGAATAAAGTTTCGTCTTCGTCTTTAGAACCGAACCAACGCTCACTTATTTCGTAACGGGATTCTGCTTCTTTTAAAAGATCTTTTGCTTCTTCAAAGTTTCCTACGCGGATAGAATGTTCTGCAAGTTCCAGGACCGCGAGCCAATGTTTTGGATCTAAAGTTGCCGCTTTTTCGAAGAACCTTCTAGCCTGGCTATTTTCCTTTTGAGAAAGATAATATTGTCCTCTTTGGTAATAACCTTCCGCGTAATCTTTTCCTTCGATCTCAACTCCAGTCCTTTCGTCTTCCATGGACTTTCTATATATCGTATCTAAGAGTCGGATTGCACTTTCTTCTATTTCTATCCCGGAAACTTGGTCAACAGGATTGATATTATATTTGATCCTAAGTTCTTCCGGGTCGATTGCAGCGTAAAAAGATGCAAGTTTTGCCAAAGTGTAGAAGGGGAGTTCGGACTCCATGTCCAGATTGTTCCTAAGCAGACGATGGTGATTTAAAACGAATTGAGGATCTCCACTTTCTTTCCACATTTCTAAATAAGTGGAAACAAGCCCTGATTGGCCTTGGATACTTTTAGGATTCGCTTCTACGATCCTATTATAGAAAGAAGCTGCTTTTCCGAATTCTCTTCTATTATAATATATTTTAGCGATACCAGCTGTTGAATCCTCGTCATAAGGACTTTCCCCATCCGTGAATACCTTGGAATAATAATCAACGGCTAACGCGTCGTTTTTATATCTTCCTTTTTTGCCTTCTGCAGGTTCTGCGAAATCAGGCATGATCTGAGAATGGAACCAGCCTAGATTTCTATAGGTATTATTATCATGAGTCCTTTCTTTTAGTCTCATTGCAAGGAATGCACCAGCGATCAGTACCTTTCTAGGAGTTTTTTCCTGGTCCAAAAGGAATTTGATCCCTTCTTTTCCTTGGTTTACGCCTGCGCTGTTTTTTAGCTTTTTATCATTCCAAGATTCTCCTTGGGCCAATCGGACCATAGGAGACTGTTCTCTTTTATTCCAAGAATCTAATGTTCCCATTCCAAGATCCGGCTCTATCTTACCGAATAATTTTTGGAAAGAGAGTTCGTATTCTCCCGCTCGGCTGTATTCCACTCCGTAGCGGTTCATGTATTTCAAATTATAAGGATCTATATCGAATCCTTTATCATAAGAATCTTCTATACTGATCAGATATTTTTTTCTCTCTTCTTCGCCTAAAGTTCCTGCGAACCTTTTAGCTCCCATCTCACGGATTTGTTCCAGACCCGCTTCGTAATTCTGAGCTGCCTGTCTAGGAAGAATGATATGTTTGTAAGTGAAATAACTTCCGAATCCGATGAGGATCGCCGCGGCAGCAGCGAAGAATGTCCTACGGATCTTCTTCCTTCTCTCTAAAAGACCTTCTCTGGTATAGATCGGGTCGGAAGATATGATAGGAACACCGTCAGCGGAATAAGCGCCACTTCTATCTGTGAGAGCAACTGTAATCCCTAACGCGGAGGACAAGAATGCAGCGATATCCTCCGGGGTACTTTCTATTTTAATAAGTTCTAATAGATCCCTTTGGGCCTTTTTGGAAAGACGGTCTTGGACTATGGACTCTATGACCGTTCTGCGTAGAAGCGGAGGATAACGAAGTATTTCTCTTTGGATGATTGCGAGTTCTTCGTCAGTGAGAGACTTGTCTATTTCGTCCTTATCTTCTCCACCCAAAGAGCGTAAGTCTTCTTCGAAGGAAGCAGCTCCCATATCCTCGTCTCCGGAGTCCGAGTCCAGATCTGGGGAGAAGCTTGTAAAATCGGAAGATTCCGGAACGGACTCCATTTCCATTGCGGATGCAGGTTCGGTCGCAAAATCTGCAAATGGATCCGATTCTGGAACAGAGGTTGCTCCGGAAAGATCGGAGAATGGATCGTGATCTCCTCCTGAAACAGGTGCGAAATCTGCAAATGGGTCTGAGTCTGTAGGAGCTTCGGCAAAATTATCAGCGCCTCCAAAGTCTCCGGAAGGTTCCGAATCGAAACCACCCAGGTCTCCGAAGTCTGACTCGCCGGAAGGGGAGGCTCCGAACGGATCTCCTTCTTCTAAACCGAATTCGTCTCCGGGAGTATCTTCCATTCCGGAAGCGTCGAATGCTGCAAATGGATCGTCACTGGCTGCAGTTGTAGGAGCTTCGAAATCTTCAAGACCCGAGCCTGCGAACGGATCTTCAGAATCTGAGCTAGGCGTTGCCCCAAAATCTTCCATTCCTAGATCGGAATCTGCAAAAGGATCGGAGCTTGGAGTAGAACCGAGGTCTTCGTTAGGAGAAGTTTCAAAAGGAGTATCTAGTTCAGGAGCGGAATCGAATCCGCCAAATGGATCTTCACTTGTAGGAGCTCCGAAATCTTCGAAACCCGCGGAAGGTTCCTCTGCTTCAGGAGCTGCCCCGAAATCATCCAGTCCGGAGTCTGCAAATGGGTCCGATTCTGGCTCTGGAGTTGCAAAATCACCGAAATCGTCGGATTCTGTAGGAGCTTCGTCAAATCCACCAAATGGATCTTCTCCCGCATCTGCGCTCGGTTCGCCTCCTTGAGAAGGCTCAGTTAATAATTCATCTAGATCAATATCGTCGTCTTCGGAGAAGGATAATGGCTTTGGCTTTTGGATAGGCGTAGGAGCTTCGTCCTCATCGCCTAGATCGAAACTTTCTTCGGATCCTTCTTCCGCTTGGTCCTCGTCGTCGTCCCCGATAGATATAGGAACGCCGTATCCCATCTTTTCACGAAAAGTGGAAAGCATAGGATTCAAATCTTCGGAGGATTCCGGATTCTTGTTCAACGGATCCAAGATGGAGCGGATCTGATCCAGTTCCTGTTCTGAATAATCAGCCATAAAGTCCTTCCAATAGTATCGGCTGGTCTCAGAAAGAGCAAAGATTTTTTCCTTATGTCGGATCTAGGACAAGCCCCGGAAATACGCTTAGGGTTTCCGGGAAATCCTACGACAATCGGTTTATGGTGCATAAAGCCAAGGCGGTTGCCTTACTTACCTTAATATTGACCTTCGCCCTAGCTGCGGAGGAGGCGGAAGATTGGATCGGAGCCTTCCGGTCCGTGGATTATGAGGAAGGAGAAGAAGCCCTTCCTGAGGAAAAAATTTATTATTTCTGGCAATTGGAAAATTTGAGAAAGGCTGTCCCTCCTAGGTTTATCCGATTTGTGGATACTTTCTCCGCTTTAAAGACCGGGAAACTATTGAACCGTGGGGTTTTATTCAGTTATGAAGGTCTTGCAAACGACGAGGTAAGCGTGTGCGGAGAATTCAGTCATTGGCAATGTGTTTCCTTACAGAAAAACGATAAGGGAATTTTTTACGGAGTGGTGGACATTCACGGAGACCAACTTTACGAACCGAAACCTGCCTATGAATACAAGTTTAAAGTGGATGGGATCTTCACACACGATCCAGAAAATCCGGATACCGTAGAAGATGGAGAAGGTTCTCTAATATCCAGGATCGCATTCAGAGAAGGCGGACCTAATAAACAAACAAGCACCAGGGTCTTAGAAGATTCTCCTTACGAAGAAAGAGAATTTAGAACTGTAGAATTCAGAATTTACCAACCACAAGCAGAATCAGTAAGTCTGATCGGAGATTTTAATCATTGGGATCCAGAATCGGACTTCTTGATCAAAGAAAGGAACGGAACCTTTAAAGTAGTAAAGAAATTGAAACCGGGCGAATACCAATACAATTTCCTGGTAGATGGAAAGATCGTAGTGGATACTTATAATCCTCTTACGGTGTTAAGAGAAGACACTGGAGAGATCTCCTCTGCATTAGTAGTTCCTACCAGAACCGGAGTTTTGGAAAGAAAGAAGATTGACCCCTAAGGCATAAGAACGGATTGTTTAGATCCGTTCTATGGAAAAGCTGCGTCTCTCCGTATATTTTGTGATCGGGATCATCGTCATCCTGATCGTATTTACCCTCTTAAAAAGTTGGTTCGTATACGACCGAGGGATAGAGCTCGCAAAACATCCGTCTAACAGCATCCAAACGGTTTATGTAGAACCGGACGACGATCTGGTAGAACATTCTTCCGTAGTTTGGGGAAAATTTTTATACTACCCGTTAGGCCTCAATAGGGACAGAGAAAACTTCGGTCCGCGTAAAACCTTAAATCATGCACAAAACCTTGTCTTCGTAGACTTACAAACTGGAAGGAACCGTAAGGTATTCAATAAAAGTGTATATATCTGGGACTATTTTTACGGGGCAGAACCTGAAAAGCCGAGTGCCGATTCTGAAACACAAGAGGTTTCTGAGGATGTATTCTCCGGTTTAAAAACTGGAAAAAAATTCGTGATCGTTGGGATGCCTGAGGATACGAATAAAGACGGTTATCTGAACCAAAAGGATTCTAAGAAAGTTTTTGTATACGATCCGAACTCCGACGAACTACTTCCCATTCTTCCCAAAAAATTCTATCTGGAAAAGATCCTACCGGACACTCCTGAAAACAAACTCGTAATGATCGTAAAAAGGGAAGAAGAGTCCAGTCCCAACAAAAAGAAACCGAACCTTCCTACATTATATATTTATGATACTCTTCAGAAAAGAGGTCAGATGATAGAGCGCCCATAATACTATAGGCGCTGTATTTCTACTCTCCCTGAGCTTCTAACCATCTCTCCGCTTCTAGAGCTGCCATACATCCTGAGCCCGCGGCGGTTATCGCTTGGCGATATGTTTTGTCCTGAACATCTCCTGCAGCAAATACACCTTCTACACTTGTGCGAGTTGTGCCGGGAACGGTTTTGATATAACCTGTTTCATCCAGATCCAATTGACCTTCGAAAATTTCAGTATTCGGTTTATGGCCGATCGCATAGAAGAGACCGCCCACAGGAAGTTCTTTCGTTTTTCCTGTAGTTAATTCTTTCACAGAAAGGGAAGTGAGTTGGTTTCCATTTCCTTGTGCGCCTTCTACAGCAGTGTTCCAGATAATTTCTATTTTAGGATGAGTGGTGGCTCTTTTCTGCATGATCTTAGAAGCTCTTAAAGAATCTCTTCTGTGGATCAAATATACTTTGGATGCGAACTTAGTCAGGTGAGCTGCTTCTTCCACTGCAGAATCTCCTCCGCCTACAACTGCCAATTCCTTGTTTCTGTAAATCGGAAGTGCTCCGTCGCAAACTGCACAGGCTGAAATTCCTTTTTGCCAATATGAGTCTTCGCCTGGGATGAACATTCTTTTTGCAGTAGCGCCTGTTGCGATAATCACAGTCTCCGCTTCTATCAATTCATCGTCGGACCAAATACGGAAAGGTCTCTTGGAGAAGTCCACTTTTGTGATGGTTTGGGTGATAATTTTAGTACCGTATTTTTCGGATTGAGCGCGGAACAAATTCGTGAGTTGGGTTCCGTCTATACCTTCCGGAAATCCTGGAAAATTTTCCACCTCAGTGGTGGTGGTGAGCTGGCCGCCTGCGGCGATCCCCCCCGCCATAAACCCTTCGTACATAACAGGATTCAAATTCGCTCTGGCTGCGTAAATCGCTGCCGTATGACCCGCAGGACCGGATCCAATGATGACTACTTTATGGGGCATCTCATTTCCTCTAATGATTTAGAATGATTCTAAATTGATTTTATTTTTAGACTGGAGAATTGTAAAGTAGATCTTTTTTTTCCAAAAGAAAGAGTCGGAATTCCTACAGTCCCTTTCCTAGATGAATTGTCTTGTCATCCGGGTAGGAATCCAAATGCTATCCAGTATTCATGGATTTCGCCAAAAAATCGTTTTTCGGCCTAGTTTTTTTGATACTGATCTTCCTCGGAACCGAAGCCGGTTTGGTTCTATTACGCAGTCCTTCTCTCCAATATTATAGAGATCTCAAACTTATCCATAGTTTTCATCCGGATTACTACGTGGCCTTGGAGCCTGGCCAATCCAAATATGTCAGTCATTTTGCTGGAAAATGGGAAGGTCAGTTCAGTATCAATTCACTCGGCCTCCGAGGAAAGGAAGAACCTATCCCTGGAAAACCGAAACTTCTCTGCTTGGGAGATAGTTTGGTGATGGGATTCGGAGTAGGCGACTCGGACACATTCTGCCAACTCTTGGACGGGATAGAATTAAAGGGAGAAGCAAGACAAGCTTTGAATCTAGGAGTCGACGCTTACGGATCCAGAGGTTCTTATTATAGACTCAAAGATATTTCATCCAAACTGGATAACGTAAAAGAAGTTCTATTCTTTATTTCTCCTAACGATTTCGATATGCCGGAAGTGCTTGCAAAAAAAGGAATATTGCCTGACGACCAAACGGACGCAATCAGAGAAAAAGATTCGAATTATGCCAGAAATTTTAAATTACAATTTATTTTAACAAGAATTTCTTATACACTCCAAGCACTCAAACTCGCCTACGAGCAGATCCAAGTCACATTTGCGGTCACCAAACTTTCAGTATGTAAAGAGCTGGATTCCGCAGGATTTTATAGATGCAGACTTTTGGACGGGGACGAAGTTTCCACCGGACCTAAAAAGCCTTCCGGAAATGTAGTTTCTTATTTTGAATCTTCCTTTTTTCGAACTGTGAAAAGATCGAACTGTGATTCGGATATCACACCAACTTCTGCAGTATTCGGGGCAATGTGTCCTGAACCAATCCCTTCTCATGTGACATGCACGGATTCAGCCCCTTCTTTAGAAACTCTTCCTTCCTTGCCGGAGCTTACACAAGAATATTATCAAAAGATGATAGATCTTGCCAAGGAAAGAGGATTCAAACTGGTTCCGGTCATTCTTCCTATCCAAATAGAAGAGATCTATTGTTATAATAATGGAAAATACCATCCTTTAGAAAATTATGCGACTCGCGCATCGGCATTCTTCGAAAAGCGCGGAGTGAAAGTTTTACGTTTCAAAAAAGAAACCGCTTCCATGTGTGGTTTTGATCAAAACGGTAAAAAATTTGGGATCTTAGATCATTATATTCCGGAAGACGGGCATTTTACTAAAAGAGGAAATATTTGGGCGGCGGATTCTCTCAAAGCCAAATTGAAGGAGACAGATCTTGCTCTTTAATTCCCTTCATTATTTAATTTTTGCGCCCGTAGTCATCTTAGTTTATTTTCTGGTACCTTCCAGATTCCAAAAACTTTGGTTATTAGTCACAAGTTTATATTTTTATGCGGTTTTTCGCGTTCCGTTCATCTTATTACTGATCTACTCCATTGCGATCACATATTTTTGCACGCTCTGGATGGATAAGTCTGAGTCCAGATTCGGAAAATTATTTTTCCTGAATATAGCCATCTGGGGAAACCTCTCGCTTCTTTACTTCTTTAAGTATCTGGATTTTTCTTTTACGGTTTGGAATACGATCCTAGGGCTTGTGCCTTGTGAGCCTTACTATGCGTATCCATCCGGTATCCTGTTGCCTATGGGGATTTCCTTTTTTACATTGCAGGCGATCGCTTACGCGGTGGATGTATATCATAAAAAAGTAAAACGAGCGGAGAGCTTATTCCAATTCGGATTATTCTTAAGTTTCTTTCCACAATTGGTGGCTGGACCTATCATCCGCGCCCAGGATATGCTCCATCAATTTCTGGACACATATACATTCAAAAAAGAAAATTTACTTCCGGGGATCAGACAACTTGCCTGGGGACTTTTCAAAAAAACATTCGTAGCAGATCCTATCGCGGCAGTTATCGATCCGGTATTTGCGGATCCTCTCCATTACGGTTGGTTTTCTTTAGCGGTCACAGGTTCCTTATACATCATACAAATGTACTGCGACTTTTCCGGATATTCGGATGTAGCTATCGGAACCGGAAGGATCATGGGATTCCATATCCCAATCAACTTTAGACAGCCGTTCCTTTCTCAAACAGTTTCCGAGTTCTGGAGACGTTGGCATATTTCATTCAGTTCTTGGTTGAAAGAATACGTATATATCTTCTTAGGCGGAAACAAAAAAGGTATTTCCAGAACTTATATAAACTTATTTCTCACAACATTTGTGAGCGGGATATGGCATGGAGCCGATTGGAATTTTGTTGTCTGGGGATTCGTACACGCAAGTTTAATGGTGATCGAAAGATTCGCATTCTCTTTCGAAAGGATCAAAAACTATTGGGACAAGATCCCAAGCACTATCAAAGTAGCGTATCCATTCACCATCTTCGGGATTTCCATGTATTTCTTCCGAGCAAGACCTGTCGAAGGGATCGGTAACAGTGTCCAAGTAGGTTGGGCCATGGTAAGCAGAATGTTCTCTGGAGCCGAAGGTGATTTCTTATCCGTACCGTTATCCGTTCTTGCCACTGTATTCATCCTAATGTTCGGAGATTATCTGATGGAAAAAGAAACTCCTTGGGCAAAAAAACTTTTCGAGAATCGTATCTGGGTCTATGGGATTTCCGGCATACTGATCTCTATCTGTTTTATCTTATATAGTGTGACTGTAAGCGCGCCTTTCTTGTATTTCCAATTTTAGGATTTGGGCGGCTCCCTCGCTTTGCTCGGGTCGTGCTGCTTCGACTTCGCGCATTCACGCTCATCCGAGCTTCACTCGGACTAAAGGTCTACGCATCACTGCCGCGTAGATTTTGCTAATTCTTCCGCGATAAAATGATAGAGTGCAGGATTTGGATGTCCGTCTTTTGGAATAAAAATCTCTTTATCATTCTTTTTCCATAAATCATAGATTGGCTGTTGGAGATCCAACACCGGAATTCTGGAATCGATTGCGATTTGTCTGACTTCCTTCACTAAGGCGGAATCTACTACAGGCTCGTATTTTTCGTTCGGTTCTGGAAGAAATACCAGAACAAGTGGGATCTTCTTCTCTTTTACAAATTCAAACAAAGAAACGGCCGCTTTTCTATGAGGATGATCCGGACCTAAAACAGCTCCGCTGGAAGGGATCACTAAATTATCCCTAGACTCGGGCTTGTACTTTTCATAAATAATTTTGAATGTGTTGAATACTGCACTGTATTTAGAAAGAAGATAAGAAACTCGGACGAATATTCTCTTCTTTAGAGAATTCTGTAATTCTAATTCTCTATAAGAATCGGTAAAATCCGAAATATGATAGATCCAGTAGGCAACAAGAGGAGGGGACGAATTTTCTAAAACTTCGGATAGTCTTTCCTGGATGCCGAAACTTCCGAGTGCATCCACTCCCAAATTCCTGACACCTAACTGACCTTTCCTTTCTTGGAAAATCGAATGGACAGCCCAAGGAAGGGTTTGTTGGTCGGAAACCAGATATCCCAAAGCCACAGAGTCTCCCAAAATCCAAACTTCCGGAGTATCTATCCTGTAGGAGCTCCAACTGCGGGTTTCATTAGAAGAAGTGAGTCTTTCTCCTCTCGAATCCGTAGAAACACGATAGCGAATATTTTTCTCCGGATGATAAAGTTCTAAACTTTGGTTCGGGCAAAGTCTCATCCAAGGAATGGAAAACAGGTTTTTCGGAGTTTGTAGGCAATGTAGTTTTTTATCTTCCAATCTGAATTGAACGGAAGGGAAATAAGGAAGTCGAAGTAGAACTTCTAAGGATAAAAAAATAAAAATAGAATATAATAAAAACTGAAAACGAATTTTTCTAGAATGGGCAGTTTCTCTCATTTACCCGAAGTTTCCTCGTAGAGTTTTTTCTCGCAAACCGCAAAGAGTCTTTTGGAAGCGGGATTGGATTCAGGGATCCGATTTTCTATAAACCGTTTCCTTTCCGAAACATTCTTCTTGGAATCTAAGATGCAGGAACTTAGGAACCTGGCCAAACTCTCTCTGTCTTTGTCCCAACTTTCCGAAAATCCTCTCAAAATGGTTTCAGTTTCGTCTTTGGACCCTGCTAATAAATAAATTTCCAACAGATAAAGAAGTATCTCCGGATTTTTAGGATCCTTTTTGAGAGCTTTTTCTAGATACAAAGCAGCCGATCCGGGTGCTTCTCCGCTTTCCGCTAAAAGAATTCCTAAATTTTTATTCGCCGTAAAATTTTCAGGATTTTCTCTAAGTGCTAAATCGTAATAATACAAAGCCTCTGCAGTGTTACCTTGAGCTTCTTTTTCTCTAGCCTTGCTCGCTAACTCCCCCGAGGAATCGCAATTCAAAGCAATTTGGGACATAAGCAAAATTATGGCGTATCGGAACTTCTGTCTCATTTCCATAGTTTTTTTTCCCTTAGGGGATAAGAAAAGGGCGGTTTTTTGTTATGTCGGCCCGTCGAATTTGTACAATTTACGGGCCACCTCGCGCCGCAATCTTAAAAAAGTTTCAATCTCGAGGGAGAATTTGTCCGAAGGATTTAGTACTGTAATAATCGGAAGCGGGACTAAGAAAGTGACATCTTCTCATAAGAATCTACTCCAAAATTTTCAAGAATACCTCTCGGTTGAGAAGGGTCTGAGCGACAATTCCATTTACTCGTACGGATACGATCTGAACAAGTTTAAGAACTTCCTCGAAAAAGAACATCTGGACTTCTTGGAAGTCCAAGCGAACGACATAGTTCGTTTCTTGAACGAGGAAAGGAATCGTAAAATTTCCGCAAAGACGATCGCTCGCGAAGTGGTTGCAATTCGCCAATTTTATAAATTTCTAAAAGACGAAAAGAAGCTGGATTCCAATCCGACGGAGAAGATCGAAACTCCGGAAGTGATGAGATCCATCCCAGATTATCTGACTCAAGAAGAGATCGAAGAATTGTTCACTGTGATCAAAGAGGATAATCTCTACGAACTCAGAGACAAATGTATTTTCGAACTTCTGTATTCTTCCGGACTTAGGATCTCGGAAGCATGTAATCTGAGACTGACCGACATGGATATGTCTGGAATGACCCTGACCGTAGAAGGTAAGGGCGGACGCCAAAGACTAGTTCCTTTCGGTGAGAAGTCATTGGATATTCTGAACCGTTACTTGAAACAGAGCAGACCTTATATTCTGAAAAACAGAAATTGTGATTATCTTTTCGTTTCCAAAAAAGGATCTTTTATCAACAGAAAATCGGTTTGGAGACTTCTAAACCATTATATCAAAAGGACCAGTATCAAGAAAAAAGTGACTCCACATACTTTGAGACACTCTTTCGCGACACATCTTTTGGAAAACCACGCAGATCTAAAATCGGTTCAGGAACTATTGGGACATATCGATATTTCCACCACACAGATCTATACTCATATGGCGAATAAAACTCTGAAGGAAGTTCATAAGAAATTCCATCCTAGAGGATAATTGCCCCGGACCGAATTTTGGCGGAGATTAAAAAAACCGATTATTCGAATCAGTTTCGGATACAAGTTCCTTCCCATCCGCGTTACGTGAGTGTAGCGCGGAATTTCGTTTATAACCTAGCAAGAGAATCCGGATTTTCCCTTTATGATGCTGCCGATCTTAAATTGGCAGTGGGGGAATGCCTTCTGAACGTGATCAAACACGCTTACCTAGGAAAAACGAATTATCCTATTTTTCTGGAAGTCACAGTGCTCGAGAATCGTATGGAAGTGCGTATTCGGGATTTCGGAGTTCAAAAAAATATTTCCGAAATTCGAGGATACGATCCCGGAGATTATAGAGAAGAAGGGATCGGACTATACCTGGTTCGAAAATTAACGGACCATTTTTATATAGACCAATCCGGGAAAGGGAATCGTCTGATTCTCACAAAAATGAAATAATTAAAAAGAACGGCTTGCAGAATAGTAGAATTGTCCGTCTATTCTGTATAATTCGAGCATATGCTTTCAGTAACCCAAATGAAATTCATCTCTATACTAGTATTTTCGGTCTTTATTCTTTCATGTAGAAAGGGACCATCCTTATCGAAAGATGAAGTGAAGGAACTCAGCCAAAATTATATTAAAGAGTTGTGTAAAAAGAATTTAGAATGTTCTGCCCAGTATCTGGAGACACTTCCTTCCGGAGAACAGAGTGCTGCAAAGTCCGGATTTTCTTCCCTGGACCAGTGTATGGCAGAACAAAGTAACCAGTCCATTCTTACCGACGATTACGAAAGAATTACCGATCAGCAGATCGAAAAAATCAAAAGATGTATGGACGATCTTCTCAAGACTCCTTGTTCCGAAATGGAGCAGGCGGGCGGGATCCCATCTTGCAGGGATTTGTTTCCGGACGGCGGCTGAAAAAACGATAGGCAGAGGGCCCGTGATCGCCTCGGATTCATTAATCCGCAGAAGATTCGGAATCCGAAGATTCTTCCTGTAAAAGTCCCAATCGTTTCGGTTTTACCTTAGAATGTGCGATCTGTCCATCTGCTCCCAAGTATAGGAAAGAAGGACCCGGGATCTCTTTTAATTTTACGCTGAACTTTTTATTTCTACCCAGATTTACTTCTACTCCCGGGAAAATTTCTCTCTCCACTTCCACAAAGGAATTTTTATCAGGATCGAAGGATAGAATGGCGGATTGTTCCTGAGCAAATAGATTTTCCAAGACGGAACTGTATTTTTGACGGATTGATTGTAGTTTAGGTAAGCTGTCTTTTTCTTCCGGGCTAAGGCTTCTTCTTTGGGAATCGTCGCTTAATTTTTGGATACTAGTATCTACTTTTTTTAATATATCTTGGTTTTTACGGATTTCGTTCTTTAGATCTTCTAATTCCGAAAGAAGTTCCGGCGGCATACCGCAGCTTAGTACGGTCCTGGTTTCCACAATGGCACCTAACTTAGTGCAGGTGATCATTTTTCCTGCAACAGCTTGACCCCCTATAATTTCTCCTCTTCCTCCTCTGACTACTACGGATTCACCCGCGATCAGCTCCGAATGCATTGCAGCTTCTTCGATAAAGATAGAATTTTTGGCGATGATCTTTCCTTGCTCTACGAATTTTGCGTAGATGTCGGAGCCTGATTCTATCATCCCACCGTTCCTTCCCATAAATCCTCCGGAAAGAACGATATCTCCTTTTGCTTTTAGGTAAACTTTACCGACGGACTTTTTCACTATGATGGATCCGTCAGTCTCCAGAGTAAAACCGTCTGCGATGGATTCTTCTACTATGATCGTACCGGGAAAGTTGATATTTCCAGTGGAGAAGTCTACATTCTCCAGTAAACAGACCTCGTCCACTCGAATGGTGCCAAAACGATCTATTAGAGGTCGGCCGTCTATCAGAGATTGCACTAAATTTCCATCTTCGGAAATTTTAACGTTAGGCCCCAGTTTCCATTCGGCAATTTTGCCTTCTTCAAATGGAAGTACTTCTCCTTTTGTGTTTTTGCCTGGCTTGCCGGGAGAAGGAGAAACTTTTTCAGCAAGTTTCTGGTTTTTCTTAACACTTTGGATGATCTGTATATTCTTAAAGTCCACTCTTCCGAATTCGTCTTCTTCAAGCGTAGGCATGCCCGGGTGTTGGAATAAGATACGTATGTCTCCATCCTTTCCCGGGATAGGAGATTCGCCTTGGGCAACTAAGATTCTTTTTCCGTAATCTTCCGCTTGGGAAAGTTTGAGTACTGATTCTTCTATAATTCCGAAAACGATCCCGTAGGATTGCAGTTGGGAAAGGATCTCATCCCTGGTTAATAATTTTCCGCCGAATTTTGGAGGATGAAGGATCCCGTAGACAGTCATTTTATCTTCTGAAATTTTTAGATCCAGGCTGGAGGCTTCCGGTTTGCCGGGCCATTTCCCGATCAGATGCGGTTCGGAGTCTTTTGATTTTAAGATCCGTTTGATTTCTTCTTCAGAGACTCCCGAAATTTTAAAAACATCCAATCGTTTTAGAATTTCACGATATTCTACGTCCTTCCCCTTCTTTCCTGCTGGAAAGAGGGTGAGATAGGCGAGCCCGTCCAGATTTTCTACTTTGAAAAATCCGTTTTCGTTCTCTTCTAGATCTTTTATTAGGGATTCTGTATAATTGCGGATCGAGTCGCTCATCCTGGGGGGCCGTTGTTGGAGAGTAAGTCCCATCCTATTTTTTACAATCGAAAACCTGTAAAAAGACTTAATGCCTAAGGATGAAAAAAACGTTTAAATTCGTTTATTTTGAGACTGGGCCAGGTCAGTCGAAGTTACTACAAACCTCAGATCCCCCTTCCTTTTTTCCAAAATTATGTCCTTGAAAAATCGGACAAAACGACCGATGATCCTAGGGTAATACTATGGCACTCAACCCATTCTCCATCCTAACCAATATCAGGGTATCGATAGACCAGGTTCTGGGAAATCTTCCCCCAAAAGTGGTAAAGACGATTGGAACGGCGGCTCTCAGCTTGGCTGTCCTAGTCGCGGTCGTTCTCGCCTGGTTCAGTTTCCAAAAAGGTTTGGAATTGGCGGGAGAAGAAGACCAGGCCAAAGAACTGGATCGTAAGGCATTATTTTTAGAAGATATTGAAAGAGAATACAACCGGAAAAGAAAGGATGTAAGATGGAGCGATCCTTCTTATTCAGATGCGGGAAGTTCTTCTTTGGATATCGAAAGATATTCTTTGGACAAACCGAAGATGGAACCTTCTTCCCCTAAACCTGAATTGGAAGAGTCGGACACGATCCGTAATTCTAAAATGAAGGATGGAGATTCCAGGGTTTTCTTTCCCACAGAAAACGAAAGACCTGCTCGAGAGGATTTAGCTCCGAGCGACAAAGGATCCGATTCTCCTCGTTTGGAACCGAGCGTAAAACAACCTAATAGAGAACTTCCTACAGAAAAGGAAGAGTCCAGACTCAGTCGTCCGCCTAGAAAAGAACAAAGACCTAGGGGAGAATGAGATGAAATACATTATCGTTTCTTTAAGTATTTTATTCTTTGCAGGAAATTTGGCTGCGGATTTTCCTCTGCCTATCCCGGAACAGGCAGAAGGAAATTTTTCCTCCAGGGGAACTTCTCCGGATGAACCGCTTCCTCCCATTGATGCGAGCTCAGTAGTCACAGAACAAAGATCAGAACAAGTTGGATCGGAACTGGTTTCAGAAAATTCTACTATAGTCAGCGAAGAGCAAAAGAGCCTAGAGACAAAACCGACCGTTTCAGAGCCTGTAAAAGAGAAGAAGACAAAACTTCCAAATCTTACAGAAAAAAAAGATAAAAAGAACGGCAAGAAGAAGGAAGTAGCAGATCCGAGTCGTGCCGCTTATGAAAGAGGACTTTTACGTCTTAGGAACGGACAAAAAGATGCTGCCAAAGAAGAATTTGGTAAAGCGGCTGCGACGGAAGGAACATCAAGTTCCCAAGCAAAATTAGAATTATCTAAATTAGAAAATGCAAAGGCCCCAGAAGCTAGCGTAGAAGGTCCGGCGGAAGATGATTCCAGATGGAAAACTTCTCTGGAAACAGCAAGATCGCTCCGGGCTCAGGGTAAAAATTCAGAAGCAGAGTCGATCCTTCTTAGGACCGCAACGGAAGGAGAAGGGGAATACAGATCCAGGGCTTTATTGCAATTAGGTGATATGCTTTTCAGGATGGGAAGGTATTCCGACGCTCGCAGTTATCTCATGGATTTTTGGAATCGTTTCGGTAAAACTTTTCCGAATGCGGAAGATACCGCCTCCAGAGAATTCAAAAGACAAAGAGAAGAAAAGGAATTAGGAGCTTATTTACTCTTTAAATCCAGCTATAAGGCAGGAGAAGGGGAATGGGCAAAAAGGTTCTTGAAAAAGTATTTGGATAAATCTGTTTCCGAATCCCAAGGAGTATATTCCCCCCTGAGAACGGAAATGGAATCTTTCGCGAAAAGCGATCTTTAAGTTAAGGCTACGTTTACTTCTAATTTTCCGAATTTGGAAAATAGGCTGATCCCAAGAGCTTGTTTTTTAGGGATCTTGATCGTTTCGTTTTTTGCATCTACGATATTCGGAGCGGTAATCTCAATCGACTGACCTGCGGTTGCGAAAATATTCATCGCGTTACCTGTTGTCATGTTTGCGATCTCACCCAAGATGTCCTTGTATTCGTTCTTGATATCGTCGTCGCTCATGCCTGGCATCAGCTTTTTGGAAATCTTATAAGCCGCGTCGTAGTTCAGACCGTAGATCACTTCTCCGTTGAACGTTCCTAAAACTCCGATGATGATCGCGAGTTCCAGATTGGTTTCCGGAGTATCTTTGATCCCGATCTTTCCACGGATCAGGTCGGTCTGTAATATATCCCGGAAAACGATTGTGGCTGCTTCCAGGAAAGGGTTTACTAACTCGGCGCGGATTTGCATTATTCCTCCGAAACGGATCTAACGGATGCTCGTTCGACTTTGATACTTTCCTCTAGGGATTGTGGAATTTCCATGAGTATTGCAGTGAGTATAGACCCGCTATCCCTGGTTCTTAGGAATGAAGGATCAGGATTTCCTAATTTGACTCCGGAGAAGGAAACGATAGCGTATTTTTCCCCCTCTCTATATGGTCCGATGTTTTTCTTTTGGGTCAAACCTGGAAGGCTTAAATCCTGTAGGAATTTTTTGTCGGAACTCAAAGAGAATACATCTTTACCAACGCTGATCTTTTTCAGGTCGGAGAGAGATTTATTTTTAAGAGAAACAGTTTGTCTTCCTAAAAGTGTAGAGATCTTTTGCAAACCGTCTGGCTCGTTTTGAAGTGCTACTAACTTTGCTTTTAAAGTCTCTAAAGAGTTTTTACGCGCTTCTAATAAGAACTTACTTCTTAAAACGGTTTTTCTTTCCTCAAATGGAATCGCTTTGCCGTCTTTGCCTTTTAAGGTATTTGGATCCAAAGATTCTTTATCGTACAACTCTTTCAGTTGTGCGTCTGTCGGCTCCAAATTTCTTTCGGATGCTTTGACTAGATCTTCTTCCGTGTATAATACTGCGTCCAAGTCCACTCTGGCACCCGAAGCCTCGGAGAGTATGTTTAATTCTCCGTCCGTGCGTCGGATCTCAGTAGGTAGGAAGTTTTGGAAAAGAGACTGGGACACTTTATAATCAATCCTAAAGCGCAGAGGTGCCTGCTGGAGGAACTGACGATAAATTTCTATCGGTTTTTTCAGATCTTCCTCGGAATATCCTGCTCCCTGGAGAGAATTTTTAGAAACTTTTTCAGCTTCTTGCATAAGGGCTTGTTTTTCGGATTCTTCGGTAATTGTGAAACCAACAGAATTTCCGATTTTACGGAAGATATATTGCCCTTTTAAAGTTTGGAAGGCACAGTCCGCCCAAAGTGCCTCGGATCCCTGTCCTTGGTACATCTGGATACAAAATCTTTTGGCAGCATGAAAGGAATCGATCGGAACACTTTGATCGTCGATGCTTCCCATCGTAATGTTTCCCTTGCCGAAGAGCATATCGATACCGGCTTGCTCGACATCTGACTTTAGAAGCATAAATCCTAACATGACTACTAGGATAGTAAGAAAAGTCGCCGATCCGACTTTGAATAAAATATCTTTAATTGAAATTCCGTCTGGATTTGTCATAAAACTACGTTTACAAGGAAGGCTGGCCCGCGCCTGGAATCTGTAAAGGAGAAAAACCGCCCGAAAAATGCTTCAGAAACGGCGAAATTAGATAGATACATATAATGATGCTCTATATTGCCTTAGCACTTATTTTAGTCGGGATCCTCTGCTTTATTTATGTTTCCTTCCAGCCAAATTCTAAAAAAGAGTTTAGCGGCGGCCAATATTCAAAAGGAAACCTGCCTCCAGCAAGAGAGAAAAAAATTTCTCAAGGATCTTTAGCCTCCCTAAAAAAACAGGGACGTCCGGAATCCTATTCTCAAATGGATTCTGCATTTGCAGAAGAAAGAAAGATCCGTCCTCTTTCCGAAAGGCAAAGAATGGAAGCGAGGGAGGCTGAGTCGGAGGTTTCTGACCAAGAAGAATTCGGAACCGAGATCTGGGACGAAACAAAAAGGGGAGAAGTTTTGGAAATGGTAACGGAACCGGAAAGAACCCAACCTAGAATCCCTAAAGAAGAAGAATGGTCCATGGAAGGAGTATTGTTCCTAGATCTTTCCGGAAGATTACCTTACGAGGCGTTACAAGAGAAGATTCGTCCTGAAACTCTAAAAGGTTTTAGAAGAATGGGAAAAGGTAGCATCAGAGAGGTCCCCGGCGGATTTACATTCCATGCCAGAAACTCTGAATTTAGTTATAAACTGAATGAAGTGGAGAAGATCGTTTTTTACGACCAAGGTTTCGCATTACTTCCCTTAAAAAGAGAATACCCGACCCCGATCTTTCTGACCAAGGACGGGGAAAAATTCAAATCTTATTTGGAATATACTTCTAACGCTTAAGAAGGCGAGAAGGCAGGAAATTATCTGCCTTCTACCACCAACCACTTAGTGGTTTTTACTATAACTCTAACAATTGTATAGAACGCGGCGCCGATTCCGAATGCCCAGATCTGAGGTTCGGTGATCACTGCCCAAGGTTCTTTCCAATCTCCGAATCCTACCTTGAAACTTGCAGCATAATCGAATACTACGAAGATCACTAGGATCCCGAATAAACTCGGATATTCTCTTTTTAGAATGTTTCGGAAAGAGAAACCGAGTTTAGGTTTTACATAACCTGAAAATTTAGGAATGAATGCAGGGATCTTATCCGCCCAATTTAGATAATCCTGTCCGAACTTATCTCTTAAGAATTTTTCTTCTGCGAACATTATTCTTTCGTAATAGAAGCCGAAGAATAAAGCGAATACTATAAGTAAAGGTACATCTCTGAAATACAGGACAGGTCCCAAATACATTAGGAAATTTCCTAAGTAAAGAGGGTGGCGAACAAGAGAATAAATTCCCTCTTGGTTGACCACATCCGCTACTTGTTCTTTAGTATTTCTACCGGAAGTTCGGGCAGGAGCGTAGCCGATCACAAAACAACGAACCGCTAAGCCGAGTAAGCTCACTATAAAACAAGCGCCTGCGTAGTATAAGTTGGTCTCGTAAGAATCGTCTAAAAATTCGAACTTGCTTAAGGAGTATAGACAAAGAAGAAGAATAAATCCCGGTATATAAGATCTCCAGCGAAATAGAAAATTCCCCTGCTGATCCAATTCTTCGATTAATGCCATACGAATTCCTTACGAGGTTTATAGTATTAAGGAAGGAAACTTTTATCCCCTTGGAGTGTCAACCATTGATTCTGAGGCGTTTCAGGGGGAAAGAAACCTGGTGGAAAAGTCGGCGAGATCCTTTTGTAGTATCCTTTCCAGGTTCCAGGGATCCAAGACCAATCTGTAACTTAAACCTTCTCTCTGGAAAATATAACTTCCTAATTTGGTCATTCCGATTGGAGAAACTAAATAACGATCCGTAGTAGTAACGATCTCTATTTTGAAATTCCGATCTTTCGGGACAGCAACATATTCTTCCGACTTCTCCAAAAGAACTTCGTCCGCACTTAGTTTTTTGATCTCTTCCAAATAGTTTTCTACTTCATCAGAGGATGCTTGGATCTGCCCGCCGGAAGTTTCTAAGATCCAATTCTCTCCTTGTTTACTTAAGGAAAAATCCCTAGAGGAAAATCCGAAGATCTTGATCTCCGAAACTTTCTCTCGGGCGGGAAAGGGCGGAATTAAGGATCTACTCAGGAAAAAGTCCAGCTTACCTCCGCCTGTTACGGATTTTAGATTTTCTTTTACTAACCAGATCTGATTTTTTTCGTCTAGGATATAGGTCCCGGAACCTTTTCGGACCGGCGCTCCTACTAAAATTTTTCCTAAAGAGTGCCCGGAAACGTCTTTGAGCTCTAATACCGGCTCATCTCCTCCTAATCCGAATTCTTCTTTAGAGACTGAATTGGATTCAGAGAGTAGAGTGAATTTACGTAAATGTAAACAAGTTTGGATCAATTCTTCAATTCTTGCAGACTCTCCCGGCAGTACGAGCCCCGAAGGTAACTGAACTGTCCATCCATCCAGATTTCGGTTGAGGATACTTTCTTGTCCTTTTCTTCCGCTGATAACCGTTTGGATTTCTTCCGATCTGATCTTATAGAAGCTTTCAGAATTTTGATAAGTTTTCTTGAACCAATCCCAGGGATCTTTTGCTATCAAAAGTAGAATGGCTAAAAGTACATTCCCAAAAAATAAAAGGACTTGAGGATGTTCCTTATATGACTCGCGGAGAAGGTGCAGATACTTCGAAAAATCCATTATCCGTTCCTTCTTTTTAATCTGCGGAAAGCATAAAGAGCTAATAAGCCCGGAACCAAAAATAAATGAAATAAGCTGATCGCAGTTTCAAAGAAGAATGGCAAAGGTTTCAGTTTTAGGACTGCAGATTGTTTGGATCGAACTTCTAAAAGATCCGTTTCTCCTTTGAGTATATCGATGGAATTTAATAAAAACGGAATATTAGAGTTTTTCAGGATTTCTGAAAATTCCGGAAATGCCAAAAGATCGGAAACTAAATAAGGAGAACCGAATACTAAAATTCTGCCCGTCTTTGCCGGCCTGCTTTCTGTTGATACGTCCGCGGTTTTAGATCCTTGTTTTTTATCGGAAAAATAGGAAGTAAATTTTCCTTCTGCAATTACCCCTAATACAAAAGGCCCACCGTTTGGTTGGATCGGAGTAGAAAGTATCTGTTTTTCTCCCAAGGAAATCGGTTCAGTTCTCGCTTCCGCATCTGGTCCACTTTTTGCCAAAGGTGTAAACTGTACTTCTTTTTGTTTTTCAGGAAGAATATTTAGACTAGAAGACCAAGGCACCAAAAGGCTTTCTTGGTTTTTAGTAAAGGGGCTGTTCGGATCTAAGGTTCTGGATTTTTGGTCTGGAACGATCCAAGGTGGATAAGGATATTTTCCCAGAACTCCCGGTTCAATTTCGATCACGGAACCCATCGGAAGAGAATGATCCGGCTCTAAAATAATATCGTAGTTAATTCGAATTCCGTAATGTTCCAAAAATCGGACCATTTCTTCGGAGTCTGGATTTTTTTGGGCAAGCCCAGCCCCCAAATCTCCGGAAAGAAGTCCGAAACTTCCTCTTTCGGAGTTCGTTTTGAACTCCATTGTCTTTGCTAAAAGTAGTAAACTTCCTCCTTCTAAAATAAACTTGTCTAGTTTTTTTTCCGTATTTTTTGAAAGAGGACCTCCTCCTATCCAAAGCACAATTTCAGTTTCAGGAGGAAGATCTTCGGTTTCCAGATCCAATTCTAAAATGGGCCCATATTCTCCTCTTAGAACTCTTCTTGCAAAAATTTCTATCCTGTCTTTGGGAGAACTTTGTTCTTGGATGGAAAGATTTCCTTCTAATTTTAAAAGAACGATCCCTGAGTCTCTGTCCTGTCTTTGCATCTTGCGGACAGAATTTAAGATTTGGTATTCTAGATCTTCAGTGAAGAATGCGAATGATAAAACTTCCGTTTTATGACCCAAGGTCAGAACGATCCCCATGAATGCTTGTTTGACCAAGGCGGAATCTCTGGAAGTTTGTTGCAAGATCTGGGGCTCAAGTCCTAACTCCATTGCTTTTCTTGCATCTTCTTCCGAGTTAGAAGGATCATAAAACCGCAAGTAAACATTTTCCTTTCCGATCTTTGAGATCTCTTTTAAGAGTTCCTTACTAAGTTCCGCTCTTGCCTTGTATTCTCCCGGGATCTCGGATGAATAAAACGCGTCTATGTATAAAGGATTATCTAATTCTTTTAAAACTTTTACAGTGCTGGAAGTGATCTGGAATCTTCCGGATCTGGAAAGATCTGCCTTACAAGGAATTGTTGAGAAGATCCCATTTAGCAACACGAACAGTAAAATCCCATTTGCAAATCCGAACCAAGGAGATTTAGAAATTTCTAATAGAGGGCGGAGTAATTCTCTCATGGATAATTTCTCCTGAGAAAGAAAACATTCCCTGCAAGATTTATTGAGATAAAACTAAAAAAGTAAAGTGTGTCTGATAGATCTAAGATCCCCAAACGAAAGGATTCAAAA
Source organism: Leptospira johnsonii (assembly GCF_003112675.1). NCBI lineage: Bacteria > Pseudomonadati > Spirochaetota > Leptospiria > Leptospirales > Leptospiraceae > Leptospira > Leptospira johnsonii. The sequence goes on along the minus strand of NZ_BFAY01000006.1, from coordinate 87,093 downwards.
TGAGAGGATAATGCGAATAAATATGCGAATGCGGAAGGCCCGCCGCCGAAAAATTTGAGAACAGGCTGAGTTCCTAACAGAAAAAAGAAAAGGCAAACGAGAACTGTTAGAATATACGAACTGATCTGATCTTTTCCAAAAGAAGAAAGAAAGATCCCAAGGCTTATATAAGCCCCACCTAGTAATATACAACCTAAGTATCCTGCAAATACGATCCCAAGATCCAGATCTCCGAAGGCCCAAATGGAAAATGGGATACTAGCACTTAAACAAACGGTGAATCCTAAAAATGCCCAGGCTGCTAAGAACTTTGCTCCGACGATTTCCCATTTAGAAAGTGGTAAAGTGAATAAGATCTCTAAACTTCCGGATTTTTTTTCTTCGGACCAAAGCCTCATTGTGATCGCTGGAATAAATACAACGAATAGTAGGGGAGTCCAAACGAAATATTCCTCCATACCGGCTACTTTTCTATCCCAGAAAGAACCTTCTCCTAATCCGTAAAAGAATAAGAAGGAAGATAAGAATAAGTAAAGGATAGAGAACACATAGCCAATCGGAGTATTGAAGTAGCTAGCCCATTCTTTTTGAAAAACGGCGAGTAATCCTGATGGCAAGGTTGGAAGTTTCATATCTTAACCGGAAACCAGGTCTTGAAAGACCGATTCTAAGGACTTTTGGGAAATCTTATATTCTAAGATCGAAAAGGTCTCTTTTCGGATAATCTCAAAAATTTCCTCCGGTTTGAGAGAAGAAGATTCCAATCTAAATTTGTTATATTCTCCTTCTTTTTCGGAAGAAAGAATTCTGACATTTTTACCTTCCAAAACTTTTTCTAAGATTTCTTTTTCCGTTTTGGCGATTAAAAGGACCGAATCGGATCTTTTGAATTCCGAAACAGGGAGATCTGCGACTAGGTTCCCTTTATGCAAGACTAAGGCATGATCGCAGGTTTCTTCCACTTCTGATAGTATATGAGTGGATAATAAAACTATTTTATCTTTTCCTAAATTACGAACTATCTCTCTGAAATGAGAAATTTGGATAGGATCTAAACCTGAGCTGGGCTCGTCTAAAACGATCCAATCCGGATCGTGTAGTAATGCTCCTGCTAATGCTAATCTTTGTCTAGTTCCCTTGGATAAAATCCCCGCCAAAGAAAAAGTTTGGGATCTTAGATCACAGATCTCTAATACTTCTTTTTTTCTTTTTTTGAAGAAGGAAGTCTCCATTCCTCTTGCAGTTCCAAGAAAATCCAAATACTCTCCCACAGTCATTTCCGGATAGATTGCGGAAGATTCGGGAAGATAACCTAATCTTTGTTTTATAGTTTTGGGATCTTTCTCCAAAGAGACTCCGTCTAGAAGAACGGAACCTTGGTCAGGCTGTATAAATCCGGTGAGTATTCTAAGTGCTGTTGTTTTACCTGCACCATTCGGCCCAAGTAAACCTGTGATCCTATTTTTAGGTATGGAGAAATTCAGATTGGAAATCGCGACCTTCCCGAAATAGGATTTGGAAAGGTCGGATACCTGGAGAGAGGCCACGAAAGTTATTCTTTCGAGCCTGAAGACCTACGCAACTTCTTTTCCCGGGAGATTATGCTTTGATACGGAGCATTGTATCCACTTTGAACTTACGAAGGATATCCATTAGAGTGGGCTGAAGATTCACCACCTCTAATTTTACTCCGAAATGATCCAAAAGGTTTCTAAGAGTGAGTAATTTAGCAACGCCACTAGAAGTGATTTTTTTGGTTGGGGTCATGTCCAAGGTCAAATTTAAGATATGAGCCCTAGATGCCTGTTCCGAGATTTCATCGAAAACTTTTTCGTATCCGTCCAGAAGTTGATTTTCGAAACGAACGATTCCGTGTTTATTTTGTATCGTTAATTTGGCCATAAGTAACAAGCTTGATTACTGAAATAGACTCCTAAAACCGGACCATCCCAACAATAAAACCTAGCGGAACTCCGGTCCTAATATCCAAACAAGCGACTTATATTTTCCGGCACATAAAATTCCAATAATTCGCCTTGGGAAAAAATTCCCAAGACTCATAATCCGACCCGATTCCTAGAATTTCGAGGCCTGAATCTTGTAGTAACTTCGACCAAGTTTCAAGTGGGTAAGCCCTATGATAATGCTCTTCCAGCACGCCAATCTCAGGCCCTGAAAATTCCAAGCTGGTCTTTAGCACGGAAGTTTTCGGATCGAATTCGTTCTTCCAAAGGAGCTTTGTCTTCCCATGGGTCTCTTTTAGGACCTTGTTCTGAAAATTTTTTCGAAAATTTTCGGCAGTGCTTACATCGAAAAAGAAGACTCCTTTCTTCTCTAAAACCCTTGAAACCTGGGAAAAGACTTGGGAGAGTTCTTCTTCTCTTTGGAAATAATTCAGGGTGTCATGGACTGAGAAAACCAGATCAAATGACTTGGGAAGTGGGGGAAAGGAGAGAAGGTCCCCAAATTTTCTGACCCCTCTGATCTGCTGAGAATCGGCGATTTGAAGCATTTCAGGAGAATTATCGATCCCCCAGAGCTCCGTGGAAGAGGGCAGAAATTTCCAAATTTTGCAGGTGCCGCAGCCCAAATCTAAAGCGAGTTTTGGATGGATTTTTTGGGTTCCTATCTGGTAAGATTCCAAAATCATCTGGGCCCAATCGGAATAAGGGGCCCGTTTCATGAACCCGTCATAAATGCCTGCAAATGCAGTATAAGGCCTTTTTTTAGGGATTGGAGAAATAATTCTTGATTTATTCCCCTGCTCGCGAGTATTCCTATCCATTTGATGCGACATAATTCTTTGAAGGGTTTTCTTCATCGAATCTTCGTGAAACTCTAAGTATGGGCCTAGAATTACTTTTACCCTTTTTAGCCAGTGTAGGCATTACTATCCTCCTTCGCAGGATGGACAAGTCGAATTATAAGCTCAGCCAAATCAAAAGATATACTGGCAAACTCCAGGAAGAATTACAAGAGATTGCCCTAGAAAAAATCCAGTCCGTAAAAGATTCCGGAATAGAATTAGAGATCAGTTTAAAGCAGACCAGAAAACTTGCAGAAGAAGTAAAAGGTCTCAACGAAGAATCCAAACAATTACTGGAAACAATCCGTTCCAACCGGGATTTTTTAAACGCAGTAACCTTAGATCTAAAAGAAGTAGTTCATCTTTCTTCGGATATTCGCCAAGAGTCCCAGTCTATCCAGGATGGATTACAAAGATTGGAACTGGGCAAAAAGGAAGTCCATGGGATCGGAAATCGTATCCAAGAACTACGCTCCGAGGCAGAGGTTCTACTCGAAGCATTCCAAGAAAAATTAAATTTCCGTTCGGACGATATCCTTCAGTCGCTCGCTTCCAAAATTGTGGAGTTGGAAGGATTATTAGAAGTTAAAGCGGATCGTATCGAATCCGGTCTAGAAGAATTAGGTGAAGCATTCCGCCAGAGATTGGAAGCCCAGACCAAGTCATTATATCATGAAACCGTAGGAAAGGTGGATAATGCACGTGAAGAAGTGCAATCCCTTCTGGAATCCGTAAAAGCAAAAGAAGAAGATCTAGATGCCAGAACGGATCGTATGCAAACTGCATTCTTATCAGTTTCCGAAAAGATTGATCGTTTAGAAACTAGAGTAGATGAGAAGGCGGAACTTGCGGATCGTAAGTTAGAAGAAACCTTCTCCCGTAACGAATCAGTCATTCGTCAAAAATACGATCAAGTATTAGAACAAGTAGTTCATTCTAAAGAAGCATTCTTAAACGGAGTTCGTATAGAGATCGAGGCCATTCGTAAAGAAATTGAAGGAATGAGCTTGGAAACTCTGACTAGGCGAGACGAGATCTTAAACGAGACTAGACGCCAAGCAGAAGGGATCAACGACTCCATCAATATCTTCCAAGAGAAATATCTGGAAGCTGAGAACAAATTACTCAAGCAGGCGGATTCTCGCAAAGCGGATCTGATGCGCCAGATAGATTCTTTTGAAGACGAATTCAATCGTATTTCCAGCAGCTTAAGAATAGAAGCAGAAGATCTGAGAAAGGAAATCCTTTCCGGACTAAAAGAATTCCATACTGCATTAGAATCTTCTCGTTCGGAAGAAGAAAGAAAATCTAAACTGAAGTTAGACCAGATCAGAGAATCCTTAGAAGAAGAACTAAAAGTTCTTCAAACTTCTCAGGCGGAAAAATTCCGTGCGGACTGGGAAAATATTAAGGAAAACGTTAAGGACTATTCTTCTCAAATTTCAACTCGAATGAAAGAGATAGAAGGCTCCGTAAAAGAACTAAAAAATTCTTTAGAAGAAGAAGTCGGCGCATTACATGCTTCTCATTCTGATCGTTTCCGTTCCGAATGGGATTCTATTAGAGAGAATGTAAAAATTTTCGACGTCCAGGTCTCTACCCGGATGAAAGAAATGGATTCTTATGTAAAAGATATCCGAGAAGCCTTGGAAGGAACCGCCGGAGATATTTTAGCGGAAACAGAATCCAAAGTAAGCGAGATAGGACTCTCCATCGAAGACGAGTTCCGCAAAATGGACAGAAGATTCGAACACTTCTCCCGTTCTTGGGAAGAAGAAGTTCAGTCCCAGAAAAATCATACCATGGATGCGATCCGTGGATTGGAAGAAAGACTGGGACAGATCCATTTTAAAGGCGCGGAATATCTGCAAGAATTCTCCAAATCTTATGCTGAACAGAAAGATAAGATCGAAGAATTCGTATCTAAATATAAAACAAACTTCCATAAAGAGGGAGATGAGGTCAGAGAGGAACTTGTTTCTCGTTTTAAAGACCTGAAAGCCGAAGCAATTACTAGTGTAGAAAATGTAAAAGTCGAATATTCTGCGGTGGGAGAAAGATTTGAAAATCTTCTACGCAAGAATGAAAAACTTTTAGAAATGCAGGCGGAAAAGATCCGCACTTCTACCGAATCCCAATTGGAAAAAGCGGGTGAGCAGGCACGGGCCGTTCTGGATAAACTGAAAGAGTCCGGCCAAGATTTCTTCGAAAGACAGGAAGAAAAAATAGATCGTCTGAACGATACGATCGACTCTAAGATCAACAGACAATTGTCCGCACTCTTAGATAAGGGCCAGGTCCAGCTTAGCCAATTAGAGGAAAGGATCGCAAAACATTTAGCGGACGTAAAACTACATCTGGAAGAAGCTTTAGATTCAGGGATCAAAGAAAGCGAAAGCCAGATGAAAGAATTCCAAAACCAGGTAAAATACCTGTTGAAAGAAACCGAAGAATCTTCGGAAGAATTCCTAAAAACCGGAAGAGAAGAATTCCAGAAGGCACAAAAAGAATATCGTGTGCTTCAAATCGATCTTCGCAAAGACTTAGAAGAGATCCAAGATGCAAAACGTTCCCTATTCTCGGAACTGGAAGAAGAAGCGGAAAAACTCCGTTCTTCCGTAGATGAGATCTCGGAAAGGATCCTGGATGCGGAAAAACGTTCTGCACTCTTCTTGGATGTAAAAGAAATTATAGAACGTTCCGAAGAGTTTGTTTCCGAGATGAAAGAAGCATTGGAAGACGCAAACCATACGGAAAAAACGTACGAGGATCTGGACCAAAACTTAGTTCGGATCAAAAAGGTACAAGAAGATCTGGAGACCCGTATTTCTCAGGCAGAAGAGAGAAGTTCGGAAATTCTTTCTATAGAAGAAAAAGCGGAAGTCTTAAAAGAAGAATTCGGACGGATCATGGAAGAATCTTCTCAATGGAACGATACTCATCGCAAGTTGGTCGAAGCAGGAGAGAGGGCATTTGAAATGGAATCTCGCTTCTTGGATCTGGAGGATCGTCTAGGTAGAGTTGCCTCCGTTAGGGAAGAGATCAAACTGCTAGACCAAGATAGCCAAGGTCATAAGGAAAACTCCTTCAAGCTGGCCCAAAAAATACGCGAGATGGAAAAAGAGATCTCCGTAATAGAAGCGCGAGAAAGAGAAGTTGCGGAGACTCTTAGGAAGACCGACGACAGACTCGAGACTCTTGCAGGCAGAAAAGAAGAAATACTCTCAGTAGAAGCTAAGTTTGATAAGATAGAAGACCTGATGTCAGAGTTAGGAGAGCGTCATAAACAGATCAGTACTCTCCAACAAAGATTAGATGACATGAAAGAAGGTGCATTATCTGTTAAGGACGACCTAGAAGGTTTACTCTCCGAAGCGGAAGATACCTTCGAAAAACTTTCTACATTCATGGATGTGGTCCAAACCAATATGTCTAAGACCGGAGGGGCGAAATCCGGTAAGACTCAAGGGCAAGATCCCTTAGTAGCTCGAAAGAAAGCAACAGTGTTGAATTTATTTCATAATTTTCATTGGCAGCCAGAGACGATCGCTGAGAAATTAGGGCTCGAAACTTCTTTGGTCCAGACTATCATTCAAAACGAGACGGTGAAAAAGGGATGATTTTTTTCTTGACCCCAATGTTTTCCCCCAATATGTCTCGTTCCCACTTGTATTATACGACATGCAAAAAATTTCATGGGGGAAACCTTTCGTTTTTAATAAAAAACTGAAATTGTAGGGTGGCATTCCGAAAATGATTCCTTTTTTCGAGGCATCTGGAAACGTATCAAAGTAAATTTGACACGTTCCGGCAAGTCTCGGGATGGAATTAAGGAGAAGCTCCCAAAGCTCGTTCGTATGGTACAAAAAAAGAAAACTACTGTTAAGAGGAAGAATTCCATGGCTCAAAGCGCTGAAAAGGATACCCTCATCGTCGCAAGCAAGGTAAAAGCTTATATCAAATCTAAAGGCTTTATGACTTCCGGAGACGCGGTCGATGGCTTGAATGAAAAGTTGTACGGACTGATCGACGATGCTTTAAAACGTACCGAGGCGAACAAACGCACTACGGTTAGACCAACCGACTTCTAATCCATTCTTGATCTACATCAAGAACAAGACTGAAATCGAGAAAATGAGGGCGGCGGGCAAATTAGCCGCCGCGCTTCTGGACTATATATCCGGGTTCATTCAGCCCGGTATAAGTACTCTTGCTATCAATGATCTCTGCGAAGAGTTCACTAAGAAGCATGGAGGCAAGTCGGCTCCTCTAGGTTACAAGGGTTTTCCGAAATCTGTCTGTACTTCGATCAACGAAGTCGTTTGCCACGGGATTCCCAAAGCAGCAGATATTCTGAAAGAAGGAGACATCGTCAATGTAGACGTAACTCCTATTGTGGATGGATATCATGGGGATAGTTCTCGTACTTTTATCGTGGGCGGTAAAACTTCTCCCGAAGTAGAACGTTTAGTAAAAGATGCGGAACGTGCCATGTGGGTGGGAATAGAACAGGTAAAACCTGGAAATCGTGTAAGCGATATCGCAAATGCGATCGATGATTACCTGACTCCGAAAGGATATGGGATCGTTAAAGATCTAATGGGCCACGGAATAGGAAGAGGTTTCCATGAAGAACCTCAAATCCCTCATTATCGCTCTGGCCGTAAACTAGCCAAACTAGAACCAGGAATGACATTCACTATAGAACCAATGGTGAATTTAGGGACCTGGGAAGTGATCTTTTCTAAAAAGGATGGATGGACTGTGACCACAAGGGACGGAAAATGGTCCGCTCAGTTCGAACATACCATTCTAGTCACTGAAAAAGGCTATGAAATTTTAACCCAAGCATAGTATTCTGTCGTGCATGGATTTCGTTTGGAAATATATTTCTTTACTCGGTAAGGATCTTGGTTTTTTCGTTTTAGGCTTTTTAGTCTTTTACATCGGCAAAAAACTCAAGGACTGGACGGAACCTCGTAAGTTAGACGAGGAATTAGTAAAATCCGATAATAGCGCGCTCGCCCTGAGCTTGTCCGGTTATTATATCGGGGTCATTATATTATTTATCACCATAGTTTCCCATCCGGGGGAAAAAGGGGACCTACTAGGGGACCTTTTTCAGGTATCTTCCTTTTCCATTTTAGGAGTGATACTTCTTCTTATTTCCCAAAAGATTAATGATGGCTTGATCCTAGGCGGGATAGACGCAATCGAAGAGATATACGAAAAAAGAAATTTAGCGGTAGCTTCCGTTTTATTCGGAGGAACGATCGCAAGTTCCTTTTTTATCGCGGCAGCATTGAATGGAGATATAGGAGAGAAAGTATTTCCCCAAGGTTTAGGAATCGCAGTTTCTCCACTTGTGGAAAAAACGATCATTGGATCCATTATCTCAGTAATCTTCTTTTCGGTAGGACAGATCGGAATCGTTTTATTCTCCTTATATTATAAACTTTGGATCCCTTATAAACTTAAGAGTGAGTTAGAAGAAAAACAAAACCTGGCTGCAGGAACAGCGTTTGCGGGAGCATTACTTGCAATTGGGATCTTACTTACCAGGGCATTGTTTAGAGAATTTGAATCCTTATACCAAACAGGGATCTTATTACTTTTGGATCTGGGGCTTGCATTCTTGATCATTCCTATTTTACATTTTTTTGCGGATTGGGTTGTTCTACCTGGTTCCACATTGAAGGAAGAAATAGAAAGGGATCAAAATTTTGGAGCAGGACTTTTAGAAGCGGTTGTGCTTGTGTCCTTCTCCGCTATTATATTTTTTTCGGTTTGAAATTAGAATAAATCCTGGGATGAGTATAATTTCCATTCCAGATGATATACTTTTTTGATCCCGAAATCGCAAGCTGCTTGTAAAATCATTTTTTCATCCGATTCTTGGGACAGGATAGAATAAGCGTCAGTTAAATCCGAAACGATCTCGGCAAAGATGTATTTATGAGTAGGTAAGAAGGGGGAAAGCCCTCTTTCCGCAAATCCTCGCAGCGCCCCTAAAAGTCCTGCGAGTAAAATCCTACCTAATGGTCTTGTTCTTTCTTTAGGAAGATCCAAACCGGCTTCTTTTGCCGCGCTTAAAAGCTCCTGGAGCGGAATTCCTCCGGACAAAGAAAGTAAGGATGTTTCTTCTCCTTCCTGCATAAAGAAAGAATAAGATATGCTTCTTGAAAGTAAAGAACTTCTGGATGAACTAAAGGATATCGCGGAGACAAATGGGTTCCAATTATTCGGAGTGGCCCCGGCCTACGTTCCGTCCGAAGACAAAGAGAATATTCTTCATTGGGTCGAAGAAGGTCGTCATGGAAATATGGATTGGTATCCTAAAAACATGAACCTTCGGTTGGAGTTAGAAGGACTTGGATTTAAACCTGAATCGGTGATTGCGTTAGGTGCGTTATACAATGATCCTGAATATGAAAATCTGGATCTTCCTTATCGATTTTCCAGATACGCGATGGGAGAGGATTATCATTCCGTTCTTCGTAAAAAAGCTTCCAGTTTATTGGAATTTCTAAAGAAGAAGTTTCCAAATCAAAAATTCAGACAGGGAGTGGACTCTCTTCCTGTTCCAGAGAAAATTTTAGCGAGAGAAGCAGGTATAGGTTGGATCGGAAAAAATACGAATTTGATCCATGAAGAATATGGGTCCTTCTTCTTTATTAGCCTGATCTTTACGGATCTTCCTGTCCGTTTTGTTTCCGTAAATGCAAAGGACAGATGTGGGACTTGCAGGGCCTGTATAGATTCTTGTCCTACCGGTGCGCTGGAACCTTACAAAATTGACGCTCGAAAATGTATATCTTACAAAACGATAGAAGATCGATCTGAGGATGTTGAATCTTTACATGGTTGGGTGTACGGTTGCGATATATGCCAAGAGATCTGTCCTTGGAACCAGGTAAAGGCGCGCAAGAAAGGTTGGAAAACTGAGATAGGTGAATTTAAGATCCGAGATCTTTTCAAAAAAGAAAATCTCTCGGACCTGGATGAGAAAGAATTCAAAAGTTATTTTCAGGACTCCGCCGTGAGTAGGATCTCCTACAAACAAATGAGAAGAAACTTAAGAGTTTGGGAAAGAGATTCTTCCAAATTTTGATGGAAGAAGTCTATCTACTAACGCTAAAAATCCTGCGATCAATAAGAATAGAACAAATATCCCTACGATATTAATTACCACTCCTGGATAACCTAAACGAGGAACATCCATAATATTATAAGGATACCATTCCATAATGGCGCCTCTGGTCAGAGTGAATATTGCATAGGCGACTGGAAGGATCGCTGCTAATAATATCCTGCGAAGAGTTACCGTTTTTGCAGGCCCGAAAATAATCCAACCAAGAACTGCAAGTATAGGAGCGATATCATGTTCTAAGTGACTTGCTGTATCAGCGATGATATCGTTCTTAGGAACAGTCTGTAGAACGAAATTAAAAACGATCCCAGTGATAGTAATATCGATGATCCCTATCAAACGCCAAATATGAAAAGAAGAAGAGGTCCGATCCAAATTTAATGCAAGAAGTAGAGTAGTAAATCCCAAGATCAAATTGGACTGTGTGGTAAAAAATGAAAATTGATTTAATAAACTGTCAATCCCAGGACCGAATGTACGAGTAAAACCTGCGTTTGGTGGAAGAGAGGATTTATGATGGTAGGCATACCATAGTTCTAATAGAACTCCTACAAAACAAATCAGAGCGGTAGAAGCGAATACTAAGCGGGCAAGGGTAAGGTTGAGTTTAGAAGTTTGCATTTGATTTTTTTCTTCACTAAAATAGATCCGCTGGATTCTTATAAGTTTCGGGAGTTCGTCAATGCTATTTTTTCTCTTAACTGAGAAGCATCTCTGGCTGGAGAGTCCCCGAAAAATCTGGAATATTCTCGATTGAACTGAGTTACACTTTCGTATCCGACTTCAAATGCGGCGCGGGATGCGGAGTAAGCACTATAAACCAGAAGTTTTCTTGCTTCGAGTAATCTAAGTTGTTTTTGGAATTGTACAGGACTTAAGCCGGTGATCTGCTTAAATTGTCTATGAAATGTAGTAACACCTAACCTGGACTTTGCGGCCAGACGTTTTATTTCCATAGAAGCTGTGTAATTTTCCCTAATCCATCGAATAGCTGGATATACGGTTGGTCCCTTTCCTTGGGCTTGGCAGAATTTTCTTAAGCGCCAACCTTGTGGACCAAGAAGGGCTCTATAGAGTATTTCCCTTTCATAAATAGGTGCAAGTGCTGGGATATGTTCCGGAGTTTTTAGAAGTCGGAGCATTCGGACCCAAGCTTCTAAAAATTCGTTCGAAGCTTCGCATGCCGAAAACTCGTCGGAGCCGTTTTCTTCCGGAAAATTTTGGGGAAGAGTATTCAACAAATCTAAAATAGAATCTTGTTCTAATTGAAGACCTAAGGATATATAAGGTCCGGCCTTTCCTTGTTGCACTTTTCCTGTTGCAGGAATATCTGCGGTGATCACAAAATAAGAAGGCGCATTTAATTGGATTGTCTGGTCTCCTATAGAGATCGTTTTGCCTCCTTGAACGACTAGTCCGATCATAGGTTCGTAGATCGCTGCAAGTTGGTGTTCGGATACTTCTCCCTTAATGATCAAAACTCTAGGCAATTCCGTCTTAGTCGGCTCGGTGCTTGCCTTGGTCGTTAATTGGGCGATCTCTTTTAGGATATCGTTCATTCTATAATTATAACATAAAAATGTAAGCGGTAGGATTAGGCAATGAAAAGGTATGATCCGATCTTTACGATTTTCTAAAAACCTCTTACGATCAGAAGATCGGAGGATACTATGAAAGTAGCAATTGTCACTGGAGCAAGTAACGGGATCGGAAAAAATACCGCGATCGAATTAGGAAAACGAGGAATCGGAGTGATCCTTACTTATCATTCGGATAAAAAAGGGGCGGAAGAAGTTGTAAAAGAAGTGGAGAAGAGCGGTTCCAAAGCGGTTTGTCTAAAACTAGATCTAAGCCAAAAGTCTTCTTTTGAAAGTTTTGCTGAGCTTGCAAAAAAGAACCTGGAAGAGATCTGGAAAAGAAAAACTTTCGATTACTTGGTGAATAACGGAGGTATCGGAGGAGGGATGCCATTCACGGAAATCACGGAGGAATATTTCGATCATATATTGAACACGAATTTTAAAGGGCCATTTTTCATAACGCAATATCTTGTTAAATTTATAGAAGATAACGGAAGGATCGTGAATACTTCCAGTTCTTCTAGTCATGGATCTTTTATAGGATATTCTGCTTACGGAGCTTCTAAAGCGGCGTTGACCTCATGGACAAAGTATCTGGCAAAAGAACTTTCTCCAAGAAAGATCAGAGTGAACGCAGTCTCTCCCGGCCCAGTTCATACAAATCTGGGAGGAGGAGTCTTCGATAAACATCCAGAATATATCCAACCATTAGCGGATCAGACTGCGCTCGGAAGGATCGGAAGTCCGGACGATATTGCCAAGGTGATTGTAAATCTATTATCAGATGAATTCTCTTGGGTAACAGCACAGGACTTGGAAGTTTCGGGAGGATTTTTACTTTAAGGGATCCAAAAGGTTTTGCGGGGCGACTTTTCGCTTCGCGAAAACCAGGCTGCTTCGGGCAACGCTAGCGCTTCGGTCCTTTCGCAGCGACCCATAGGGAGCGAGAAAACGACCGTCTTTGACGAGTCGGTGACCGAAAGGTCAAACGAGATAATAGATGAAATCAAAACGATAGGATAGGATCGAAAACTTTTCTTGGGTACCACCGACCAGCCCCCTTCACAGCAGCCCCCACCCAGAGAAGGGCGGGGAGATCAATTTTGTAGGAATTCCAACAAATCGACTTCGAAAACTCCTTTTCGCCCTGGAGTAGAAGGCTTGGATAGTCAGATAAATGCGCGCGAGTCTGAAACAAAAGGAAACCGATCCTCAAAACTACGAATTCGATCCTAAAACGAATTTGAAGCTTAGAAATTGGTTCGTCCAAGAAAAAAGAGAACTCGCATTTCGAAAAAACAGAACTCCTTATTCTACTTGGGTGAGCGAGATCATGCTGCAACAAACAAGGGTTGCTGCAATGCTTCCTCTTTACGAAAAGTTTATGCATCGATTTCCAAAACCGGAAGATCTTGCGATCGCCGAAGAAGAGGAAGTATTTCGTTATTGGCAAGGACTCGGTTATTATTCCAGAGCCAAAAATCTTTTGGCTGGAGTTCGGATCTTAGTCAACGAGTTCGGCGGAAAATTCCCGAAAACCTTGGGAGAGGCACTTTCTCTTCCGGGTGTCGGACCTTATACTGCCCGAGCTATTCTTTCCATTTCTTATAACTTACCTTTCGCTGTTTTAGATGGAAACGCAAAAAGAGTTCTCTCCCGTTTGTTCTTGTTTAAAGAGTCCGGACCTAAAGCGGATGCTGCCTTACAAAGGATAGCTGATTCATTTTTAAATTTGGAATCTCCCGGAGACCATAATGAAGCAGTTATGGAATTGGGAGCTCGTATCTGTATTCCAAAACCTTTATGTACTGAATGTCCTCTACAGGATGATTGTTTGGCCTACCAAAACGGAATACAGGAAAGTATTCCGGAAATGGAAAAGAAAAAAAAGGAAATCCTTTTAAATATCCGTTTTTACATTCTGAAAACCAAACAAGGTATACTTCTTGTTCGTTATCCGGAGAGAAGATTTTTTAAAACGATCTATTCTTTGCCTTTTTTGTTCGAAGGAAAAAATCCTTACGAAGCTGACCCTATTTTGGATTGGAATTTAAAACCGACTGACCTTGGAATCAAATTTAAACACACGATTACTCATCATAAGATCCAAGGTTTTGTTTCCGAAGCAGAACTGGATCAAAAATCAGAAAAGAAGATCCTCGAAAATTTCCGCAAAATCCGTCCTTCCATAGAGATCAAATACTGTAATTGGAAAAATTTAGAGACTGAATTCCCTTCTTCTATCGCAAAAAAGATCAAACAGACCCTGGCTAAAGAAGGAACAATTCTGCCGGGTTTAGAAAAGTAAACTGATATTCAAAAGGAAAACTATGAGCATTCGATCCACTTCAGAATTCGTAAAAGAACTTTCTAAAAAAGGTGAACTTTTGGAGATCAAAGAAGAAGTAGATCCAGTCTTAGAGATCGCAGAAATCCAGAGAAGAGTAGTCTCCAAACGAGGACCTGCACTTCTATTTTCGAATGTAAAAGGATCCAAATTTTCCGTTGCCACTAATTTATACGGCTCGGAGAACCGGATCAAGATCGCATTTGGAGAGGATCCGGAAAAGTTTATTCAAAAAATTGCATATACTGCAAAACATCTTATGCCTCCCACTCCCAAAAAAGTATGGGAAGCAAGATCACTTGCCTGGACTGCTTTAAAAGTAGGTCTTAGGAAAGTTAGCAAGGCTCCTGTTTTGGATTCCGAGTTAAAGAGTCTAGATGAATTGCCTGCATTAAAATCCTGGCCTAAGGACGCAGGAAGATTTATCACTTTACCTTTGGTGTATACAGAAAGTCCCAAAACCGGAAAGGGAAATTTGGGAATGTATCGTATCCAATTCCACGAACCTAAACTCACAGGGATGCATATACAGATCCATCGAGGAGGAGGCTTTCATTATTCGGAGGCCGAAGCAGAAGGGAATGCGTTACCGGCTCATATCTATGTAGGAGGTCCGCCAGCACTTACAATTTCCGCTGTGGCTCCTTTGCCCGAAGAGATAAGTGAATTCCTTCTCGCTTCACTTTTGTTAGGTGAAAGACTCAAAGTGATTAAAAACAAAAAGATCAGTCCATTACCGATTGTTGCGGATGCAGACTTTGCGTTGATCGGAAAAATTCCTCCCAAGATCAGAAGACCAGAAGGACCTTTTGGAGATCATTACGGATATTATGCATTAAAACATGATTATCCAGTATTCGAAGTGGATAAAATTTACGCTCGTAAGGATGCAATTTGGCCTGCGACAGTTGTAGGACGTCCTCCGCAGGAAGACCATTGGATCGCAGAATATCTTCAGCATTTATTATCTCCTATGTTCCCGATTGTAATGCCTCAGGTAAAAGGAATTTGGGCCTATGAAGAGTCCGGAGTACATTCTTTAGCTGCCGCAATCGTAAAAGAAAGATACAAAAAAGAAGCATTCATGGGAGCCCTTAGGATTTTGGGAGAAGGACAATTATCTCTCACTAAATTCCTGATCGTAACCGACCAAGAAGTGCCTTTGATGGATTTTAAAACTACTTTCATAGCCGCACTAGAAAGATTCCAACCGGAGACAGACTTACATATCTTTTCCAATATTTCTCAAGATACTTTAGATTATACAGGACCGAAAGTAAACGAAGGAAGTAAGGCAATTCTACTGGGAGTCGGACCTAAAACCCAAAAACTAAAACCTAAGATCACCTCTAATCTTAAAAATTCTAGATTCAAAAATCCGAAAGTATATTGCCCTGGGGTATTAGTGGTTTCCGGACCGAAATACAAAAAAGGAGACGGTGTATTAGAGTTACTTCGTAAGGAAGCGATCACCCAAGGATTTTTATTTGTATTCTTAGTAGATGATTCTGGAGAAGCAACTAAATCCGATCACGATTTTATCTGGAATGTATTCACTCGATTTGAACCTGCAGCAGATATCTACGGAGATTCTAAGGTGGTTCGAAATCATATTTCTTTCCAGGGTCCTATTCTCGTGGATGCTAGATTAAAAACTTGGTATCCTCCTGTCCTGGAAGAAGATCCTAAAATCTCCAAGCAGGTGGAGAATAGATTTGGTAGACTTTTGGATTCATTATAATCGAATGGAAGAATGGAAATGAAACGAGTAATCGTTACCGGTGGAGCCGGACTGATCGGAAGTAATATAGTTAGACTTCTAAACGAGCAAGGGATTTCTGATATCCTCGTTGTAGACCATTTGGGCATAACATCCAAATGGAAAAACCTAAGAGGTTTGCAATATACGGATTATTCTGAAAAAGAGGAATTTTTAGAAAAAATCCAGACCACAGATATCTTAAAGGATTATTCTCATATCTTTCATTTGGGAGCTTGTTCTTCCACAACGGAAACGGACGCTTCTTATTTAATTCGAAACAATTATGAATATACTAAGATCTTAGCGGAAGAGTCATTACGTAGGAAGATCCAATTCTTATACGCTTCTTCTGCAGCCACTTATGGGGACGGGCAATTCGGATATGACGATAAGGCTCCGATCCATTCACTCAAACCTTTGAATATGTACGGATACTCCAAACATATGTTCGATCTATATGCCTTAAAAAAAGGATTCTTAGATAAGATCACTGGAGTGAAATATTTCAATATATTCGGATTCGGAGAGGCTCATAAGGGAGACATGAGGTCCGTAGTATTAAAAGGATACGAACAGATCTCTTCCGAAGGAAAATTAAAATTATTCAAGTCCTACCGCCCTGATTATAAGGATGGAGAACAAAAAAGGGATTTCCTCTACGTAAAGGATGCAGCCAAGATCAGTCTATATTTGTTAGAAAATCGTAAATTTGGTTTATATAATGTGGGAAGGGGACAGGCGGAGACCTGGAAATCGCTTGCTTCCGCATTATTCAAGGCGATGGGAAAACCGGAAAACATAGAATATATGGAGATGCCCGAAAGTTTAAAGGCAAAATACCAATATTATACAAAGGCCGAGACACAGAAACTGATCTCCAGCGGTTACAAGGAAGGATTTACTGATTTGGAAACTGCGATTGCGGATTACGTGGATTTGATCAGAAAAGAAGAACAATAAAAGGGGCTCCTAAGAACCCCCCACAGCTATTAATTACTTAGAAAAGATCTGAAGTAAAGATTTTGCGAATGCTTTAAATTTTGCGTCTTTGATAGAGTAGAATACTTGATTGGAAACTTTTTTGCTTCCTAAGTATCCTGCTTCTTTCATTTTGCTAAGGTGCTGGGAAGCAGCTGATTGGCTGATACCAAGTGCGTCTACAAGTTCTCCTACGCTGTGTTCTTTTTTAGAAAGATGGAGAAGAATTTTCAATCTATCAGGATGAGCTACTGCTTTAAGTCCGCGGATAGTAGAATCCAGATGAGTTTTTTTAATGTCTAACTTTTGGGCTGCCATAATCTGCCTTCTGTTGTATTTGAATCCACTCTAACATAACCTTTGAAATTTACAAGGATTTCCGAAAACTATCTCTATTTTTTGCTAAATTATAATTCGTGTAAATTATGATATAATTATGTAAATAAAATGGAAAATAATTTATTACCAATTGTAGAATTATTAACCTCTATAGCTTACATATATTGAATATTATAACTTTCAATCCTTCGAATATTAGAAGCCTCTTACGTTTAGAAGATCCCAAAAATTCAATATTCTAATTTAACAATAAACGAAAAACGTACTATTATAAACTTCGAATTTGCCAGAATTCTAATTCAAGAAAACGTGTAGAAGAGTCGGCAAGCTTTCAGCCTAACTAAGATAGGCGAAATGGAAGTATTGAAGGCAAAAGTGTGGAAGAATTAGGGAAAACTAATGGACTGGAGAAAGGGATTGAAGAAACAAAGGGGTCAAATTTTGACCCCTCCCGAAATTTCCAAAACGACTCCGTCTACCAGATCGTTTTGAGCGATGAATACCGCAGTGCTTGCAATTTCATCCGGTCTACCCAATCTACCGATCGGAATTTGGGACTCCCATTTTTTGAGAGCTTCCGGATTCATGTCTTTCATTACCATTTCAGTTGCGATGAATCCTGGTGCAATCCCTGCAACGCGGATACCGTAACGGCTGAGTTCTTTCGCCCAAAGCCTGGTCATGGCTGCCACACCCGCTTTTGCGGCGGAATAATTGGTCTGGCCAGGGTTACCGTGCATGGATACGGAAGCGATCGGGATGATTACCCCTTTAGTACCGTTATTTACCATTTGGACCGCAGCTTCTCTACCTGTTAGGAATACTCCAGTTAGGTTAACGTCGATCACTGCCTGCCATTCTGCCAAAGACATTTTGGAGGCAACTTTACCAGTTTGTTTATCCGCCTTGATTAAGAGACCATCTCTTAGGATACCTGCATTCAAAATCGCGATGTCCACGGATCCGAATGCGGAAACCGCTTTTTCCATGAGTTCAACAGCGTCTTTTTCCTTAGAAACGTCTGTCGGAACTGCGATCACCTTAGCGCCGAGTGCTTCGATGTCTTTTTTGGCTTCTGCTAGTTTGTCTGCGGAGATATCCGATAGAACGATATTGGCTCCCAATTTCGCAAAATGAAGGGCCATCTCTTTGCCTAAACCTCCGGCAGAACCGGTGATTACGGCAGTCTTATTTGTTATTTCCAACTTGGTTGATTTCCTTACTTCTAATGGTTACGTAATTGTCGGTGAAAGGGATTTCTACTCTAGCGACAGTTTCAGCGACGTCTGTCTGGATCCTGAATAAGTTCGGATCAATATTCTCACTTTTGAGAAGGATCATGATAAGAGCGATCCCAAGACCTGCTCCCTCAGTATTGTCCATATTATCCATATAGAACTCGGCGATATCGTTGTATTCCATCGCCTTCTTCATTTTTTCCCTCATACGAGATTCTTCGATCTCGATCACAGGAGTATTGTTTACTACTTCGACTACCAAACCTTCGCTAGTATAGGTTACCGTAATTTTGACAAAAACGCCTCTGGCTAGACAACGTTTCCCGTATTCGTCGGCCATTTTTTCGGAGAAGTTCTGTTTGAACTGAGCCAGACCCTGGTCATAGTGATCTAGATTCCGGATATCCAAACCCAGATCTTCGAAGAAAACCCGCTTTTGGTTGGCTTTAACGCCGTTGATCGCCATTTCTTTGGTGATCGTATACAACATTTCGATGTATCTTGTTTGGCCCAATTTTTCCAGAACTTCCGTTAGAATACGCAAAACGTATTTTTCCAATTTGGAATTCATTCTGGAAGATTGAACGGAGATGCGGGAGCGGTTGAGGATGTATTCGGAGAGCTGGGCGTCTAATTGTTTGAAACTTTTTGCCATGCTCGTTTAGTCCTCTGTGGGAGAAAAATCGATACCCAGTGTTTCCTCTAGGAGGATTCATGCAATCAAAAATCAGGGGGTCCTAGATCTCAAAAAGGATACAAACGTAAAGGGCCGGCCGCGTCCTTCGCTGGGGTGGTGAGAATCCGACTAGCGAAATTTAGACAAATCTCATTTTTAGAAATATTATTAAACCCTTATATTCTATAGAATTTAGTCTTCTATGAATCCTGTAAATTTTTGAAATACTATACAAAAAAATAGTTTACAAAAGTATATAAACGTACGAATAGTATGACGTTGCAAAGAGGACAAATCATGCTTCAAACAATTACAATTCGAGATTTCGCATTAATTGAATCCGCTCAAATCGACTTAAGTAAAGGGCTGACCGCGATCACTGGAGAGACAGGTTCCGGAAAATCCCTCTTATTGGATGCTCTTTCTTCCTTACTCGGAGGCAAGAGCAGTACTATGGATATCCGTACAGGCTCGGATAAGTATTGTTTAGAAGCGGAGTTCGATATTTCCCAAAATTCAGCGGTTAAAACATGGATGCTGGAACATGGATTTCCACTCAATGGGTCGGCGATCGTGATCCGAAAAGAGTTCACCCGAGATGGAAAAACAAAGATACAGATCAATCATTCACTTTCTTCCGCTCAGGTGCTTCGAGGCCTAGGAGAGATCCTATCCGAAGTTCATAACCAGAATGACCAGATCTTACTTTTGGACAAGGCACAGCAGTTGGATATCCTGGATAGTTTTGCCGGTCTGCATACACTCAGAGGAGAAGTAAAGGAAGGGTTCTTAACCTATAAAAGCCTCAAAAAAAGACTAGAGGAATTGGAACTGTCTCATGCGGACAGAAACCGCAAAAAAGAGATACTTCAATACCAGATAGAAGAGATCCATACTGCCAATTTAAAACAGGGCGAAGAGGAAGAACTGAGTAAGGAAGAGAACTTGCTCGTCCACGGAGAAAAACTCGCAGAGAATCTGGATATTATTACAGGCTATTTGCACGAAAGTGAATCTTCCGTTTTAGGGATTTTTCCCAAGGTGCTTGCCGCTTCTGATAAGATCAAAGTTTTGAATGAATCATTAAATGAAATGGATTCCGCTCTCAAGGAAGCATACGTTACGATCCGTGAGATCAATACTACCGCCCAGGACCAAAAGGAAGAGGTATTTTTCTCTCCGGAAAGATTATCCCATGTGCAGTCCAGACTGGATCTGATCCAAAAGCTTAAGAAAAAATATGGAAATTCTGTTTCTGAAATTTTAGAAACAAAGAAGAAGGCAGAAGACGAACTTGCAGCCTTAGAGCAGAACTTAGATTCTAAAACTTCCTTGGAAAAAGAAAAGAAAAAGGCGGCAGACAAATTGACACAGGCTTGTTTGCAGCTTTCCAAATCTAGAAGAGAAGCGCTGAACAAATTCGAGTCCAAACTCAAATCAGAATTAGAAGTTCTGGGAATGAGAGGAGCAGGGTTGCAGGTAGTACTTCGTTGGGAGACAAGCCCAGAAGGCGAAGTAGAAGCCCAAGGAAAATCCTATTTGGTAAACGAATTCGGATTGGACCAGGCAGAATTCTATTTCAGTCCGAACCCTGGAGAAAAGCCAAGACCTCTCCGTAAGATCGCTTCCGGGGGAGAGATTTCTAGAGTGATGTTGGCCATCAAAAGTGTACTTGGTTCCAATTTCGACGGAAAAGTTTTAGTTTTCGACGAGATTGACTCTGGTCTGGGCGGAGAGATCGCTTCGGATGTAGCAAAAAAACTCAGAACTCTTTCTAAAACTCACCAAATCATTTTGGTCACACATTTACAGCAGATTGCCGCTGCTGCAGACCATCATCTTCTTGTGAGTAAACGATTAAAAGAGGGAAGAACTGTCTCCGAAACTGAATTCCTAGGAATGGAGGAGAGAACGATGGAACTTGCGAGAATGATTGCGGGTCAAAATATCTCCAAAGGCGCCCTCCATCACGCGAAGGAATTACTCAAAAAGAAGGCTGTATAATTCACCTTCTTGGGTTCCCATTTTTTACCGGGGCAGAATGTTCCGCTCCGGTAAAAAGGAAAACTTCCTTTTAAAAATCGTTTGGCAGGGACAGCCGAGTTGGAAACCCTACTCCTTGGAGAACCTCAAGCCGATATGATTCTTGCCAAAACAGATTCTTTGGTTTCCATTATTCCGCCGGAAACCGTACCCATTCTGATCCTTCTAGTTTCTATAGTGGGATTTACGATAATCATAGAAAGGCTGATCTTTTTCTCTCGTTGGAAGTCCATTAGTCCAGACGACTGGAGAAGGGTAAAAGATCTACTCAGAGAGAAAAACTATGACTCCGCTTCTGACCTGATGAGAAGCCTTAGCCAAGGACCTGTCTCCCAGGTTTTACAAGCTGGTATTACGCAGTTTAAAAGAAATTCATCTTCCGTGGATGACGAAATTTTAACCCAAGGATTAAACCAGATCCAGAGAATGGAAAAATTCCTTTCTCCGTTAGCTACCATTGCAACGATCTCTCCACTTTTAGGAGTATTGGGGACAGTTCTTGGGATCATTCGCTCCTTCGCAGAAGGCTCCGGAACCAGAGGAGCCGAAGTAGGGATCAGTGAGGCGTTGATCACCACAGCTATGGGACTTGCAGTAGCGATCCCAGCTTATATTTTCCATAACTTCTTCCAAAAGAAAAAAGAAGACGCGATTTCCGAAATGGAAAGTCTTTCTGAGCAGGCGCTTAGGTTTTTAAAATAAAATGAAATTCAAAAAATGGAATCGGGGAGAAAGCGGAAGTTTTAGGGCAGGCCAGATCGAGCTTGCTCCTATGATCGACGTTATCTGCTTCATCGTAATTTATTTTTTGATGAATGCGACCTTGGAAAAATCCACAGTCGTAAAAATAGAACTCCCTAGATCTTCCAGCACTGCTCAGGAAAAGAAAAAGGACGAATTGGTAATCACTGTCAATAAGGACGGGAAAATTTTTCTAGATAAAGACACTGAGCCTGTTCCTTTGGAAAAACTGACAGAAAAGATAAAATTGTTCAATGGCCAAAACCAAGGCGACGACAAAGACAAAAAAGAACAGAGTAAAAATCGGGTGATTATCAGAGGAGATGGCGGAGCAAGCTACCAAACCATCGTCAAAGTGATCGATAAAGTGAACGAAGCCGGAGTAACAAGATTTAATCTTGCAATGGTTCGTCAACCGGGAGGTCAGTGATCCGCTTAGGTGGATCTAAAGACTTATTTCGAGAAGGTTCTTTACTTTCTCGATTTTTAATAAAGCCTTAAGGCGATTTCAAAAGACTCTTGAAACGAAAAGCATCTATATATAAATCCTTTGCCGTTATTTTTGTAAGCGGATTCTTTTTTTACTCCGGCGAGATCTCTCAACTTTTCTCTAAAAAAAGCGATTATTTCGGAAAGATCGTAAGAGAAATAAAATTTAGCGGAAATAAGAACACTTCCGACTCGGATATCAGCGGTCTTTTGGAATTGAGAACAGGTAGACTTCTGACAAAAGGAGTAATAGACCGAGACTTAAAGGCATTATTCGCTTCCGGATTCTTCTACTTTATAGATATCAAAGCGGAAGAGATGGACGGAGGTGTCCGTGTCACCTTTGAACTCAGGGAAAGACCTCGGGTTAAAGACATCGAATTT
Source organism: Leptospira johnsonii (assembly GCF_003112675.1). Lineage (NCBI taxonomy): Bacteria > Pseudomonadati > Spirochaetota > Leptospiria > Leptospirales > Leptospiraceae > Leptospira > Leptospira johnsonii. The sequence goes on along the minus strand of NZ_BFAY01000006.1, from coordinate 64,560 downwards.
GTCGGAGCGGATGAAGTTTTTCCAGCTGATCTCCGGGACAAAATGCCTCTTAAGGATAACGAGGTGATCACTCCGCAAAAGGTCACTAAGTCCAGAGATATTATATTACAAAAATATAAAGATGAAGGATTCTTTCTCGCCTATGTAAAGGTCGAGCTTGGAAAGCCTGATCCCAAGACAAACTTAGTAAAGGTCCGTTTTATCATAGACGAGGGAGAAGAGATCCCGGTCGCAAAGATCAATATCTACGGTAACGAGACCATCGAAACTTCTGAGATCCTTGGACTCATGGAGTTAAAGGAAGAAGGTCTATTCGAAGGCGGTAACTTCAAAGAAAGTTCCTTCGAAAAAGATAAGGAAGTTATCCAAGCTTATTTAAGAAGTAAAGGTTATTTGGATTCGGAGTTGATCCGAGAAGGTACGAACTGGGAGATCCATTGGGAGAACCCCGAAAAGAAAAACAGAAGGGTAATCATAGTCAATATCAAACTGTATGAAGGACAGGTGTATTATTTTAACGGATATACTGTTGCTCACGATATGACTACTGACGGAGAAGGTAGACCAATCTTCTTGAACAAAGAAAATAATCCGCCCGAAACTCCTAAGGACAAATTAAAGCCTCTATTCACGATCCCAGAGATCGAGAAGTCTTTGGATTATAGCGCCAAAGATGCAGGAGAAGTTTTCGACGAGACTGTATTTTCCAGGGACAGGGCCACAGTAAACGAACTCTACGGTTCTAAAGGGCATATTTTTGCTCAGGTAATTCCAAGAAGAAAGATCGTTTCTTTGGATACGGAAAGTTTAGAATATTATGAAAATTGTGCCACCAGAAGAACCGAGCTGGAAAAAAAGGCCTGCGAAGAAGAATACAAACAATTAAACGTTCGTAAATTAAGAGAAATCTATAGAGATAATCCGGAACTAAGAGGACGTAAATTTGTTCACGTGGATTTCACCATTCGCGAGAACAACCTGGCACAGATAGAGAACGTAATCATCAAAGGTAATAAGAAAACCCAGGACAAAGTAATCCGAAGGGAGTTACTTTTCAAACCGGGAGACTTATTCGATTCTAGTTTGGTAAACCGTTCCAGGGAAAGGATCTTTAACCTAGGTTACTTTAAAGAAGTAAACTTTAACATGAGACCTGGTTCAGACGATACAAAGATGAACCTTGTCATTGAAGTATTGGAACAACCTACCGGAACAGTTTCCATGGGTGGTGGTTATGGGACCATCACTGGATTTACTATCTTCACCGAGATCGGAGAGAATAACTTAAACGGAACCGGCCAAAAAGTTTCAGGCCGTTTGGAATTCGGACCTTATCGTAGATCCTTCCAGATCTCTTGGACGGAACCTTGGATGTATGATACTCCTTGGTCCCTTTCACTTTCGATGTTCTATTTCTCTCGAAGTATATTCTTAGGTTCTACTTCCACGATCTCCATTTCAGATAGTACAACCGCGCCTACCGTTGAAAATGCTACTTATGATAATAACGGTTTAGGAGTTACAATGGGGGTTGCTCACAGGCTTGGGACCAACTGGACCCACTTCCATAGATATACTCCTGCTTTCTATTCTTATTCCAACCCAACGGCACTTGTGTCCGATGCGGTTTTGGCTAACGTAAGAAGGGGATGGCAGTTCCGTTCTCAGGTTACAAACGGTCTTGCTTACGATATCCGAGACAACGTATTCGCTCCTACTAGAGGTTACGATCTACTCTTCCAGGTGGATAACGTGGGGCAATACTTAGGTGGAACTTCTCACTTCGACCAATATAGGATATTAGCGGAATATTATCATACTTGGTTCGATTTTACGTTCGGAGGTTTGATCCGGAACAACGCTCTTCGCAGATGGAGAGTGGTCCAAGAATTCAGGACCTCCGATACATTCATTTTCCAAAGATCTCCTGCCGGAGGAGCTCATAACCAGGACCCCGTCCAGGATCCGTACATCCGTCCTCAGGATTTGCTCATTATAGGTGGCTATGAATCCTTAAGAGGTTGGTATTATAACGACCAAAAGTATCCTGTAGAATGGAGAGATGGTGCTCAGCATCGTCTTCTTTTCGATACGGAGATCCGTATTCCGATTGAACCAAGCTTATTGTGGCTTGTAGTCTTTTTGGATGGGGGAGCCCTATACGAACAGACGAACCGTGCAGTTGGAACAAAAAAAGATTATTTCGAATCTTATGATAAGAATAAAGAAGATCAGATTGCTGCGAACCCGATCGGTTGGTATATTCAAAATAATTTCAATTTGCAGAATGGACGTAAGGCCGACGTTACCTACGACGAATTGAATAATCCGGGAAGATTGATCCTATCATCGGATAACGTTGCTATGGATAGAATGAGATATTCATGGGGTGTTGGTCTTAGAGTCCAGATCCCTGTTCTTCCTCTTCGTATCTACTTCGCTCAAAAATTAAAACCTACCGGAAATTTCTGGGCACCTTTCGAAAGATACGAATCGGACAATGCATTCCAGTTCGTATTCGGTATCGGTGATTACCGATTCTAAGGAGTTTCTGCTTTGTCAGTTGACCTAGTACAAGGCTTGAATGATCCGCAAAAAGCCGCAGTCGAAAGATTAGAAGGCCCTGTTTTGATATTAGCAGGGGCAGGTTCGGGAAAAACCAGGGTAATCACTCATAGGATTGCGAACCTGATCCTGAACAAAAGAACGGATTCTATCTGCGCTCTAACTTTTACAAATAAAGCTGCTGCGGAAATGTTGGAAAGGGTGGCAAAATTAGTGCCTTCTATTCCTTGGAATGTTCAGATCAAAACATTTCACTCTCTCTGTTTATATATTTTGAGAAGGGAAACTTCTTATCTAGGAATGCCTTCCGGATTTACGGTTTATGATTCCGTATTACAGGAATCCTTAATTAAGCAGGTGATCAAAGATCTACATGAGGATCCTAAACAATACAAACCTTCTTCTTTGACCGGGATCTTTTCTTCATGGAAGGATGGGCTTTCCGATTCGGATTCTTATATTCGAAAGGAGAATTTTTCCCATCGATCTCAGATGATCTCAAATATCTATGAGGAATACGAAAAACGTAAAAAGAAGAACCAGGCCTTAGATTTCGGTGACCTGATCCAAAAAACAGTGCAGCTCTTTCGAGAGAATCCAGGGGTCTTAAAGTCCTACCAAGATAGATGGAATTATATTATGGTGGACGAGTACCAGGATACAAACAAGGCACAATATACTTTGGTACGTTTACTGTCCGGAGACAGGGGAAATCTTTGCGTAGTAGGGGACGACGACCAATCCATTTATTCCTGGAGAGGAGCAGATATTTCGAATATTCTAAATTTCGAAAGTGATTTCCCGAACGCGTATGTAGTAAAACTTGAGGAGAATTATCGCTCCACTTCCAGGATCATCCGTGCAGCCTCCAAGGTGATCGCGAATAATAGCGGGAGAAAAGAAAAGGAATTATTCACAAATAACGAACTAGGTGAGCCAATCTCCGTTTCTCAATTCGAGAATGAAACGGAAGAAGCTTATGATATCGTAAAAAAGATAAGGTCAGGAGCAGCAAGGGGCGCTGAGTATAAAAACTTTGCGATCTTCTACAGAACGAACGCACAATCCAGATATTTTGAAGAAGGACTTAGATCCTCCGGCATCCCGTATAAAATTTTCGGCGGTTTTAGGTTCTTTGATAGAGCCGAGATCAAGGATATGATCGCGTATTTGAACGTGGTGGCAAATCCTATGGATTCCAATTCTTTATTAAGAATTGTGAATACACCTCCCCGAGGAATAGGAGAGGCAAGTATAGAAAAAATCCGTAAATTCTCCTTAGACCAGGGAATTTCTTTTTTAGAGGCGATAGGACATCCCGATCTTCCTTTAAAAAAAGCAAGTTTGGGAAAAGCGAAAGAACTCTATCATCTATTCGAAGACCTGATCGACCGGAAAGAAAAAGGGGAGCTACCTTCAAAGATTGCCCTAGAGATCGTAGGAAGATCCGGTTGGATCGACTATATGGAAAGGGATGCCCATGATGAGGAAGCGGTTTCTAAAGTAGAGAACGTCAGAGAATTCGTAAACTCCATCGAAGAATATGAGTCCAGAGAAGATTCCCCCAACTTGGAAGAATATCTGAACCAGATCAGTCTTCTCACTTCGGAAGAGGATTCCGCGCAGCTCACTGACTATGTTCATCTGATGACTGTCCACAATGCAAAAGGATTGGAGTTCCCCACGGTATTTCTGACAGGTTTGGAAGAAGGGACCTTCCCCCATTCCATGAGTTTGGAAGAACCGAACGGCCAAGAAGAAGAAAGAAGGCTTTTTTACGTGGCATTGACCCGGGCAAGAGCGAAATTATACCTGAGTTATTCCAGAACTTCCCGCAAATTCGGAAAAGTAGAGGACCGGATCCCGTCTCGATTCCTTCCGGAAATCCCGTCAGAATGTTTCGGCGAAGAAGGTATCCTGGCCCAAAAAGGAGTCCGAAGACCACAAGGGCCTCCGGTTGCTTCCTCCGGAGCCTATAAAATCCAGGAAACTGCTCGGGAAAGGGAAGATTCTTCTAAACCGCTGGGCGAAGAGGCGGATATCCGAGAAGGAGATAAGGTCAAACATGCACAATTTGGCCTGGGACAGGTGATTTCCGTCCAAGGGACCGGCAAAAACCGTAAAGTAAAAATCAAATTCGGGAGCCTGGAGAAGAACTTTTTCCTTGCCTATACTCCCTTAGAGAAATTATAACAAGGGGGAAAGTTCACCCCCTAAAATACCGATATTATTCACAGGAACATAGGAGAAACAATGAAACGGATCGTAATACTAGCCTTGGCTATCTGCCTAGGGACCCCATTGTTTGCTGGAAAAGTCAGCGGTTTAGTAGAAGAATTTAATAAAGTAGAAGAATTTAATAAGAATCGAAAAGTTTCCGAATCCGCTAAAAAAGCGACTCTGGAAAAAAATCTTCTCTCCGCTTTAAAATATAGCCTTCATCGTAAATACTTGGATTACAAGGAATACACTAAGGATCTAAAAGCGGATTCCATTTCGTATGAGCCCCAAAAGGGAACTTTCGGAGTGTATGTAAAATACAAAACCTATATCGTATTTTACAGTTATCTAATGGATCCGGAAATCTATCTCCAAACTCCTATCAACGAGGTATTCTACGTCCGTCCTGATAATTTGGATGAGGAACCTCATAAGGAAGATAAACAACCGGCTCAGCCAACTTCCGGAAAATAATCCTTTTTCATGCGATTTCCGGAAGAAGCGGAATTAGTTTCTAAACTTGTTCTGGAAGCCGCAGACCGGATCTTTTCCATCTATGGAACAAATTTCCATGTGATGGAAAAATCCAAAGGTGATCCTCTTACAGAAGCCGACCTGCAGGCAAATGAGATCATTGCAGGCGGCATCCGCAAAATCCTAAAAGACAAAGTTTATTCCGAAGAAGATTCGGATTTTTCTCATTCCACTCTGAAAGGAGAAAGAGTTTGGATCTTAGATCCAATCGATGGAACCCGTGAATTCGTAGCTAGAAACCCTGAGTTTGCGATTAGTCTAGGACTTTTAGAAGAAGGTAGACCTGTTTTCGGGATCGTAATGAATCCCGCAACGGGAGAATTTTTTTGGGGAGCGGAAGGTAAGGGAGCATATTATAAAGTCCTAAAGTCTCCTTATGTAGAAAATCAGATAGATTGGGAGAATACCTTCTATCTTCAAAGATCCGGATCTTCGGAGCCTTCTAAGGTTCTTGTCTCTGTTTCGGAAACTAAAGCAGGTCTTTTCAAAAATTTAGATTATGGAAATGATTTTGTATTCGAGCCAAAAGGTTCTATTGCTTATAAACTAGCGCTTGTTGCAGTCGGGAAATATCCATTAACACTTTCCTTAAGACCTAAAAACGACTGGGATGTAGCGGGAGGAATTGCGATACTACGTGCTTCTCAAGGAAAAGATCTGGAAATCCGTTCCGGAAAAGATTATCCATTTTTAACTTCGAAACTAGGGATAGGGCTAATCGCCGGAGATGCAAAGCTCGTGACCCAGTTTTGGGAAAAGTTTAAAACTTCCCTCCAAGCTTCCGTTAGGGATCGTTGGTAAATTAATTTTAGAAAAGGCAAGTTCTTAGTTTGTCCGACTTAGGCAGAAAAAAATACAAGATCGCTTTGGATGCAAGGCCATTATCCACTCCGGTTTCCGGAGTAGGAAGACTGATCGAATCCATACTGAAAGGTTTCGAGAAAGATCCAGATTTTGAATTTTATCTTTTTTCCCATAGACCGATACACGATGGTTATTCGGATCTATTCAAGAATCCGAATATAAAACCTGTGATCGGAGAAGGTCTATTCTCCAAAAAAGGAGGGATCTACTTTGCTTTTTACCTTCCTTTCCAACTTAGAAAATATGAGATCGATCTATTTTGGGGAACACAGCAAGTATTTCCTCTATTCTTACCCAAAAATATCCCAGGGGTTTTGACTTATCACGATTTTGTGGCCTATCGTTTTCCGGAGACCATGAGGCGTATTGCAAGATTCCAGCAGCTTTTTTATTTAAGAAGAAGTATCCAAAGAGCTGATTTCATTTTGGCAAACTCTGAATTCACTTCTTCCGAGATCTTAAAATACTCTTCTTTCCCGAAAGAAAAGATAGAAATTATATATCCGGGTTACGATCCTAAAGAGATCCAGAAGATCAAAACCCCTCCTACAAAACGGATCGGCAAATTACCTAAAAGATTTTTCTTAACCGTTTCCACTTTGGAACCTAGGAAGAATTTCGGAACACTTTTGAAGGCTTATCAAAAGGCTAAGAAAGAAAGGTCGGATCTAGTTTGGGTCCATGCAGGAAAAGAAGGTTGGGAATCTCCCGAGTTTCTGGAAAAATTCAAACAATCTTCCGAGTCGGGAGAATTATATTGGTTCGATTTCGTAAATGAAGAAGAGCTTAAGTATTTGTATTCTCAGGCGAGCCTATTTGTTTTTCCTTCTATTTACGAAGGATTTGGGATTCCACTTTTAGAAGCGCTTGCTTATTCTTTACCTTGTATCGTTTCTGATCTAGAAGTGTTTAGAGAAATAGGAAAAAATTCCTGCGTGTATATTTCTCCTGAATCGGAGGAAGAATGGAAAAAAGCGATTTTGGATTTTCAAAAAAAGAAGTTTAAATTCCCAAAAGCGGATCTGAAAAGATTCGAAAGAAAGAAGTCTGCTGCACTTGTGAAAAAAATTTTTAGGGATCTAGTTTCTAGTAAATAAGTTTAAGATTATTTGGACCAAAGATTTTTTACCTAGTTCTATCGTTCCAGAAAAGATAATATCGGAAGAAGATTTCCAATGGATATGGATCCGATTACTATCCAAGGCTTGGAAATAAATTTGCTCAGTCGGGCTCACATTCCAAATGAACAGATCTTCTTTCCTTGACCAGGAATTGTCCGTCCAATCGGTGCAGATTTTTTCTAAAGTTTTGCTAGATCTTAATTGTAGAATAAGTCCCTTTTTCGGATCTAAAAATGCGGAGAGAATTGGCGGCTTTGCAAATCCTTCGGGAGCTCCGGAATCAAAATGGATGCCTGTTCCTTGAAACCTTCTCCCTTCCAAATAGGATTGAAATTCCGAAAATTGGAAATAGTAATTATAGATCCTGGTTTCTTCCAAGGCTAAAAACCTTGTACAAGTTTTTGATCTCCACTCTTTAAAGCAAGGTAGAATTGGTAGGAAATGACTTGTAGCTTATATTCTTATTTGTAATCTGGAAGTATGGTTTTTAGAAAAGCCTGGCCTTTCTTTCTTCTTCTCTTTTCCATTTTATTCATAAACGATTGTAGATCGGACGAACAACCTTTACTCTACCAGGTGACCCTCCAGGATTGGGATGGGAATTCCCACAAATTTTCGGAGGACAAAGGCAAGTTAGTGGTCTTAGACTTCTGGGCAAGCTGGTGCGAACCATGTAAAAAAGCAGTCCCTGTAGTCGAAAAACTGAGAGAAAGATTGAAAGATTCCCCTGCGGTTGTGTTGGGCGTAAACACCGAAGACGATCTAAGTTTGGAAGAGATCAAGAAAGCAGCTTCCGATTTTGGAATGTTGTACCCTAGCCTTTTGGACCCCGAATGGAAATTAGTGACCCCTCTTAAGATAGAAGGACAACCTGCATTATTCGTGTTTAGCAAATCCGGAAAGAAACTTCATTCCCAATACGGAATTTCAGAGAAAGATCTACCGATATTGACCGGAAGGCTAAAAAACTGGCTTGAATCTCCTTAAAATTGAGTTTTATCCATAACGATCGTATAATAAAAAGCCAAACTCGGACTTGTTTTAAAAAAAAGGATTTATCTTTCAGCATTTAGTTTGAATCTGGAATTAGATTCCCGGTAGGTGCTGCCGGACATCATCCATCTTTCCATTTCATTTCAGGAGAATTTCCATTCATGGCTGAGAATCTCGCCCAATTATTTCGTGAGTCGGCAGAAAAATTTAAAAATAAACCGGCTTTCTTGTACAAAGATGCGCAAAAGAATTATTTGCCGATCACCTATTCAGAGTTATACGATGCAGGTGTAAATCTTGCCGAAGCTTTGATCGAACTAGGCATTCAATCCAGAGATCACGTCGCCTTACTTGCGGATAACCGTGTAGAATGGATCATCGCAGATTACGGTATCATCATGACCGGGGCTGCTGACGTTCCAAGAGGAACCGATATCACCGACTCAGAGATCGTTTATATCGTTAGTCACTCCGAGTCAGAAGTAGTATTTATAGAAAACGATAAAATGTTGGAGAAATTCAACAGAAACAAATCCCAGCTCGGAAAAGTAAAAACGATTATCATAATGGACAAAGAATCCGAGGCTCCGGGTGTTCTGAAAATGCATGACCTGATCGAAAAGGGAAAAAGTTTAAGAGCTTCCGGTTCTCGTAAGGTAGAAGATAGAGTAGCCGCTATCAAACCTGAGGATCTTTTCACTTTGATCTATACCTCCGGAACCACAGGTCTTCCAAAAGGCGTTCAATTAAGACATTCTAATATGATGCACCAAGTATTGAACGTAACTCCTATGTTAAAGATCAATGCAGAAGCAAGACTACTTTCTATTCTTCCAGTATGGCACGTATTCGAAAGAGTTGTGGAATATGTTTGTATCAGCATCGGTGCAGCAACATATTATACAAACGTTAGGGATCTTCGCCAAGACTTGGCAACTGTGAAACCTACATTTATGGGTTCCGCTCCTCGTCTTTGGGAAAATATCTACAACGGTATTTATACAAGGATCAATGATCCAAGCCAAACTCCTGCGATCCGTCGCGGATTATTCAAACTGGCTTACTTCTTCTCTGATAAGAAAAACGCAGCAATTCGTTTTATCACAGGCAAAGAAGTGGATTATCACGGAAGAAACCCGATCGTTTCCTTATTCTACGGGATCTTAATGTTAGGTCAATTGCTACTGACCGGACCATTCACTCTGACTGTGGTCTCTTCTGTAGCGGCTTATCTGCTTGCTTCTACTGAGTTCTCTTATTTGAGCCTTCCTCTGTACATTCTTGCAGGACTTGGAGTATTCTTCAATAGCGCGACTTTGGACAAGATTGTTCTTTCCAAGATTAGGACCGCTACTGGTGGCAGACTTAAGGCTTCGATCTCCGGAGGAGGAGCACTTCCTCGTCACGTAGACGAATTCTTCAATAATATTGGGATCAACGTTTTGGAAGGTTACGGTATGACTGAAACTTCTCCTGTACTTTCCGTGAGAACTTTCCAAAAACTCATTATCGGTTCTGTAGGTTCCATCGTTCCTAAAACCCATCTTCAGATCAGAAATGATAATAACGAAATTCTGACAGAGATCGACGAGAACGGAAAAGTGATCAAGGGAAGACTAGGACGCAAAGGTGTTGTATTCGTAAAAGGTCCTCAGGTCATGAAAGGTTACTTCAAAAATGAAGAAGCTACCTCCAAGGCTCTTGTAGACGGATGGATGAATACGGGTGATATGGGGATGATCAACTTCAAACATACCTTAACACTTACCGGAAGAGCAAAAGACACCGTTGTTCTATTAGGCGGAGAGAATGTTGAGCCGGTCCCGATCGAGAACAAACTCCAAGAATCCGTTTATATTAGCCAGTGTATGATCATAGGCCAAGACCAGAAAAATCTGGGAGCCATCATTGTTCCTGACTTCGAAAAATTAGAAGAATGGGCAAAAGAGAATGGAGTAGACACTTCCAACAAAGAAGCTTTGATCGAGAACGCCAAAGTTGTGGATCTATATAGAAAAGAGATCAAAGCGCTGAACAACTCTAAGAACGGATTTAAGTCTTTCGAGCAAGTGACTCCATTCTTCATTGTTTCCAAACCTTTCGAGGTGGGAGACGAGTTGAACAATATGCTGAAGATGAAACGCCACGTGATCGCTGAAAAATACGCGGATAAGATCAAGAAGGTCTACACAGATAAATAATCCTTTAAGTAAGGGTTAGCACACCCTCAAAAAAGGAAAGAAGAAGCCTCGGATACCACCGGGGCTTTTTTTTACCCTCCGGGGAATTTTACAAGCCGCCGATATGTATTCTGTATGGCGAAAACGATCCTCTCCAAACCCAGTATTTTTGAACCCTATGGTCATTCGGACCTATATGCTTTGGATAATCTTTACTTTTCCACGTTAAGAGAAAGAGAGGTCTGGGACTTTTCCAGAGTAAGAGAGTTTTCTGCCTTAAATTTAGGGTTCATTTTCGCAAGAGCTGAACTTGTTTGGAAAAAGTTTCACTCAGAATTGGAAATCAAAAACTTAAACCCAAGTTTCAAAAAAGGGATCTGCCTAAGTGCAGGCTGGGAAGACGCTCCCGGACTTAAAATCGATTCTTTTTTACCGAAAGTATTCGGTACGGAAGAAGTTTTTCAATATTCCAGATTGGAAGACGTCTCGGAAGAAATCCCATTTAGAGAATTTTTCTCTTCGGAAGGATTTGTTTTTAAAGGAACTTGGAAGGAAAAGAATTATCTGATCTTATTTTCAAATATCCATTCCGAAGATAGAAATCTTCCTGCTGTGATCAAAATGATCTCCCAGTTTCATACAGAGAGGAAATCGGAAGGGAATTTTTTCCTCAGAACTGAAAAACAATCTTATCTGAATTTTCTAAAACCGAAAGAATCTTTGGGTCCTTTATTCTTACAGGAAAAAAAGATCGACCAAGACCCGTTTTTATTTTTGAGTTTGGAATATTCTGAAATAATAAAGTAAAGCTGCGATGTCGGAGTTCCTACGTGCAGGTTTTTACTCCAAGTGTTTGCTAAACAAAAAAGCCTCGATCGCTTCGTAGTCTTCAATTTCAGAAAGTTCTAAAATTTTTTTCAGAAGAAAATTTGCCTGTTTCAGACTTACAGATCCTAAAATTTTCCGGATCGGTCCCACAAACGGAATTGATATGGAAAGTTCTCTAAAGCCCATTCCCAAAAGTAAGATCGTAAAATTTGTATCCGAAGCGATCTCACCACAAATACTCAACGGTCTTTCATATTTCCAAGCAGTTTCTACGATCTGGATCAGGGTTCTTAAGAATGAAATATGGAATGGGTTATACAAAGAAGAGACATTCACATTATTCCGATCCACTGCCATCAAATACTGCAATAGATCGTTTGTTCCGACGGAGAAAAAATCCACTTCTCTTGCCAGAACATCCATAGAGGATACAGCGGAAGGAGTTTCTACCATTACCCCAAGTTTGATCTTCTTATTGAACTTTTCCTTGCTTGCGGTAAGTTCTCTTTTACATTCTTCTAAGATTTCTTTCGTTTTTTTGATCTCTCCTAGATTGGTTACCATAGGAAGAAGAATACTTAAATTTCCGTAAGCGGAGGCTCTTAGGATCGCATTCAATTGTTCCTTGAACCAATCAGGATTTTGGAGACTGTATCGAATTCCTCTATTTCCTAAAAATGGATTTTCCTCAAATTCTCCCGTGGAAAATTTATCCGCGCCTATATCGAAAGTCCGGATGTAAACTGGATTCGGATCCATTCCTTCTGCGATCCTTTTATAGGCTAAGAATTGTTCTTCTCCGGAAACGTTTTTGTCCTGGTATTTTAAGAATAACGACTCTGAACGGAAAAGTCCCACACCGTCTACATCCGCTTTTTTAGCAAGTTCACAGTCGGTATCCGATTCTAAATTACATTTGAGTCGGATCTTGACTCCGTCTTTTGTTACGGCTTTTTTAGGTTTAATTACCTTTGTCTCAAAACTTAAAGGAGAGGAAGCTCCATAATATTTTACTTCTTCGATTGTTGGGTTTCTTACGATCTGGCCGGTGTCCGCGTCCAAAAAAACATATTCAAAATCGTTAATGTTTCGATAAAATTCTTTTAAGCCAACAATGGTGGGGATCCCATAGTTTCTGGCAAGGATTGCCATATGACCTGTTTTTCCCCCCAGGTCCGTTGCAATCCCTCTGATCCTACTCTTGTCCATAAGTATCATCTGAGATGGAGTCAATTGTCTTGCGACCAAGATCACGTCTTCCGATTGGTCAGCCAAAAAGGAGACTTCTTCTTTTTTATCCAAAAGGTTTTCTAAGATCCGATTGGATATGTCCTGAAAATGATCCGATCTTTCTCTGAAAAACGGATTGTCCATACGAGTGAACTTGTCTGTGAGTTCGTTGATCGTATTTTGGACCGCTAAAAACGCGTTTTCATTATATTCTTTAATTCGATTTCTAAATGAATCTTGTAACCCTGGATCTTCCGTGATTGTGACCTGGGTTTCTAAAATTTCTTTTAACTCTCTATCTTGTTCTCTTGTTTTGAGGCTGGAGATGATTGATTTTAATTCTATTTTGGAAGAATCGAGAGCGTTAGAGAGTTTTTTGAGTTCTTCCGATTTTTGGCTCTCGTGGATATAGGCGCCGTGGGCGAGATGTCTTCTCTTTGTACCGACTTTTACGCAACGACCGTAAAATCTGCCGGGAAAAGCGACTATCCCCATGTATGTATTTCTTTTCCCGCCACCATTCATTGAATGAATATCCGCAGGTAGAAATACAGTAGTTTAGTGAATCGACAAGTCTTTTATAAATTCGGAATATCCCGCCCGAATCAAAGGCGGGAAATCGAGTAAATTAGACCATCGCCGCTTTTCTGTTGAAGAGAGGGATCCGGCGACTTTTGTATTTGCCCAATTCGTTTCCTGTTACTGAACTCATGACTAACTTAGCCATGGAAACGTCCAGTGCATGTCCCGCCTTGGAAGCTAGATAATGGCCGATGATAGGTCTTCCCGCAATGGAAAGGTCCCCCACCAGGTCCAAAATTTTATGTCGTACACATTCGTTTTCGTAACGAAGGGATTCATTCAAATACCCGTCCTGGGTAAGAACGATCGCGTTGTCTAATGAACCTCCCATCGCGAGACCTCTCGCTTGGAGAGCTTCTACGTCTTTTAGGAATCCGAAGGTTCTGGCTGGTAAGATTTCGTTTTTGAGAATGTCTCTGTCCAGATCGATTGTGATGTTCTGGCCTTTTAAGAGGGGATGAGGGAAGTCAATTGTGTAGGTTACTTTCCAGGTTTCGCTGGGAAGGATAACCAGGTATTTATCCCCATCTACTACCCACATCGGGTTCTTTACATAGATAGGGTCTATTCTTTCTTCGAATTCGGTATAACCTGTGCTTTCGAATGCTTCTAGGAAAGGAAGGGAAGATCCGTCCATGATCGGAACTTCTACGGAGTCGATTTCTAAGATCATGTCCGTAATTCCTACGGAGAATACCGCTGCCATCAGGTGCTCAACGGTTTGGACCCTGTGGAGTCCGTCTCCAAGTGTAGTAGCGTTACTCGTATCTACCACATTACTTAGTTCTACAGGGATGGATGCTTTATCTTCTCCCTTTCTATATTCAAAAACTATACCTGTTCCAGCTGGAGCAGGGTGCCCGACCAGATTTACTTCCTTACCGGAATGTAATCCGATCCCCTTAATTCTAACTGTTTCTTTAAGAGTTTTTCTATGTTCTGTGAAATTCATCATTTCCTGCCCCAGAAACTTTCGGTTCTGGAATCCATTCGCATTACACCAAGGCTCTTACTTTATTGGACGGTCTTGAAGTCCGATAAAAATTAACCCTTTAGGACTATAGAGCAATATCCATGCCAGGTGCGGTGCAAAAAGATGATTTTAGACAGGCAGTACAGCCCGGTACGGAGATAACTAGACATAATTTGAAAGAAATTTCTGTACTTCTGTCTCTTTTTTACAACAGTGTTGTTTTAGGGAGACAGAATCCATTTACCATGGTAGCTCTTCCCCGTTTTGATGAAAGAATCTTCCGGACCTTTCCGGAGAGAGTTTTTCGATCTGTTGGAAGAGTCCCTCGGCTGCAGTTCTGGGGGGAATTCCTTGTCTACCTGTCATTTCGGTAGCTACCATTCCAGGGTGAAGAATTCCTACAGAGATCTTTTTAGGGGCGAGGTCACGAGCGAGACTAACTGCACCAGCATTTAAGGCAGATTTGGACATTCTATATCCGTAATAGGCTCCGGAAGTATTATCCGCGATAGAGCCCATTCTGCTAGTTATAAAGACCAGTTTGGAGTCTGGGCCAAGTTTAGGAAGAAGTAGCCGACTTAGTCGGATTGGCCCGATCGCATTTACTAGGATCTGGGTTTCGAGTTCTGTGAAGTCCACGCTTTCCAAATTATCCGGGATCAGGATACCGGCGTTATTGATCAGTATGTCCAGTTTGACCCCAGTCAAGAAACCGGAAAGAGTTTCGAAAGTTTGGCTTTGGGTCAGGTCCAGACCTTCAAAAATTTTCACACCCAGTCTTCGGAGAGGCTCCGAACTTTTTCTACAAGCTGCATAAACAGTATGACCCTTTTCGGCGTATAAATTTGCGAGTTCCAGACCGATACCTCGGTTGGCGCCAGTGATTAAAACTTGTTTCATTCGGATTAAATTTAAAAAAGAAGAAGTCTAGAAAGAAATATTCGGGTTCGGGAATCGATTGACGTTTTGGAAAATATTTTCCAAACTTTCCCGCGTATGCAATTCCAGATCTCTCATAAACCTTCCTTCTCCTTATTGAAACTTAGATTAGGTCCCGGTCAATCGATTAAATCGGAAGCCGGAGCCATGGTGTACATGAGTTCCCGGATCGGCGTGGAAACCAAGATGGGAAGCGGCTTTCTTTCCGCTCTTTCTAGAAAAATTTTCGGCGGAGAATCATTTTTCTTCAATACTTACACCGCTCCTGAAACAGGAGGAGAGATCGGACTCGCTCCGGATCTTCCGGGCGATATCATAGATCTGGATCTGAATGGAAAAAGTATTTTTGTTCAATCTGGATCTTATCTGGCTTCCGATCCAGGAATCCAAGTCGTTTCTAAATTCGGCGGTCTTCGTTCCTTATTTGGAGGAGAAGGTCTGTTCTTGTTGGAGATTTCAGGGACCGGAAAAGTATTCTTAAGTTCATATGGAGCTATCGTTCCAATCAGAGTAGAAGGAAATTATACTGTAGACACAGGTCATATAGTCGCCTTCGAAAATTCTCTCCAATTCAAAGTAGGAAAGGCGGGGGGAAATTGGAAATCCACCTTACTAGGTGGCGAAGGTTTGGTCGCAAATTTCACTGGCAATGGAACTCTATGGATACAATCAAGGGTGCCTTCCGGATTTATCAGCTGGCTTACCAAACTTCTTCCAGTTTAACAAACATTAGGAATTAAAATGAATATCCAAGTTTTATACAAACCATCTTATTCCGTAGCGAAAGTAAATTTAAGTTCCGGAGAATCCATCAAGGCGGAAGCGGGAGCTCTTATGAGTATGAGCTCTCATATCCAAATGCAAACAAGCAAAGCTCAGGCTGGGGGGATTTTCAAATCCTTAAAGGCCGCTTTTCTTGGAGGAGAATCTTTCTGGATGAACACATTCTCCGCTTCTCAATCGGGAGAAGTTTTACTAGCGCCAACACTTCCCGGTGATATAGAAAAACTAGAATTGAATGGAACAATTTTTATCCAATCCAGTTCTTTTCTCGCGGCAAAACCAGAGATAGATATAGATACTAAGTTCCAAGGCCTAAAAGGTTTTTTCAGCGGAGAATCTTTATTCTTCTTAAAACTGAGCGGAAGCGGACCGGTCCTTATCTCCAGTTATGGCGGGATAGAAGTATTGGATGTAGAAGGTGAATTCATAGTAGATACAGGCCATATCGTAGCATTCGAAGAAGGTCTGCAATACGAGATCACTAAGTTCGGAGGTTGGAAGTCCTTCTTCTTGGGCGGAGAAGGTTTAGTCGCCAGATTCAAAGGAAGAGGAAGGCTCTGGCTTCAATCTAGAAATGTGCCTACCTTAGGCGCTTGGTTTAGATCAGAATTACCACCTAGAAAGGAATAATATATGAAATTTGAAATATTAGCAAAACCTGATTTTCCTATCCTAAAGCTTAATTTGAATTCCGGGGAATCCATACGTGCGGAGTCCGGAGCAATGGTTGCTATGTCCTCTCAAGTCAAAATGGAGACCAAGGCTCAAGGCGGGATCTTTGCTTCCGCAAAAAGAGCTTTGTTTAGCGGCGAGTCCTTCTTCCAAAACACATTCACAGTGGAAAGTGGAAACGGAGAGTTATTTTTAACCTCTGCTACACAAGGAGACTTGGAACATAGAGCTCTCAAAAACGAAGAACTGATCTTGAGTAGAGGAGCCTATGTTGCCGGCGGCACAGAGCTTGTGATAGACAGCAAATGGGGAGGCTTCAAAGGATTTTTTGCCGGAGAAGGTTTATTCTTCCTAAAAGTTTCCGGGACAGGAGACCTATTCTTCTCTAGTTTCGGTGCAATTCACACTGTAGATGTGGACGGGATGTACATTGTAGACACAGGTCATATCGTAGCATTTGAACCCAGCTTAGATTATCATATCGATAAGGTAGGAGGATTAAAATCTCTCTTCTTATCCGGAGAGGGATTAGTCGCCAAATTTTCCGGTAAGGGCAGGCTATATCTACAAACTAGGAACCAAAACTCTTTTGCTTCTTGGGCAAATACCTGGAGAAGGGTGCAACGTTCTACAAGCGTAGGAGGAGGGGACTAAGCCCTTCCTGGATAGCTGATCACATCCATAAAGGCGGAAACGGAGAATACCGCCTTTCCTGGTCCAGGTTCTCCATAACCTGGAGGAACTGGTAAATTATATTTTTCGAATGTAGCCTTCCAGACTGTGAGTAACTCGCAGAAATATTCCAATGGAGGACCCGCTTGGGTCCCTAAAGTTGTATAAGGTTCCGGACACCAAGCAGTGAATCTAGGCATGATCCCTTTGGACATAAAGAAGTCTAACCCTTCTCCTGTGGATTTGATCGCTTCTGCAACTGTAGGAAATCCCCAAGGCTGAGAAAGCTCCACTCCACCTACAAAGTTTGGGATCACATAAGAAGGCCCAAAAATTTCTGCAGAATCAACGATCCTTCTGATCCAAGTATCTCTACCGATATAAGCTTCTTTTCCTGGACAAATTTTTCTGAATAGTTCAGGTTCCCATACTTCGTAGTTGGGATGATAGACTTGGATCCCTGCGTCTTTGAATTTTTTGCAGTCCTCATTCTCCCATGCTTGGGAAACAATCTTGCCCATCCATCTTCCTGGGAACTTTTGCTCGATTGCTTGTGCGTATTCTAGATAAAAATCGATTTCATTTTTCTTTTTGAGAGAAGTGATTACGGACCCGCCTGTGATCGTGTACACTTTTGCGATCTCGTCTTCTGCATCTATCCAAGACAGAACTTCTAAAATATCTTCTATATCTTTTACGCCTGTGTAAGGTCTGCCTGCATTCTTCTGTTGTCTATAATTGTGATTGATATCGCAGTAGGCACATTCTTCGTCCTTACCGAAATACTGGCAGTTACGAAAAACTGTGAGATAGATCAGATACCCCCATTCGATGACTGGTGCGATCTCTCCAGGGATTTTTCCGGACTTGGTCTTGTGTCTGTACCAAGCGGGCTTAGGTGGATATTCTAGTTTTCCTAAAAATGTTTCGTTTAAATAAAGACCAGGTCTGCCCTCGTCTTTCTCTCCGGCAGGGATACGTTTTACTTTATAAGGAGAGTTTGGATTATTACGAGTGGAAACAATCGTAGGCAATAAATTGAAATAACCACCAGTGATCTTGATCTCTTCGGGAGCCTTGGAGTCGGTGCCTTCTTTCATATCCGCAAGTGGAATATGGTCGAAGGAGAAGATGAAATAATCCTTGGTCTTATAGTCTTCCCCTACTTGAAAAGATTCCGGAAGAAAATGGATCCCTTGCCTCAGAATGTCCTGTTTCAGAATTGCTTCGAATGGGATCTGTTTGTATTTTCTTTCCATTTCCTCCAATAAGGCTATGGAAGATTCGGGGCGGAGGGTGCTCGTGCTCATCTTAGCTCCAGACTGGTTGGTGCGTAAGTTTTGGCATCTAGTTTTTAGCTTTTTCATCCTTGACTGAGAGCTTTCAAACTGTATTTTTTCTGCCAGAATGAGACGATTTTGCAATAGGATCTTATTAGTATTCTCTCTATTTCTGGGACTCTCCCTTTTTACGGGAGAGGACACCCATCTTCTTGCCAAAACCAAAAAACAAAAACCTAAAAAGGAGACTGGCACAGAATACGTATTTGGTTGGACCCAAATTGCATCCGGCTTTAAAGAAATCACTGATATACAATTTCATCCTAGCTTGCCTGGAGAGATGTTAGTCTTAGAGAAGAAGGGGAAAATACTCCTTTGGAATTTTACAAACAAACAATCCAAACTCATTGCCGATTTTACAGGAAGTGTAGAGACCAGATCGGAAGAAGGTTTACTGGGTTTCGCATTTCACCCTAAGTTTTCGGAAAATAGGCTCTTCTATATCAATGCAGTTTCAAAAGAAGCGGGGAAGGACCAGACATTTATTTTAGAATTTCATTGGGATGATTCTAAAATTCTACGTTGGCAGGATCGTAAAAGGATCTTACTCAGAGTGGATCAGCCTTATTCCAATCATAATGCGGGTCAGCTTAGTTTCGGTCCTGATGGAAAATTATATATTGGTTTTGGGGATGGGGGCGCCGCAGGAGATCCTTACAAACATGGGCAAAATACATCTACTTATCTAGGAACTTTGATCCGGATAACACCTAACCTGGATGCAAACGCTCCTCCTTATAAGATACCGGAAGACAATCCTTTCAAAAATTCGCCAGGCTTCTTGCCTGAGATCTGGGCCTATGGATTTAGAAATCCGTGGAAGTTTTCATTCGATACTAAGACCGGAGATCTGTATTTAGCAGATGTTGGACAGGATGATTGGGAAGAAGTAGATCTGGTTCTAAAAGGCAAGAATTACGGCTGGAATATAAAAGAAGGATTTCACTGCTTTTTACCCAAAAAGGACTGTGAAAAACCTGGGTTAACCGATCCAATCTTGGAATATGATCATGATCTGGACCGCTCTATCACTGGCGGATACGTGTACAGAGGGAAAAATCTTTCCAAATACTATGGATGGTATATTTTTGCCGACTTTGTTTCGGGAAAGATCCTTGGTTTCTCCACAGAAGTGGAAGGTAAAAGGAAACTAACTGTATTAGGGGATACTCACTTCCTAATCAGCACATTTGGCCAGGATTCCACAGGTGAGCTGTATTTTAGCGATTTTAGTTCAGGAAATATCTTCCAAATTGGAAAAAAAAATTGAAATAAATTGAAAATCCCAGATCCATAGATGTTAACCCAATATAGATCGGACTGCCTCCACCGCGGTTCAGATTAATCTCGATCAAAGAAGGATAGGGGTATGAATAAAGTCATTTCCGTTGCATCAGCCGTCCTAATGGTCGGTCTGTTGACATCCGGAGCTTGTAAAAAGCCTGCGGAGAACGCGGATTCCGCGAACGCAAAACAGAGCCAACCATCGGCAATCGTAGTATTTAGCGTAGGGGAAGCAAAAATCCAACACGCTGATTTAACTGAAGACAAAGCTAGTCTTGGAACTGTCCTGAAAGAAGGGGACAAGATTGAAACCAAGGCAAAAGCGAAAGTAGATATCCAATTCTCAGACGGTTCCGCCGTTCGTTTAGCTGAAAAGTCCAGCATGGAATTCTCAGCTCTCGCTTTGAATACCCAAGGAAACACTGACACTAGATTGTCTTTAGTTTCTGGAAAAGTTTTCGCTAAAGTAAATAAAGCAAGCAAAGACGATCAGTTCTCTGTAGTAACTCCAACCGCAATCGCGGGAGTTAGAGGAACTTCTTTCGTTGTGGATCGTACTAAAAACGACAGATCCGTCGTAAAAGTATTAGAAGGATCCGTTGCTGTATCTCCAAGAGTTCGTGCTCTGGAAGGTGCAAGTGCAGAAGAGATCTCTGCGAATGCAGAGTTGAAAAAGATCAAAGAATCTTTGGATAAATCTGAAGTTATCTTAGAAAAAGACGAGTCTTCCATAGTAAAAGCTCCCGATAAGAAATTCGGTGAGAAAGAACTTACTAAGCTAGACGCAACTTTGGAAAGAGATATTCCAAAAGCGGTTACCAAACTGACCGGCTCTGGAGTTTCTAAAACCGAAGAAGAAGAGATCAGAACTATCGTTACTCTGGACAAAGACACTACCGATAAATTAGTAAAACTGAATATCGATCCTAAGTCCGGAAAAGTAGACGAAGCTACTAATGCTGCTAATGAAGCTGAGAGAAAGAAAATCGAAGAAGAATTAGCTAAGCGTCAGTCTGATGAGCTGAAAAGATTCAAGAACGTTCTTGTTTCCGCTCCTAAAAACCTGAAAACTAATAAGGATCTGGTTAACTACTACGAAAAACTGGAGAAAATCGTACTGGCTGATGGAAAAACTACCATCATCGGAGCGATCGTAGACCAGCAAGGTAGCACCATGATCGTCCATACCGAAGACGGTATTAAGAAGATCAACCAGGACGATGTAAAAGAAGTTATCTACGACTTCCAAACTAAGTCCGAAAACTAATCCACAGGCTTAAATAGGTGGAAAAACCCCGGGTTGCCGTAAGGTAGCTCGGGTTTTTCTATTTAGAGGCCGGGGGTTATTTTACTTTGTGGTGCGGATGAGTATCCAAGTAGTGATCCCAGAGTTTTAGGATCATATTCGAAATTTCTTCTAGATCTAAAACTAGAACCTTATCTTTATAATTCACTAATAGTCGACTTCTACCGAATTTTTGGATCTCTCCCCATTCTACTCGGAAGCCGGGGATCAAACTAATAGAATCGAATAGAACGTCTTTGATCTCCATTTTGGAAATATGACCGTCTTGTTTGGAAAGATAAGATAATATCGAATGGAAGATGATCTTTTTCATCTCCGATGTATCCGGAATATCCGGAAATTTGTCTTTGGATCTTTTTAGTTTTCGAACCACGGCACTTGCTCGTCCGCGTGATAAGAACTTCTGACCAATGGCCCTGAGAATACTGTTCTGAATCCTAAAGCTTTTCCGAATTCTTTTAGATCCTTGAACACTTCCGGACGAATGTACTCGCTAACAGGAAGATGTGTTGGAGTTGGTTGGAGATATTGTCCTAGGGTGACCATTTGCACTCCTACGGCTCTGAGATCCTTTAGAGTTTGATGGACTTCTTCCAAGGTTTCTCCCAGGCCAAGTATCAATCCACTTTTAGTTAAAAGCCCTCTTTGGGAAGCATGCCCCAGAACATCCAGAGATCGCTCGTACTTTTTAGCAGGAGCTACTGTAGGAAATAATCTTTCTACAGTCTCTAGGTTATGATTGAATATGTCCGGCTTGGAAGAATAAACGATCTCTAAATTTTCTTCCCTCATCTTAAAATCCGGTACTAAAATTTCAATTTTGCATTCAGGGAGTCTTTCTCGGATCAGCTCTACCGTTTTTTTGTAATGAGCTGCGCCTCCATCCGATAAATCGTCTCTATTTACTGATGTGATGACTACATGTTTAAGACCTAAGGCCTTTGCAGATTCTGCCACTCTTAAAGGTTCTTCCGGATCTAATGCGAGGGGTTTTCCGAAGGCGACATCGCAGTAGGAACAACGTCTCGTACAAATATCTCCTGCAAGCATATAGGTGGCAGTTTTTCTGGACCAACAATGATTCAGGTTGGGACAAGAAGCGCTTTCGCAGACAGTATTGAGTTTTCCCCCCTCTACAGAACTGCGGACGAAATCGACCGGATTTTCCTTTTCACGGAAAGGAAGCCTGACCTTTAACCAGTCCGGTTTTTCGGGAGCGGGTTGGTAAGCATTGGACCTGGGCTTCTTTTTGAGAGGATTCACCCTTAAAGCCTCCGTCTGAGTCCAAAAACAGTCAAGTGTTTTGGGTAGCCGGAAATAGGTGGGTGTCCGAATCTGGAGGGATCGGTCGAGACCGGGGGCAAGTTTGAGCGAAAAAGTCGCAAAAGAGAAAACGGGGGAAGAATCCTCCAAAGAAATCAGGATCAACCGATTCCTTGCAGACTGCGGCCTAGGTTCCCGTAGAAAGGTGGAAGAATTGATCCTTTCCGGAAAAGTGAAAGTCAATGGAGCCGTCGAAAAAAATCTAAGCACCAAGATCAGGGTAGGTTCTGATATTGTTCAGGTTGGAAATAAAAAATTAGTCCCTCCTACAGAAACAGTTTTCTTAGCATTAAACAAACCTAAAGGATATCTTTGCTCCCATAGCGATCGTTTTCATTCCAATACTGTTTTTGAATTACTCCCTAAAAAATACGGAAAACTTTTTATAGCAGGAAGATTGGACCTGGATTCCAGGGGACTTCTTCTTTTATCCGACCAAGGAAATTTGGTCCAAGAGATCACACATCCGTCCGAAGGCTCCGAAAAGGAATACGAAGTAGTCTTAGAAGAAGAATTGGATCCCAAGGAAGTGAAGGACAGATTCACTAAGGGGTTTATGGACGAGGGAGAATTTTTAAAAGCGGAGAAGGTAATATCCTTAACAAAAGGAGAAGGATCTTCCAAGTTCAGAGTGATCTTAAAACAAGGAAGAAAAAGACAGATCCGTAGGATGTTCTCGATACTCGGTGGGAGAGTGATCGATCTGCAGAGAATACGGATCGGAAAACTTTCATTGGAAAAATTGAAAATCGGAGAAGGCAAGTTTGTCTTGTTGGATCCTAAAGTTTGGAGACCATGACTTTTACCAGTTTAGAATTTTTATTTTTTTTCTGCCTAGTATTTCTGGTGTATTGGAATCTTCCGGACGCTTTAAAGAAATATTTTCTTATCTTAAGTTCAGCGTTATTTTACGCATTCTCCTCTTGGAAGTTTTTATTCCATTTAATCCTTGTTGTGAGTATCAACTGGGTGTTCTTGCGGTTTTTCCTGGCGAAAAAATGGTTCTTACCCGTTTCCATAGGATTCAATGTACTTAATTTAGCTTTTTTTAAATATTTCTATTTTTTCGCGGATCTGGTCGGAATATTCTTAGGAATTCCTGATTTCCAAAACAAGGTCAGTTTGGACGGGATACTTTCCAAATCCCTAGACTGGGCAGGATTCGAAGTAATTCTTCCTTTAACGATCAGTTATTATACATTCCAATTCATTTCCCTTTTAGTAGATAAGAAAAAAGGTACAATCACTGAAGAGATCGGATTTTTTAAATTAGCTTCTTATATTTTCCTTTTTCCAGTCATGATAGCGGGTCCTATATTAAGATTTAATGATGTAGCGGCGCAGTTCGATTCTCCTAAAATGGAAAAAGAAGATATGGTGGACGGGCTATGGCTAGTCGTAATCGGTCTTTTTAAAAAATCCGTGGTTTCTGTTTTGATGTCCGGATCTATCTTCCAAGTATTTGCAGAGACCTCCGCTTTTTCGGGAGCAGCCCTATTAAGCACAGTATATTTCTTTGCGATCTATCTGTATTTGGATTTTTCTGGACTGACTGATATTGCAAGAGGAATGGGAAAACTTTTAGGATTTACTCTTCCTCAAAACTTCAGAGCTCCATTCTTCTTTGATGGTTTTGGGGATTTTTGGAGAAGATGGCATTTGACCTTCTCCTTTTGGATCCGAGATTATTTGTACATTCCTCTCGGCGGTTCCCGAAGCGGAACATTGCGCACTTGTTTCAATTATCTAGTGGCTTTTGGTCTGGGCGGGCTTTGGCATGGAGCCAATTTGAATTATCTTCTTTGGGGAGTTCTGACCGGTTTGTATCTTTCTATAGAAAGAGTATTGAATGATTGGAAGATCAAGATCCTACCGGAGATCCCTTACGTAAAAAGAACAATTACGTATTTATTCGTTCTGAATATTTACAGTATCTCTTGGGTTTTATTCTTCACGCCTGATTTTGGATCTGCTGTGGCAGCGGTGCAAAGAATATTCCTTTGGTCGAATGGAGTAGCCTTTCCGAATATGGAACCTTGTATTTTTGCACTTTTGGTCGCTATCCTATTCCATTCTGCAGAAGAATGGCCCGAAAAATTTAAGGTCGGTCTTAAATGGAAGACTGTGCTTCTTCCTGTAGTATGGATCTTGGTTTTACTTGCTCTACCTAGCGGGAACGCGGATTTCTTTTACGGACAATTCTGAGAAATAGTATGAAAAAGAAATATATCTATCTTCCTGTATTCTTCCTGATCGTTTTATTCTTTGCGGATAAAATTTTCCTTTTGGACTTCTTTCAAACTTCTTTTTACCAAGAAGGAAATCCGGTCTATTATACTCAAAGAAAACATCTATTTGAGAAACTCCAAAAGGACCAATCGGTTTCTAAAAAGAACTTAGCTCTTGCGTTTGGAGATTCACGGGCATATCCGTATTCAGTAAAAACTCTTCCTTCATCTATCCAGAATGATTGGACAGTGTATAATTTTTCAGGTCCACAGGCGGTTCCTGCTTACGGTTTCTATTGGTTTCGTAAAATTTTAGAATCCGGAATTAAACCTAAGATCGCATTTTATGTAGTCAGCCCTGAAGGATTTGACGATTCCAAGGGGTTATTGTACGAACCTTTTTTAAGATTAGGTGCGGACGAAGAATTTAGAAAAACGTATTGGGACCAGTTTTCTACTTCTGACCAATTGGAAATTCTAAAAGAAAAGTTCTTTTCTATTAGAAAGGTCAAGCCTGGTTTCAAATTATTCTGGTCGAGGTTGACCGGCGGAAAACTTAAACAGTATAGAGCTGACCAAAATCATGAAAATCTGATTTTGGAATTGGGAAACGGAGAGCAACTTGCTTATGCGAGTGCCAGTAATAATCCTAAAAAATTGGAAAAAGACGCTCTTAGATTAAAAAGTATTTATCTATCTGGTTTCACTCCCGGTGAAATAGAATATTTTTTCGTAGAAGAATTCCTAAAACTTGGAAAACAAAACGGTGTAAAAACCTATCTCATCTGGCCCAAAGTGTATCCCGGATACAGAGCCGGATATTACGAATTAGGTTTGGAAAAATCCTGGTGGCCCAGAATGCAAGAGTTGGCGTCTAAATACGGTGCAACTGCTGCAGATATGAATACTCTAAGTTCCTGCGATCTATATTACGACGGTTCTCATCAAAGTGTACTTTGTATATTAGAACAATCTGAAATATTGATGGATGATTATTCCGGTAAAAGAAAGTTACCTTAGAAATTCTCCTGGCCTTGGCGCCATTATGTGAAAATAAAAAAGGCCGCGATTGCGGCCTTTTCTTTTGCTAAATACTAAAGAAGGATCACCACTTCAGTTTTTTAGCGTCTTCTAAGAATTTTTCCAAACCGATATCGGTCAGTGGATGTTTGAATAACTGTTGGTAAGCGGAAATCGGCATAGTCGCACAGTCAGCTCCACGAAGAGCGGACTCTTTCAAATGCATCGGTCCTCTGATAGAAGCAGCTAAGATCTTAGTCTCGTAACCATAGTTATCATAGATCTCTCTGATCTCCGAGATCAGTTCCATTCCGTCCCAAGAAGTATCGTCCACACGACCTATAAAAGGAGAAATATATGTAGCCCCTGCTTTCGCAGCAAGAAGCGCCTGAGGTGCTGAAAAACAAAGGGTAACGTTTGTAGGAATTCCTTTCTCGGTAAGCTTCACTACAGTTTTTAATCCTTCCGGAATTAAGGGAACCTTGATGACAACGTTCGGAGCGATCTTTACTAATTCGTCCGCTTCTTTCAACATGTCTTCGTGTTTGATTGCGATTACTTCTGCACTCACTGGACCAGGAACGATCGCGCAGATCTCTTTGATCACTTCTTTAAAATTGCGACCTGATTTAGCGATCAAGGAAGGGTTTGTAGTAACTCCGTCCAAAAGACCATAGGACGCGATCTCCTTGATCTCGTCCACATTGGCTGTATCTAAATATAATTCCACGTATTGCTCCGAAAGATTTTGAATCTCTCTGGATAATGATGGCCTTAGGGGCCTTCGGTCAAGGATTTCTTACGGGATTAGATCTCTTAAAGTTTTGATTTCTTCTGCGGAGAAGAACTCTTTGTATTCTTTTTCGATCTGTGCCTTTACCTTGGAGCTGAAATAATCCACTCTTCTGGTAAAAGGTTGTTTTTTATAGGCTTCCTTCCATTGGACAATGAATCCACCTGCGGGAGGTGCCTGTCTTTCGTCGGTTAGTTCCCAGATAACAGCTCCCCCGATCTTCTTATCATCCAGGGTCTCTTTTTTGGGTTTCCCGTACTTGTTTTCCAGTTTGGACTGTACTTCTTTTCCCGGAAGATAACGAAAGGAAACTCCAACGGAGAATAATTTGCCAGGTTCCAGATGTTCGTCTTCATCCGGAGAAGTTTCTTTTTCCGGACGAGGTTGGTTCTTATCTTTAGGACGGGAATCCAGAACCAATTTAGGAGTGGAATAAAAACGATATAAATAGAAGATCCCATTTCTTCTTACAAGTAGGGACTTCTCCTTATCTTCATGGACTACTTCTATCTTTTCATCGCTCCCCGGATTGGCTGCTAAGGATAAAAACTTGTCTCGGACTTGCCCATAAGATGCTTCCCAAGAGACTTCGGCAAATCCGTCTAAGGTAGGTTTGGAGCCGTTATTTCTGGAATTATCTCCCGGAAACTGAGAAAATACGGAACTCCAAGGAAGGAGTAGGGAGAATAAGAACAGGAAGATGGATTGCCCTTTCATACTCTTTACACTATCGGCAGAAAACCGAACAAGAATTAGGAATCTTCCCCTAAATCCTCCACCTCTTCTTCCTCTCTGTCCATACGAATTCCCCCGAATTTTACCTTTCCATTCCATCTTAAGATAAGAAGGACCATTAGGATCAATACATTCGGAAGAACGAATAAAAAGGAAATTTCATGGTAAAGGCCGTAAACAGCCAGATTTGAGGAAATCACCGAAATAAAGATCCCGGAAAGTAGGGGAATCTCCTGGTTGAGTAGTCTTGCTAAAAAGGAGCCGCTGTTCCGAGATATCCTGGCCGCTCTTAAAACTTCGGAAGAAATGAAAGAGTAAAATGCGAGCACAAGCACCGGCATAATAAAGGATAGAAAGAAATAATTTCCGAAAGAATCCGTATAATGAGGAGAACCGATAAGTCCCCCGGTTAAAGTCCAGACATACGCGAAAAATGCGGAAAGTCCGAATGCGAGAAGTCCGTATTGTAGACTTCCCGCAGATTCAAAAACGGAAACGATCTTAGAAGGAATAATTCTCGCCCAATCCGTAAGTTCCTGTTTTTCGAAAGTATCCTTTCCGCTCAAATACAGGAGCCCGAAATAATAGTCTCCTAGGGAAACGACTACTAACGTAATAACTAAATAGATTAGGTAGAGAAAGAATTCCATTTTAATGCCTAAAATGCCTCATGCCGGTAAACACCATGATCAATCCATGCTCGTCAGCTGCCTTGATCACTTCTTCGTCCCGGATAGAACCTCCGGGTTGGATGATTGCCTTAGCTCCTACTTTAGCGATTGCATCTATCCCGTCTCTGAAAGGGAAGAATGCATCACTCGCCACATAAGAACCGACAACGGAAAGACCTACGTTTAATGCCTTGGTCGCACCCAGTTGGACCGAATCCACTCTGGACATTTGTCCAGCACCAATTCCAAGTGTAGCGTTCTCTTCTGTGTAAACGATCGCGTTAGACTTGATAAATTTTACGGTAGACCAGGCAAACATCAGACCTCGGATATCTTCCTCGGTAGGTTGTTTTTTAGAAACGATCTTTAGATCTTTTTCGGTGATGGTTGCATAGTCTCTATCTTGCAGAAGAATTCCGTGATGGATTGGTCTTAGATCCATCTCATCCAAGGCTTCTTGGAAATTTTGGATCTCTATCAGACGAACGTTCGGCTTTTTAGAGAAATATTCCAGAGCGGCAGGTTCGAACTTCTGAGCGATCACACCTTCTACAAATGTTTCTCCAATGAGGACAGCTAGTTCCCCAGTAACAGTTCCTTTGATCCCGATAATCCCGCCGAACGCGGAAATAGGATCGGTTCTTTTTGCCAGACGGAATGCTTCTAATGTATCATCAGCGTATGCGATCCCACAAGGATTCAAATGTTTGATGATACAAACAGTATTATCAGGAAGAAGTGCGGAGATATGGAATGCCGCATCAAAATCCAACATATTATTAAAAGATAATTCTTTTCCTTGAAGAGGAGAGAATTCGCTCTTGGTAAACAAAGGTTCGTAGAAAGCGGCCCCCTGGTGAGGGTTTTCTCCGTATCTAAGTTTTTGTTTTTTGGTAAAGGAGAGATTCAGAATATCTGGGAACTTTTCCCCCGCGAGTTTATTGAACCAAGAAGAGATCGCAGTATCGTACATTGCAGTATGAGAAAAAGCTTTTCTCATAAGGAGGAAAGAAGTGTCCGCGTCCACAGAGCCGTCGTTGACCTTCATGGATTCTTCTACAGTTTTATAATCGTTCGGATCTGTAACTACAACTGTATGTCTATAGTTCTTACTTGCGGAGCGGATCATAGAAGGTCCGCCAATATCGATATTTTCTATCGCTTCGTCCAGATGAACCCCGGGTTTGGAAACGGTCTGTACGAATGGATATAAGTTCACAACCACTAGATCGATCTTAGGAATTTTTAATTCTTCCATCTTTTGTTTGTGTTCCGGTTTGGAGATCACACCCAAGAGTCCTCCGTGAACTTTAGGATGGAGAGTTTTTACTCTTCCGTCCAAAATTTCCGGAAATCCGGTATAATCGTCTATAGCGATAGCTTTGATTCCGTTTTCGGTGAGTGTTTTGAGGGTTCCGCCAGTGGAAATGATTTCCACTCCTTTGGATTCTAGATACTTAGCGAATCCGATAAGTCCTGTTTTATCGCTAACTGAAATGAGGGCACGAGTGATTTTGATCATGCTAGAGGATTGAGACCTTCCTGTCTTTAATGGAGAGCCGATCTTCGCAGAAGTATTTAACCGCGAGGGGCAGGATTTTATGTTCCTCTTTGAGAATCGCAAGAGTCAATTCTCTTTCGGTCATTCCTTCTTCGATTTTAACAACTCCCTGCAAAATGATTGGACCGGAATCCACACCCTCATCCACAAAATGAGCCGTGCAGCCCGCGATTTTCACTCCATACTCGAATGCCTGCTTCTGAGCATGTAGGCCCGCAAAGGAAGGAAGTAGAGAAGGATGTATATTGATGATCCGATTTGGAAAGGCTTGGATGATCTCCGGCTTGAGAATTCTCATGTACCCGCATGCCACGATCAGATCCGGAGAGATCTCTTGTAGGAACTTCAACAGATCTCTATGATATTCTTCTTTTTTGGAATAAGACTTCCAGTCTAGGATTTTGGATGGGACATTATAACGGGCCGCAATCTGGATAGAAGGCGCTTCTGGGTTGTCAGTGACTAAAAATGCAGGATTTCCCGGGATTTTTCCCTTTTTGATCACCTGAAGGACAGTTTCCAGGTTGCTCCCCCGCCCAGAGGCCAAAAAGACAAGCTTTTTTCTGGGTTTGGGAATCAGACTTGCCAAGAATTTTCGCATCCAATACGCTAAGAATTACCAGTCCACGTTAAGGCGGTCCGGAATTTTGTCGAAAAGTATTTCAGGAGAGACACATGTCACTTGCTAGAAAATCGACGGCCTCCGTCGAACAGTATAAATCTAATGAAATTTCTACTGTGAGTCAGGGCCGGCTAATCGTGATGTTATATGAAGGGGCAATCCGCTTCCTGAACGTTGCCATCGAGAATAATACACCCCGCAAGTACGACGTGGTGAACAATCATATCCTGAAAGCCCAAGAGATAGTGACTGAGTTGATGCTTGCCTTGAACATGGAAAACGGGGGAGAGGTCGCAAATAACCTGCTTGGTATTTATGTTTATATTAAAAAGCGCTTATTAGAAGCCAATATGAAGAAGGATAGCGAGATACTTTCCGAGATCATCAAATATCTGGAAGATCTAAAACTTGCTTGGGAAGAAATTGAGAAGAAGGAAAAAACTTCTTCCGTAGTCCCATTGCCTACTGCAGGTTCACCTAGAACAGGACTCTCCCTCCAAGGTTAAGTCCAGAATGCCAGCGAGGATTTCTAAAAGTCTAAATTCCATGGAAGAAAAACTTTCCTCACTCTATGAGGAGAAGGTCCAATTTTTGGACAAACTGATTGAACTCCAAAAACGCCAATTGCAAATTTTGGGTTTCGGGGACGGAGAAGGTACTGCCAAACTCGAACTCCAAAATTCAGATCTGATCGAAAAGATGAAACGACTGGACCGCAAGATCGAACAATTAGAAGAATCTTCTCCTCAAACCCTGGAAATTATTCGACTCTCCGATACAATCTTCCAAAAATTGGAAGAGTCCAGGGATTTGAATTCCCGAGTAGGGGAGAAGATGGAGATCATTCTGCAGGAATACCGCAAAGAGTTGAACTTGGTACAATCCAAGATCCAACTCAAAAAGTTCCTAGCTCATAGGAAATTGGGTTGGAAGACGGGGACCTGCTGAGCCGTGCCCTGGACTTTTACGGACTGCCTAAAAAATTCGACGCAAATCTAGTCCGGAGCAGATTCCGGGAACTCTCTCGTAAATATCATCCGGATTCCGGAGAATACGAAACAGATCTTTTGTTTAAAGAGCTTGTACAGCTAAGGGATGTTCTACTTTCTTCTCTCGAAAACGAAACTTTCGTAAGTTTAGAAAATTCTAAAGAAGATCCGGAAGGATTCCAATTCTATAAACTAGCCAAACAGAAAGCGGCCAATGCTATCGAAAAATATTTTCAGTTCACAGACGGAAATCCTGTATACCTGAAAAAAGAAGACAATCCAGCGCTTTTACGTTTAAGAGAAGAACTGAAAGCAGCTAAGGAAGAATTAGAAGAGTTCTTGGGAAAATTTCCCAAAAGTATCTGGAAAGAAGATACGGAAACTACACTTAAAAAAATAAGCGTTTGGTTTAAAGATTAAGGAACTTGTAATGTATTCGAAGGCATGGAGAATACATAGATATCCTTGGTGCCACTGTTCAGATCCAAAGAAATTACAGAAGATCTAAGAGTCACGTAATCTCCTGAGTTCAATGTAGCCACAATCTTACAGACACGGTTTGTATTTTCTCCAGCGCCTGGAACTGCGAGAGGACCTGCAGTTGGATTTACTTCTATAGAATATTCTTTTGGTTGGTTCGGAAGCATGTTCAAAGGAAGTTCACATCCTTTTCCGGAAGAAAAATCGGAAGGATTCCTAGATGCGTCCGCAGTACTTCCAGTGTACAAAGTATAACCGTTAAAAAATGCTTCCGGATTTCCGGCTCTCAGCCTGAGTTCGTATACTCCGGTGCCGATTAAAGTGATCCCTACCAAAGTAGGTGGTGTGGTTACGATCCGATTCGTTGAATAATTATAACAAGAGAATAAGGAAAGAATTAGAAGTAAGGTAGGAAAGAATTTCGATATTCTTCCGGATAAAAAAAGATTCATTTAGATATGTATATAATCCGCCCAGCCGAATTTTTCGACCAATTGGGTGGATACTGAAAACTGTGGAAAACGTCTCTTGTTTGTCGACCGATTTTCCGGGATCTCCCACTTGAGTTCTTGTAGAAGTTTGTTTCCTTTTTGGGTATTACAGTCCCTGCAGGCAGTGACCAGGTTTTCCCAGGTATGATAGTCCTTCGGTTTTTTTTCCCTTGGGATCTCTTCCCATCGGCTTTTTGGGATCACATGATCCAAGGTAAGTCTGGAAGAAGGAAGTTTACGTCTACAATACACGCATTCATGATTATCTCTGAGGAATATATTTTCACGAGAGAGTTTATGCTTACGTTTAGGGACCTTGTAATAGTCTATGAGTAGAATGATTCTAGGAGTGGTAAACTTAAGCTTTTCCGAGCGAATGAATAGGCTTTTTTCGTCTTTGATGAGTTCTGCTTTTTTAAGGACGAGAAGAATAACGGCGTCTTTGACGGTTCGGATCGCAACCGGGACATAGGTTGCGTTCAGTACCAACACAGGTTGGGTAAGAACATCCATATCTAACCAAACAGTATAGATTGATTAAATTATGTCGAGTAAAAGTATTATTTCCCGGAACGTTTCTTTTTGATAGTGAAATATAGAACTAGGACTAATACAAGGATCCCTAATAATGCAAAGACTGTAATTTGCCCTTGGTGGACTAAGTTGCTGAGCTGGTCCAAGTTTTTTGCGCCATAGTGTCCAAGATAGACCCAGATCGGAACGGAAATCGCTGCAGCGAACATATCCAAAAACAAAAATCTAAAGAAAGAGATCCTGTCAGAAGTACCAGCCGTTAGATAAATAGGCATTCTGAGACCGGGCATGAACCTTGCCATGAATACCACCCAGTTCCCGTATTGGGAAAACTTCTCTTGTACTTTGGAAAATCTTTCCGGGGTCAAAAATTTGGCGATAAAAGGAATTCGTAATACTTTCTCTCCGAAAATCCTTCCGAGTAAAAATACGGAACCGTCCCCTACAAGAACTCCTGCCATTCCTACACCGAACATTACATGTTCGTTTGCGTATCCTAAACCGGCCAAAACTCCTCCAGAAACGAGGGAAATATCCTCAGGAACCGGAAGACCGAAGCCACAGAGAATCAGGGTGGAGAAAACTGCTAAGTATGCGAACTCATTACCAAAGCGTGAAAAAAAATTTACTAAATCCGGGATATTAACTAGATCCATGAATGCTTCTATCTATTCCGAGTAGAATTCCACCAGTGAAACTAATCCAAGGCAAATTGGAACCGAAAAACTAGATTTGTTTGACTTGCTTTCGGTCTTTTTAGGTTCCAAATTGGTTCCAAGTGCAAAAAGACCGAAACCAAATCATCCAAGCCGAAAATTCTCTACTAGCAGGCTATGCAGTTTTACAGGGCGATACCGGCGGAAGAGAATATAAGGAAGAAGAACACCCATACCGAATCCCTTTCCAAAGAGATAGAGATAGGGTAGTTCATTCCAGCGCATTCAAAAGATTACAATATAAGACCCAGGTTTTTGTTTATTCGGTAGGTGAGAATTATAGAAATCGTCTCACTCATACTTTGGAAGTTGCCGGAATATCTAGAACGATCGCTTCGGCATTAGGACTCAACTCCTTACTTGCAGAAACAATCGCTCTCGCACATGATCTGGGACATACTCCCTTCGGACATGCAGGCCAGGATATGCTTTCCGATCTAATGGGAGAATTCGGTGGATTCGAACATAATAAACAATCTGTTCGGATCGTTACTATATTAGAAACACGTTATCCGGAATTTCCAGGGCTGAACCTTTCCAAAGAAACCTTAAAAGGTATGATGAAACATGGAGCTGAATACGGAGGTTCCACTCTAGGGACTGAAAGAAAAGACGAAGGCCCAAGTTTAGAAGCTCAATGTGCGGATGTGGCTGACGAGATCGCATACACTAGCCATGATATAGATGATGGCTTGGAAATGGGTTATCTAAAATCGGAAGATCTAAACTCACTCTCTCTCTGGGCAGAAACTTCTGAAATCGTAAAGAAGAAGTTTCCTAAACTGGACGGAAAAGTATTCGTTAGAACTGTGATCCGAGAACTGACAAATAGTATGGTCTCTAGCATGATCTCCACCATTGAATCCAGGATCTCAGACTGGAAAATCCGGGATCGCTCCGATCTGAATAATGCCTACCAAGAAGGTAAAAGGATTGCCACTTATGAACCTTCTTATGGGGAGAAGGTCCGGGAATTAAAATCTTTTCTATACAAAACTTTATACAGACATCCTTCCGTGGTGGTTACAAGCGATCAAGGAAGAGATATTATAGAAACATTATTCTTTCATTTTAGAAAACAACCTGATTCCATCCCAGAAACGTACAAGAGAAGGATCGAAAAAGAAGGCCTAGAAAGATGCGTGTGCGACTATGTAGCAGGAATGACGGATCGATACGCAGAAGAAATGGCATCCAGTATTCGGAAGTGATTTTATCTAATAGAAAGAATAGTTTCTTCCAAAGCAATTAGAAGAGAATCAACTTCTTCTTCCGTTGTATATAAACCGGTGGAGATCCTGATTGCTCTGAGAGCTTCTTCCTGAGAATAACCCATTGCCAATAAAGAAGGAGCTGCTTCTCTGGCCCTTGATTTACAGGAAGATCCTGTAGAAACTGCGAATCCTTTCTCTTCCATTCCCATCATAAAAAAGTCCAGATCGTCCAAAGGAAGTAAGGCAAATGTTGTGGAAAGAAGCCTTGGAGAATTCTCAGCTACAATTTCTGCTCCTAAACTTTTGAGTTTAGACTCTATTGCATTTCTATAATGTTCCAATCTTTTGTTCTTATTTTCCATTTCAGCAAATTGTATTTTTGCAGCTTCTGCTAACGCCAAGATGGAAGGAGAATTTTCAGTGCCTGCTCTATGCCCATTCTCCTGATTTCCACCTTGAAAGACTCCACCTTCCGGTAGATGTTTTGGATCGAACCATAAAACGGAAGATCCTAAACCTCCGCCAATTTTATGGCCGGAGAACGTAAATCC
Organism: Leptospira johnsonii; assembly: GCF_003112675.1. NCBI lineage: Bacteria > Pseudomonadati > Spirochaetota > Leptospiria > Leptospirales > Leptospiraceae > Leptospira > Leptospira johnsonii. The sequence goes on along the minus strand of NZ_BFAY01000006.1, from coordinate 29,546 downwards.
GTTAAGAACGGAAAAAGGTATGGGAATTTTAGAGAAGGATTGGATCAGATCCGAATAAAAAGGCATCCCGTATTTTGCAGATACTTCTGCTAGTTCTTCGATCGGTTGGATCGCACCTGTTTCGTTGCCTGCGTGAAGGACAAAAACTGGTCCCGGGTCATTCTTCAGATATGATTCTAATTCTGTTGGAGAAACGAGCCCTGATTTATCGGCTCCTAATATTTTATAAGGAATTCCTAAACTTCTAAAAGAAGAATACATGGCTGCATGTTCGAAAGGTGAAAGATATGCAGTGGTATTGACAAACTGTTTTGCGTAATAAATTAAAGAATAATCCGCTTCCGTTCCCGAGGATACGAATACGAATCCTTTCGGATCTTTTCCTGTGAGTTTTGCCAATACCTTTCTAGCGTCTTCAATTTTACCCTGTCTTGCCAAGGAAAATCGAGTCGGTCCCGAAGGATTGAAAAAGTCTTCCTCGTATTCTTCTAAGATCTTACTTAATAAACCTGGAATAGGAGGATGGGTTGCATTATAATCGAAGTATTTAATTCTTTTCATCGAAAATATCGTCTGCTTCTTCGTATCTTCCTTTTCGACGAAGCGTATACTGCAATAGTTTCTTTTTATCTTCGATCAGGTCGTCGTAGCCGGATTTATCGTTTCTATAATTCGGATCTACGGTATAAACTTCAGTATCCAAGGCATCCAATTCTTTAAGAGCCTGATCAAAATTTGATTCATGTAACAAGCATCTGACTTTCATAAGTTTTGCCTGGAATCTGACTCCCAAATCCGTTGCAGAAGACTGGTAAACCGATTCAAACATATCTTTTGCTTTCTTTCTATAATTGGAATCTCTGTCTCCCAATTTATAGAACAACTGAGCGTTTCGATTCAAGTTGGAGTAAAATACTTTGGAACCTTCTGTGTCCGTTGCCTCGCAAGGAATGGCAGCAATTGCACTTGCTCCCCAATATTTCGCTTCCGCAGGAATACTTCTTTTAGAACAGGAGAAATATAAAACTCTTGTGAATAAGGAAACAGATTCGTCCGGAGAAAGAGACGGGTGAGATTCATCCGTTCTAAGTCTGAGTAACTCCAATGTTTTTAATAGAAGAGTTTTATACTTATTCGCGGTCAATGTAGTTGTATCCGGATAATCTTCGGAGAATACGATTGGAGAAGATTGGGACTCTGTGATCTTTTTCCAGATGCGGATATCTTTCGGGAGGTCTTCCGTTACATTCTCTTCTGCTTCCTTATTGCAGCTGAAGCTGAAAAAATTCAGGATCTTCTTCCACCAAGGAATAGAAACCGGTTTCGCTTCTTTCAATTTTTCGAATACTAGTTCTTCTATCCTTTGGATTGCTTGGAAATGTGCAAGTATCGCCTCTTCCGGACGGCATGAGGCGAAAGAAGAAATTCGGATCTTCTCTAAAAGACTTTTGCCTGCAATTTCAGGTTTGTCTTTTCCAAGTGCTGCCTGGCTAGGCGGAGAATTGTATCCATCGAACGGATTATAGTTTAGTGCCCTTTTATAATAATCTAATGCTTCCAGTGGGATTTGGTAGAATTCTTCCCAGTATTCGAACGGATCCACTGGTTTTTCTCCGGTGGAAAATTTGGTCTCGCTTGGATTGGAAAGTCTTTCGATGGTCCAGCCTTGGTGTTTTGCTTCCATCCAGCTTGGGATCCTGAATATATCACCGGTCCCTTCTTTCCCGATTCTATAGGCTCGGACGCAGGCCCTGGACAATTGGTCCGTTCTGAGATAATGTTCGACCTGTCTGTATTCTACTTTTTCAGATAATAGATCGTCTCCCTTTGACTGCAATTTTGCGGAAAGGGAAGGATTTAAGACGGGAGGTTCCAACCAAAGTGCGAAGGAACGTAAAATCTGGAATCTCCTGGGATAGATGTAGATCGCTGCCAGGGTCCAAATCAACAAAAGTGTTAAGAATAACTTTTTCTTTTCTTTTAGAATGCTGAACAATTTCTTTCCTTAAGTTCCGGAAAATTCGTTAGACGAATAGAGTCCCTCGCTTGAGAGTAGAGAGAGTGAAGATTTCGCTTTTTTCGATTCCAAACCCTATACAAGTCCGGGGATTATGAAACACGCAAGCATTATTCCGATCCTTCTGGTATCCCTTCTGGATGTAGGTACCCTATTTGCTTCTCCCCGAAATACAGACTCCGTTTTTGTATGTAGAGACACCGATTCTTCCGGAAAGGCGAGAGCCGTATGGCCGGCCTATTATTATTCTCTCGGTTTAGAGAGTTTGAATAAGGCCAGAAATTCGGAGGGAAGAGAAAGAACAGAAGAGATCATCGAGGCAGTCCGAAATTTCCAAGATTATATCCGCTGCTCTGAATCTGTAGGAGTTCCAGTTTCTGCGGTGTTTCGTTGGAATAAAGCCTTGGCACATTATTATTTAGGCCAATGGAAGGACGCAATTTCCGAATTGGACCTAGCGGAAAAATCGGATCCGAATTTTAGAGAAACCTATATTTTAAAAGGAACGATCCTTTTAAACAGTGGAGAATATGAAAAGGCCGCGACTTATTTAGAAATTCATTTGAGTAAGTTCTCGGAAGATCCGGATTTTTATTATTTGTTAAGTTCTGCAGAGCTCGCTTTGAAGAATGATGCGAAATCTGTATTATATTTAAGCTCTCTTAGGGATCTGATTAAACAAAAAGATTCCAATCCTAAATATCCTGAATTCGTATATTTATCGTTAGGAAAAACCTACTTTGGTTTGGGCCAGAATACAAAGGCACTCTTTTATATTTCCGGTTACTTGGAGATGAGACCTGAAAACTGGGAGATCCGATTTTTACTCGCAAAAATTTTAGACCAACTCGGCAAGTTTTCCCAGGCAAAAAAACAACTGCAAAGGATCCTACAAGAGATCCAAGGAAATTCGTCCGTGGAGCTGATGTTAGGTGAGATGTACTTTATAGAAAGTAGATCCATGGCAGCAGGATATTTCGAGGATCTGAAAAAGAAAGGTAAGCTGAATAAGGACGGGGTACTATTCGGGCTCTATTCTGTTCTGAATTCCAAATATTCAGAAGCAAGAAGGATACTTTTCCCTTTAAAGGAAAGATTTCCTAAAAGGTTGTCCATTCGACTCGGGGTTCTGGAAATCCAAAAAAGAGATCCAAACATTGATAAGAAAGAATATATTCGAGAATTGATAGAAGTCGCCTCCATTGCACTCCAATCCCAATTGACCACACTTGCAGAGACATTACTTCTCGAATCCATTAAGATCGGTGAAGAAGAGAAACTGGATACAAAGATCCTTGCTGAACAATACGATTTTTTAGCAGGAGTGTACGAACAGTCCGGTTCCGTATTTAGATCCATCATTTCTGTCCGTAAAGCAATCCTATACGCTTCTTCTACGGAAGATTCTAAAAAGTATGAATTACATCTGGCATTCTTGTTGAGAGGAAATCCTCCCGGAAAGATACAAGAATCGGAGGAGATCATTCAGAATATTCTGAAAAACGACCCGAACAATCATTACGCGTATTATCTTTTAGGGATCGTTCTATTCCAATCCGAAAAACTGGAACAAAGCAGGGGAGCATTCGAACAAGCAATCCGATTGGAGCCTAAGTCTTCCGTTTATCATTTTTACAGGGCTTCTACTTTAGAAAAACTAGGAAGGCTTCCTGAGATGGAAGCGGATCTTCGCAAGTCCATGGAACTAGATCCTGAAAATCCGATCGCTTATAACTATTTAGGTTATCATTATTCCGAAAAAGGAATTCGATTGGATGAGGCGCTTGACCTGATCCGAAAAGCAGTGGAGCTCGCTCCTGACAACGAAGCTTACCAGGATAGTTTAGGTTGGATCTATTATAAAAAGGGAAGAGTGGATGAGGCTCTTTTACATTTGAATCTTGCCTTCCAAATTTTACAGGATAAAAACGAATACGATCCTACGATCTGTGAACATTTAGGAGATGTTCATAACGAAAGAAGAGAATTTGCAGATGCCAGAAGATTCTGGGAAAAATCGGAAACTCTATTTCAAAAGAAGGAAGACAAACTTCGAATTCGGGAAAAATTGGAAAGGTTAAGAACGAATCCGGTCTCAAATAAATCTTAGGGACCGGGAGGGACTGTTTTGAAAACAAACCATCTAAATCCGATGTATATATTCGGATCATTATTTTGTTTTACTCTATTCTTCCAATCCTGTGTGACCACGGATATAGAAGAGATTACTTTTCGCCAAAAAGGAAAGATTAAATTTTGGAGCGCCAAATCCAAGGAAGGTTCCAAATACTTAGACGTACTTCGTAAATTAGAAGAATCGAATACTTCTTATACGGGAGAATTTGATATACGTATCCAGAATTTTTTCCCTAAAAAGGACGTATTCTCTTTAGCCGGAAGGATCTTCTATGATAAGCCTAGCGGTAAGATGCAGATCGAACTTACCGATAAACTTTTTGGGATCAGCGTTTCTAAAGTGTTTAGCGATGGCCAAACGATCCGGATCAAAACTGTTTCTGTGGACAAGATCCATGAACAGACCATGGACGATATTATTTTATCCGATCCTAATACAGGGAAACAAACGGTAGTTCCTTTTCCTGTCATTTACTATCTTCTTTCCAATCGAAATGCAGAATTGTTTAAGCCACAATGGACGCTCGTTCAGCCGAACGATGGAATTGTTCTCGTCAGAAAACCGGGAGAAGAATGGACTTACTACACCGCAGAAAACGGGATACGTTCCGTGGAATGGGATTCCAGCGGTAAGAATGTAAGAGCTGTCACAAGCGTTCAGGGAGAAGTGGATTTTCCCCCTAAGACTACGATCACTCGTATCGTATCCAGAACGGATGGTACCGATCAGAATCGTATAGAGATTAAAATGAAAAAAGTATCCCGCACTGATAAATTGAACCAATTAGTGTTCGGATTTTAACATTAAGGAAATCGAATATGTTAGACGTAGAAAAAAACGGCCATATTTTAGAACTGTATATCAAAACAAACGAGACCAATTCTTTGGGAAGGGAATTTTTCCGTAAATTTAGAGATGTTTTAGAACAAGCGGAGAACGATAGATCAATAAAATCCATCCTTCTATCCGGAAGGAACGATAAGTTTTTTTCCAACGGATTCGATCCAGAGATCTTCGTAGGAAAAAACCTGGAAGAAATTAAAGAAGTTCTTAGAGAAGCGTTAGGTGCCTGCGGAAGAGTTTTATTCTCTCCTAAACCTGTGGTCTGCGCGATGAACGGTCACTCTATGGGAGTAGGAGCGGTTATCGCTATATTCTCCGATTATAGGATCCTTGTAGAGAAAAAAGGAAGATTAGGTTTTCCTGAATCATTGATCGGTATTAATTTTCCCTCCACTGCGGGTACAGTTCTAAAAGACCTAGTCGGAATGAAAACTGCAAGAGACTTATTGTATAGCGGACGAGGTGTTAAAGCGGACGAGGCGGTACAACTAGGAATTGTGGAAGAATCAGCTACTCCGGAAGAAGTGATCCCTAAAGCCAGAAAATGGTGTTCTCAATTCCAAGACATGGCAATGGAATCTGTAGTGGGAGTGAAGATCGCCCTCAGGGATTCCCAACGTCTGCTTGCAGATACTTTGGAAAAGAGAGATGTGGAACTTCTTGCACAAGCGATTGCTAGTTCTAATGGACAGGAAGGAATGAAGTCTATCCAGGAAAGAAGACGCCCAGTCTTTACCTGAGAGTTAATGTAGCCTGGGATCTCTCCCAGGCTTACAGATACACTGCTTTTAAGAGTGAAATAATTTTCCTGGGTTCAAAATTTCTTTTTGGTCCAGAACTTTCTTTAGTCCGTTTAAAGCTTCTATTCCAGGTTTACCTAAACTGGATTCATACCATTTTTTGTGATCGATACCGACTCCATGGTGATGACTGATCGGAGCTTTAAAAGAAGTGAATGTATCAGAAACGGATCTTTTCATTTTGAACCATTGCTCTTCCGGTTTTTTCGGATCCATAGGGAATAAGATCGTATAATACAAACAAGCTCCCTCATGATAACTATGAGATAAATGGCACATAGCGATCGAACCAGGGATCGAATTTTGTAAGGACTCAATTCCGGCCTTATGTAGGTCTTCCAGTTTATCGTAGGTGCTGGAAGTTTCCATTGTATCCACTCCCATTCCGTACTGCATTACATGATTTCGGAGGAAAGGCATATTGTATCTGCTATGGATCCAATTCTGTCCCAGTTTTTCTCCGGCAAAGATTGCTCCGCCTTTTTTCCAAAGTTTTTTGAGACCTTCGAAAGAATGATCTACTTCTTGTCTAGATCCGTCCAGGCCCACTAAAACCACACATTTATTCTCTCCAATTCCCACTGCGTTCAGATAAGAATTTTGAAGGAATTTTTTGAATTTGCGGATGGGGGTATTCTTCTTTCCTAATTCTCCTAGATATTCATAAAGCCTGGTCTCATTCGCGTCGGAAAGTCTCATCATAGAAGTTTTGATCTCTTCATGGTTTGCTTTTCTGATAAAATTGATCGAGGAAAGTAGATCAGGAAATACAAGACCGAAATATTTTCTAGTCTCAGGGATTCTGTGGATCTTAACTGTGACTTCTGAAATAATTCCTAAAAGACCTTCGCTACCTGCAATGATCTGGTTCCAGTCAGGTCCTATAGAAGATGCAGGCGATCTTAATGTTTCCACAGTTCCGTTCGGACTAATGAGTTTTACAGAGGTCAATATCTCTTCTATTTTTCCGTATCGATTGGATTGTTGTCCTGCGCTTCTTGCAGCGACCCATCCGCCTAATGTGGAATATTCGAAAGACTGAGGGAAGTGTCCCAAAGTGTATCCCTTTAAATTGAGGCCATATTCTAATTGTGGTCCGTAGATCCCTGCTTGGAAAGTTGCGGTCATGCTGATCGGATCGAAAGATACCAATTCTTTCATCTCTGTCATGTCTAAGGAAAGAACGGCTTTCTGACCTTTTCCTTTTAGCACTTCCACACCGCCTACTACGGAAGATCCTCCGCCGAAAGGAATGATCGTGATCTTGTTTTTAGAACAATATTCTAAAATTTTAATAATCTCAGAATCCTTTTTCGGATATACAACTCCATCTACGAAAGACTTGAGAGTATTGAAGTGGAGTCTAAGAACATCGTAGTAACTTCGACCCGCGGAATGGAAAATTCTTTCATATCTATCTGTTTTGAGATTAGTTTTACCTACGATAGAGCTTAAGTTTTTGATATCGCTCGGACTTAATTTGCCGTTAGGAAGTTTGATATTTTCCAAGGAAACTGCAGGAGTTTCACGAATAGAATCTAACTTAAATTCTCTTTGGAGAAGTTTGAGTATTTCAGGCATCTGCGCCTTTCTACCGAAATCCTGATCGTTTGCACCCCAGGCATTCCATCTAAGATTGGATCTGGAATAGTCGATTTTGGGATTGAGCTCGTGGTAGAACATGGGGTCTTATCTCCGATTAATTTAAAACGTTTCCAATAAATACGAATCTTTCCAGAGGGCAAGGTAAAAAGGATACTCGATGCTGATCTAATGGAGATCTTTAGGAACTCTTATATCCGAATTCTATAGAAGTCCTATAGACGTTTTTTTAATTCCGCGATCTTTGGATCATCTGGTGAAAGAAGGGAGGCCTCATCCAATAACTTTTTAGCCCTGAATGAATTTCCAAGTAATCTATAAATATCCGACAGATTGATCAAGTTTTTGAAGTGATTAGGAGAACGAACTCTTAACTTCTCTCCTAACTCTGCAGCAGATTTTAAGTATTCAGTATCTTTTTTCTGGGTAAAAGCCTTTTTCCAAAGGATAGAAGAATAGAATAGCAGGTCCGTTTCCGAAGGGTCCCAGGATAAGGACTTCTCCGCCCATTCTGCCGCTTTTTTGAATTCGGATATTTTATCGTACCATTTGGAAAGAAGTTTGGCTACCTGAGGAAAATAACTTTCTCCTACTTTACCTGATCTTTTTAGGCCTTCTTCTAAGATGTTTATCGCGTCTTTTGTGTTTCCTTTTTGGAAAGCCGACTCTGCTTCCATAATGGATTTTTTGTCTTCCATATACGGATTTCTAGAAGGATTATAAGAAATAGATAATATACTTAAATCGTCGGAAAGTTTTCCTCTGCTGATCAGGGATCTGCGGATCGTTTTTAATTCTCCTCCACTTTCTTCCACCGACGCTAAGAAGATTGTCTCATCCTCGTTCATGATCCTTTTACCGGAAAAATCCTCTTCTAAGACTAGATCATCTCTTCCGTCTGATCCGCTGAAGATCGTGTCTCCAGGAAGCATACGGAATGTTTGGACCTGGATCTTGGAGCCGAATATTTCAGAAATCCCTAATTTACGAATATTGGATTCCGATCCTAAGAACATTGCTTTCCCATCTCTATATAGAACTGGCCAAGGATGTTCGGCATTGATATAATACATAACCCCGGTAGTATGTTCTACGATCCCTAAAACAGCAGAGATCAGCATAAATCCGTCGAATGTCTCGAATACGTTCTGTAGATCTATAAATGCTTCTTTCAACCAACGTTCCGGAGATTTGGATTGTATCTCCGGAGAGAGTCTAGTGCGGCTAATGATAGAATTGAATACGGAACCTAATACCAAGGCTCCACCGGCACCCTGGATAGATTTTCCCATTGCATCCCCATTGATGAACGCTGTGTATTCTCTATCCTGGATCTTTATTATATAAGCGCTTAAGAAGTCTCCACCCAGTTCATAGTCCTTCTCTTTAAAGGAGAACTTTTTGTACTGATCTAGTAGGAATTCCACTTTGACTCCCGAATTTTCGGAATTGTCCAGTTTGATCAGAGGCGAAAGAAGTAGCGCAGTTAAAAAATAATCCCCGTCCTGCTTTTCTTTCAAAGCTTGGATCAGTTGCATTTTTTCGGAAATTTCCCTATTACTTTCCTGGATCTTAAATCTGCTTACAAAACTTACGAATCGATATCTTTCCAGAATTATGGAAAATACTAGTGTGAGAATGTATGCGATCCCCAAGTTCTGCATGGAATAAGCAGCTTGCGGAGTGCTCAAATTTGGAGAGTATATCAGGATAGAACTCAAAAAGGATAAAATCGAAAATATTAAGAATATATAATACGATCTCTTAGGGAGAGGGACAAACGCGATAGTGATCAGAGCGATTTGGAGACCGGATACGTAATTCGGATCATCCGCTATTCTGCCGGTAAAAAAGGATGTACAAAGTAATAGATAGGCGATGTATACATACGCCATTTCCAAACTATATTTACGAGTAGGAATCTTGAACAACGTGTCCAAGAGAAGGAAAATTAAACTAAGGACGCCTACTAATGAGAAACCAATCCGGAAATAGAATAATTCTGGAAATTCAGGATGTAGTTTTTGGTCCGTTCCGAATGCGAAACCCAACCAAACAAACATTGCAAGCACTGCACCAGGATATTGGATCGTGCGAGTTTGCCTTTTTAGATCTTCAGTATATTCTTTCTTATATAATTCTCTATCCGGGTCCTTTTTAAAAAAACCTAGAATTGCTTTCCATTTGTTTTGAAAACTACCTGCCCGGGAGGAAGTATATGACATCTATTGAATCGAACTCCGTTCGGTTCAAGTCCCTTAAATAAGTGGGAAATAAGAACCGGGTCTAAACTAAAATTATCATCTACTCATTTGGAGTAAAGAACTTGTGTAATTTCTAAAGTCTTGACCGACCGAGTTCTCAAATCCAAACTGTGAATCTATGGCAAAAACTAAACACGCTAAAACTCCTGCATTTCCGATTTCTTCTCAAGTTTTCGATACCTTAGTGATAGGTGGTGGCATTACAGGAGCCACTACTTTGTGGGATTCCACCTTACGCGGGTTAAAGGCTCTTCTTGTAGAGAAAAATGATTTTGCCTCTGGAACTACTCAGGCCACCTCCAAGTTGATCCATGGAGGTTTAAGATATTTAAAGAATGCAGAGTTCGGACTAGTGAGAGAATCCTTAAGAGAAAGAAGAATTCTTGCAAAGATCAGTCCTCATGCACTCAAAACGTTAGGCTTTATTATTCCAGTATATTCTAATTCTGAAAAGTGGATCACGAATATCGGTCTTCAGATGTATGATTATTTTTCATACGATAGAAATAGAGAGATTAGTTCAGATTCTTGGATCCCAACATTCAGATTTTTATCGCGGGAAGAGGTTGTGATGGAAGCACCGAGCCTTCCTCGACAAGGACTGAAAGGAGGATTTTTATATTACGATTACCAGAACACGAATCCGGAAAGACATACATGCGAGTTCATCTTCTCCGCTGAAAAAAAAGGGGGGACCGCTCTCAATTACACCGAAGTAGTTGCGATCTCTCAGCAGGGAGAGGTATATCAGGCAATCTTAAAGGACAAAAGAAGCGGCAAAACCTATCCCGTATTTGCAAAAACAGTAGTGAATGCGGCAGGTCCCTGGGCGGATTTTGTAGAATCTTTGGCTGGAGTCGGAATGGATAAGGTCCTAGTCCGATCCAAAGGGATCCATATTGTGACCAGAGCTTTGACTGTTTCCAAAGCAATCGTCTTAAAGAAAAGGGACAAGACTCATATGTTTGTTCTTCCTTGGAGAGGTAAAACGATCATCGGGACGACTGATACAGTATTCTCGGATTCTCCCGATAAATTTAAGGTTACCAAATCGGACATCCAAGGTCTATTAGAAGAAATTAATTATACATTCGGATATTCCGATCTAACTGAATCGGATGTAGATTTTTATTATGGTGGAATGAGGCCATTGGTCGAAGATCCGGGAGAAAAATCGGATACTTATAATGCGTCCCGTAAAACTGAAATTCTAGATCATAAAGAAAAAGGACTCCCTGGATTTTTTACCGCCCTGGGTGGAAAATACACAACAAGTAGACATTTAGCGGAGAAGATCACAGACAAACTCTGCGAGTATTTGCCTGGAAATTTTTTACCTTGCGAAACGGACCAGATCCCACTTTCTTCGGGAGAGTTTTCGGACCATTCTTCTTTAGTCAAAGGGCTCAGTAAAAAATATTCCAAACTTTCAGGAGAGTATCTCGAAACTTTGGGGGCACGATACGGAAGTTTAGCATACGAAGTCCTCAAATACCAAAAGGCAAACGACGAATCCGTTGCCTTGAATAATGGAGAAAAATTCAGCACGGCTGAGATCCGTTATATCGCTTCCGAGGAAAAAATAGAAAAAGGGACGGACTTTTTCTTCCGTAGATCGGGGGTGGGAGTGCCTGGTGCGCCTTCTTCCGAATCCTTGCACAGAATTGTAGAAGAATTAGGAAAAACATTGGGTTGGAACCCTGCTCGTAAGAAAGCAGAAAGCTCGGAGATACTTTCTCGTTATCATTTTTGACTTTTAATCTAGTTTCGATCTGGTATTTCTAAATAAGTTAAATGGATTTAGAAACTGGTTATTTAGTTTTTGGAGCGGCCTTCGGCTGTATCTGGTCTTTAGGGATCTTAGTTTCTCCGGCTTCTCTTGGAGAAAGAACAAGAGCCGCTCTCATTATGTTTTTTTCTTCTCTTTGGCTTGTGGGAGGTGCAACTTTTCTTTCCGGCTTGGTACGCACGTATCCTGTCTTGTACGGGATCCATATTCCTTTTGCGTTGGGAATTGCCCCGGTTCTTTACATACATTTTCAGATCACATTACTGGGACTAGAAGTTTCGAAAAGAGAGTTAGTTTTTCATTTCCTTCCCAATTTCATCTGCATAATTTTACTTTTACCTTTTTGGTTAGGTGGAGAAGAATTTAGGCTCCGTACATTACAAGAGATCGCTCAAGCCAAAACTTATTCCAGTATTCTTGTGTTTTTACAGATCACTCCTAAAATTTCGATCTTATCTTACTTTCTACCGTTACTTTGGATGTACAGAAGTTATTTATTCCGTTCTGAACAAGACGAGAACGAAGAAAGAGCCAGAAGGATGTTTTTACTCTTCGTCTGTCTCATTTGTTTTGTAATCTTCTGGGGACTCACTGGTTCCATTTTAAGAAGGATAGAATTCGTAAAAGAGAGCATATTTAGTCTTCCGGTTTTATTGGTGATCGGATTTTTACTTTCCCAAAGAGAACCAAATTGGCTTGGCTTTGTAGGAAAAAGTTTAAGGGAAGTCCGATATAAAAAATCTAGACTGAAAGGAATGGATGAATCCAAGATCAAAGATCGTTTGGAAGCATTGATGAGAAGGGAGAAGGTTTATGCGGATGAGGATCTAACACTTTCTCAACTCGCAGAAGAGTTGGATCTGACCAACCACCAACTTTCAGAATTTCTAAACCAACGTCTATCCATGAAATTTTCGGATTATATCAATTCTTGGAGAGTAGAAGAAGCCAAGGTTCTACTCTTAGAAGATCCGGACCGTTCCATTCTAGCAATTTCCGAATCGGTTGGATTCAACTCAAAATCAGCATTTAACGAAGCTTTTAAGAAGTTTGCGGATTCTACACCTAGCGAATTCAGAAAAACAGCGATCCAATATAAAGCTTCTCTAAAATTTTAAAATCCGCACGTCCTGAGTTATACGCCAGGACGACAAAGTTCCAATTCGGCTCTATACTCTCCTCCATCCTAGGAGGTGGCATGAAAACTCTTGCCGATTTATATCAATCGTCCAAAAATAAATATGGGGAAAGACCTGCGTTTCTGACTAAAAATTCTTCGGGAGAATTCGACTCAGTAGGATTCTCCGAATTGTACGAGTTAGGATTACAACTCGGGACCGCACTTATAGAATTGGAATTCCCTTATAAGGGACATGCAGCCGTTCTTGCAGACAACCGCTTAGAATGGATTATCGCGGATTATGCGATTATAATGGCGGGTGGGGCGGATGTTCCTAGAGGTACCGATGTAACCGATTCAGATCTAAACCATATTCTTCCTCATAGCGGCTCCACGATCGTGTTTGCCGAAAATGATTCCGTTCTAAAGAAACTCTACCAAAACCAAAGCGCTATCCAGAATGTACATACAATTATTCTAATAGATAAGAACGCTAAGGGGACTGGAAAAGAGCTTAGGTTCTGGGATCTCGTGCAAAGAGGAAAGGAACTGAGAGAAAAAGGCAACCGTGAAATGGAGAAGAGAATCTCTCAAATTCAAGAAGAAGACCTCTTTACATTGATATATACTGCTGGGACAACCGGGCGTCCAAAAGGAGTTCCTTTAACCCATAAAAATATCATGTCTCAGATCAATCGGATCCCGATCAAACTTGGTGCGGGAGAAAGGATTCTTTCCATTCTTCCTGTATGGCATAGTTTTGAAAGAATGTTCGAGATGGTATGTATCCATTTCGGAGCGGGTACGTATTATTCTTCTGTGAGAACGCTCAAGGAGGATCTAAAAAAAGTGAAACCTACATTCATGGCTTCGGCTCCTAGACTTTGGGAAAGTGTATACCAGGGGATTTATGCGACAGTGGCAAAGTCTTCTAGCGTAAAACAAAGTTTATTCCATGCGGCGTTATTCTTCTCTTCGAATATTCAGTCTGCAAAACGTTGGTTGGGCTTTAGAGAATTGGATTTAACCGGAAGGAGTTCCTTCGTTTCATTCTTTGTGGGGATATTCAAGCTTCTACAATATATTCTGAATATTCTTCCAGCTACGCTATTGGACCTGATCGTTCTGAAAAAGATCCGTCAAGCTACCGGTGGAAAATTAAAGGGAACTGTTTCCGGAGGGGGAGCTCTTCCGATCCATGTGGACAAATTTTTTAATGCGATAGGTATCCAGGTCTTGGAAGGATATGGTCTGACTGAAACTTCTCCTGTAATCTCTGTTCGTATTTTAGATGAGGCAGTGATGGGAACGGTTGGTCCTTTGTATGAGGGAACTTCTCTCCGAGTCGTGGATCCAAATACTTCCAAAATCCTTTGGACAACGGAAGAGGGCGGACCTAAAGGATATTCCATCAAGGGTGAGATCCATGTAAAAGGGGATCAGGTCATGTCCGGATATTATCATGACGAGGAAAATACTCGTAAGGTTATGAATGGAGGATGGTTCAACACTGGAGATCTCGGATTGATGACTTACAATAATTGTTTGAAAATTGTAGGTAGAACAAAAGAAACCATTGTTCTATTAGGTGGAGAGAATGTGGAACCTGTTCCGATAGAAAATATTCTGAGCCAATCCGAATTCATACTACAATGTATGGTGATCGGTCAGGACCAAAAATATCTTTCCGCTTTGATCGTGCCAAATCCAGAATTTTTCCCTAATTACAAACCGGGAGTGGGTTTTAGCTCCGCAGAAGAAGAGGCAAAATGTGCAGTCAAGATCCAAGGAGTGATCAAAAATTCAATCTCTTCTACAAACGGATTCAAATCCTTTGAAAGGGTAGTGGACTTTAGATTATTGCCTAAACCTTTCGAAACTGGAGATGAACTAACGGCAAAACTATCTGTGAAACGTCATATCGTAACTGATAAATATTCTGGACTCATTCGAGATATTTATTCAGGTAAAAAAGAAGAAGTTTTGAGATAAAATACTCTCAAAATGTTGGAGTTCCTACATCTTTGAAAGCGCTGCCCCCGCCCGAGTTTTGGGTGGAGGGGAGTGGCTCGTGGGAGAGCGCCCGTCTCCTATATCATATAATTTGAATTTCTGGAAGTAATTTTTCTGACAAAGTTCTTGTTGGAATTCCAACAGACTTTGTGTCTTAAAATTTTAGAATGTAAAAGTGTTCGCGAGAACGACTCCCATAAAGTCTTTCACCACTTCCGCAACCTCATCCAGTTTGATGGATTCTTGGTCTACGATCCTTTGACCCACGGTTCCTAAAATAATGCTGATCAGAAGTCTGTTCAGGTTTGGATTCGTGATTCCCAGATGTTTGGTGATGATGGTTACGTACTCTTTCATCGCCTCTGCGATAAGTTGTTTTTCTTCTTCATGATTTTTTAATCTAGAAACGTCGCAGATGATATAGAGAAGATTTTGGAAATAGGTTTCTCTGTCCTTTACCATTGTGAAAAGTGCTTCTACCCTTTTTTCGATGGTTTGGTTGTCCTCTCCTTTGGAATAGACCTGTAATTCTTCGATGTCCTTATTTAATACGAACTTTACGAGTTCTTTAAATATATCTTCTTTAGTGGAGAAGTAGTGGTAGAGAGTTCCGGTGGAAACATCCAATTCCGTGGCGATTTCTCTCATGGAAACTGCCGAATACCCTCGTCTGGCCAAAATATCCACACATTTGGAGAGAATCTCAGCTTTGTATTTTTCGTGGTTTACGATTTTGGGCATTTCCTAGGTCCTGAAGAGTGTTTTCTATTTACCGTTTTCGCTAGTTCTAAAGCTCCTGGAAAAAGGAAAGGGAGGGGGCCCTTTGTCTTTTTTAGGGAGCAAGTTAATTATTTTATTTGTTCGAAAAAAGAATGCAAGTGTTTTTTCCAGTTCGGGTCCAGATGGCCTAAGATCCTTTCTTTCTGTTCTTCCGCATCCTTGCGTCCAGTCTCGAATGCATATCTCACTAGGCTTGGACTAGTATAATCAAATCCCTGTTCAATAAATGGTCCCTCAGGGGAAACAAGAAGAGTATCCGATAGAACCGAGGCCGACTTTCCCACTAGTGTTGTGGGTTCGTAGAATACTCCTATCTTAGGAAGGTCGGAGGAGAAGTCTTCAAGCAGAAGGTTATTAGTTAGGCCGCCATCCAGATAATAATTCCCATTATAACTTTGGAGTGGCAAAACCGGGAAGGCAGAGCAAGAGTTCATTACGATCTGGGTGACTGATTCCGGATCGGTTAGGTCCTTCTCAGTAAAAACTTTTTCTCTCCAGCCCCAATCTTTCATTTTTTTTAATACTTCGAAAGGTTGTTCTCCCTTTCTTCTTAATGTCTCATCCTTAAAATATGCGCGGATGATAGAAGCTGCCTTAGCAAAAAGGATCCTTTGGATCGGTTGGCCCTTTTTATTTTTGTCCAAACTTTCGTTCGGGATCTCTACTGTATGGATCTTGATCTTTGCGGATTTAGAAATGAGTTTGGAAAATCGAAGGCAGTATTCTACAGTTCTTCTTGCTATTCCATGATGAGGGAATGGAGCACTGATCCTAAGAAGTCTATTCCAGTAAAAGTTCTTTGGATTTCGTTTGGTCAGTTCTTGGAAATAATTCGAACTCTCTTCTTCCGTTTCGGATAGGGTGCTGATTGCCATGGCGGCTCCCGCACTTACACCCGAAACTTCTTTAATTCTTATTCCCCAGGTTCTGAGTGTATATGCAAAACCTAGTCCGTAAAACGCTTTGATCCCTCCACCGGCGATCGCTAGAGCGATCTCCTTTTTGATCCCTAGTTCCTGCCATGCGGTCCGGATGCCGTTTTTCAGTTTCGTTTCTAAGGAAAAGAATGGGTTCATTTTCCTACATAATGGTTGTGTTACCAAATCATGGCAATTTTAATTTGCCCGAATCCAATTTCTTTACAAGATCGGAATATAGACTAGGAGATCAACCTTGGCGAATCAAAAAGATTTAGAAGATATGCAAAAAGAATGGGAGAAGTTTTCAAAGGCCGCCCCAGGTCTAAAGGTTCCTCCTCCCGCTTTCAAGGAACTTTCTGGGGAATTCGTTTCCTATGTACGTAAGAAGGAGATGGTCTGCAGTTTTTATGTGGAGCCTAGGTTCTCCAATCCGATGGGAGTTTTTCAAGGTGGATTTTTAGCGGCTGCATTCGACAATACTTTCGGTCCATTATGTTATTTGGCCGCGGGTAAACCTACCACCACTCTGGAATTAAGCGTTAGTTATATTCGAATGGTAAAAGAAAATCAAAGGATCACAGTGCAAGCTAAGGTAGTGGCAAGAGGGAACCAACACATCTATCTAGAGGGAGAAGCTTTTGATGAAGAAGGTAAACTTCTTGCCAAGTCCACCACCCAAGTATTGATCTTAAGAATTCCTAGCGGTGCTGCCTGAACTAATTAAGTTTCCGGGATCGAAGGCGGAGAAGGTATTTCCTCTTTCGGTTCCGTGATTCTCTCTAACGGAAGTTTTTTTACGTGTTCGGCCATCTCTTTTAAGATATTTGCAGTGATATCTTTCATGATATCGCCGATCACTTCAGTTTCCAGAACTTCTGCGATCATTCTTCCTATGTCTTCTCCCAATTTATGAGAGACCTGAGACATGAAAGGAATCTTGGATAATTCTTCCAATAAGAACTTGGACTGTAAGGATTCGTTTACCTTGGAGTTGAGTTGGTCATTATGTTTGGAGATGGCTTCTTTTGCAAGCTGGCTATAATCTAGTCTTAGCATCACTTCTTCCACTCTTTCCAAAGAGTGGAGAAATACCGCATCCGCTATTGTGTCCACGATCACATCTCTAAATCTGAATGTGATCTCTCTTGTCAGAACCTCGCTTACGTTCTGGCCCGATGTCCCGAACCTATAAAATGCAATTGCGAGTTTTACTCCTCTTAACAGTAGAAATGGTCGGAGGAAATAAAGAGGAATTATGCCAATAAGTTCGTACCAATTGGTCCTCAGATATTTTTTGATGTCCTTTTTTTGTCGGACCTTGATCCAAACTTCTATGCCCCATAAAAATATGACGAATAGATCGAATGCGAGAACATAGGCTGGGATATCTTTATGGATGAATTCTTTATAGGAGTTTACGAATAATAAAAAGAATACGTCGATTGCGGCCAAGCCCAAAAGAAAATAATCTCTTGCAGTACCTGGTAAAACACTTCTCCAATATTTTACAGTTCGTATGAAGTTTCGGATTTTAGAGGATTTTGCCGGTTGGGAATTTGCTTCCACCATGTGCCATTGTCCGATTCGGTTCGGTGTTTACAAGTTTTTCCAAAACATACATTCTGGTCACTAGTTTTAAAGGGATGCATTTAGTCGTAGACGGTTTCAATCTGATTTACAAAATTCCTGAATTGGAAGAGTATATGTATTCCAATCGACTGAGGGATGCCAGAGTAGGTCTCTTGAGAATTTTGGAATCTTATTCTTCTAAACTGAAAAGTCCTAAGGTTCATGTATTCTTCGATGGAAAAAAAGAAAAAGGGAACGAGACCAAAGAAGATTCGTACGGAAAAATACACGTTTATTTCAGCCAGGACAGAAAGGCGGACGATTTGATCAAGGAATATATCAAATATGCTCCGAGGCCTGCCGATCTATTCGTGGTGACTTCCGATCAGGAAATTTTGGCTTTTGCAAAAAGACTGGGAACAAAACCTATACTATCCGAAGAGTTCGTAAAAAAAATAGAAAGCGCCTTGGCGGAAAAGCCAGCTCGGGAAGAGAAGGACTCAGGCGCAAAACTTTCTCCGGGAGAGATTCTCTACTGGAAGGAACTATTCAAGAAGGGAAAGTAAAAGAGTGCTCTACAATTCGATCTTATTTTTCGTTTTTTTCTCTATCGTTTATTCTATCTATTGGCTTCTTCCGGAAAAGAAAAGATCCGATTTTTTACTCATTTCCAGCGGTGTCTTTTATATAGTAGCTTCTTCTACTATCTTAAGCGGATTCTATTTCTTTCTCCATTTCCTAATTATCGTTCTATTCAATTACTTCGCTTATTTTAAGATAAGGACTTCCGTAAACGCGAAAGCTTGGATGATCTTTGCCGTTCTTTTGAATGCGATCAATCTAGGATTTTTCAAGTATTTCTATTTTATAAATAGGATACTTTTCGATCTTACTAAGTATCCATTCTTTGACGAAGTTCCTAGAATATTGCAGATCTCCCTTCCGTTAGCCGTGAGTTTTTACAGTTTCCAGATGATTGCCGCTGCCGTGGACGCGTATCGTAAGCCGGAAGATGATATTATAGGGCTGAAACAGTATCTTAGTTTTGTAATATTCTTCCCTGTTCTGATCGTAGGGCCAATCTTAAGGACAAAAGATTATTTTATAAACATAGGGCATCTGAACCCTGACAAGGATAAGATCGTTCGTGCTTCTTATCTTATGATCTCTGGTTTGATCAAAAAAATACTAATTGCGGATCCTGTGGCAGGAGTGATCGCTCCTGTTTTTTCCAATCCGGGACAGTATGATAATCTTTCTCTGGTCTTGGCCGCATTTGGATATGCTATCCAGGTATACTGCGATTTTTCTGGACTCACGGATATGGCAAGAGCGGTTGGTCTCTATTTCGGATTTGAACTTCCTGAGAATTTCAATGCACCGTTGTTCTCTCCTTCCGGGAGAGAGTTATGGCAGAGATGGCATATGAGTCTTTCTTTCTGGCTCAGAGATTATATCTATTTTCCTTTGGGTGGAAGTAAAAAAGGAGAATGGCGCACATACCTGAATTTGATCATCACTATGACAGTGGGTGGGGTCTGGCATGGGGCGGATTATACGTTTATTGCCTGGGGATTCTATTGGGGAGTCATACTTGCATTTGAAAGATTTTTAGTCGGCAAGTTCGGCTGGAATGACGAAGATTCCAAAAGTAAAATTCTCAATTTCCTAAGGATACAGTTCGTATTCTGTTTATTCTCTTTCAGTGCGATCCTGTTCAGAGCAAACTCTGCAACTAAAATGCTTCAACATGTTGTGGGACTTGTGACTAACACACAAAATTATCTATCTTCGTCTTTACAATCCTTAGGGTTTGGTTGGATAGAAAATTCAATTTCCTTGGTTACCGGACCTTCTCCCTTTTTATTGGAATCTATGAAGAATATTGAAAAGATCGGATATTCTTATTTGGGATTTATTGTATTTCATTGGATCCAATCCAGAAAGGACCTATTACTGCAATGGGGAAGAGGAAAAGACTGGCTACTTGTTGCCTGCGGAGTGGTGACAGTATTTGCAATCGCTTTATTATCGGAGGATTCCGGAGCTTGTATCTATTGCCAGTTCTAGACCGGAAATAATTATGAAAAAGAATACATTCTTACTTCTTCCTCTTCTTGTTCTGTTGATCTCTTTGGGGCTAGATCGTTTGTTCACTCTAGAGTTCTTCCAGTATTATTATTCGAATACGTTGTCCCATTTGAATTTTATCAGCAAAGAGGATCTGTATTCGGATCTAAAAGAATATCTGAAGAAGGACCCATCTTCTCGAAAAAAGACATTGGTTTTTTTTGGAAATTCTAGAGCTCTCTTACTTCCGACCAGAGAACTTGAAAAAAGACATCCTGACTGGGTGCTTTATAATTTTTCAGTACCTGGGGGTTCTCCTGATTATTTTCTATATTGGGTAGAAAGATTTAAATCAGACGGAACAAGACCGGACTTTGTTCTTTTAGACCAATCATTAGAAATTTATAATAAAACTCCGGTTTTGGCCTTGGACGAGGTTTTGATTTATGGGCTTTCTCCCGAGTTTATATTCAGGCATTGGACTAGGTATTCCAGAGAAGAATTATCTGTGTTTATCTCCAAACATCTCTTTCATACCTACAGAGACAGGCCTAAGTTCTGGAGGATTTCGGAAAGAATGCAAAATTCTTCCGCTTTAGCAAAGGTATATGAGGCAGCAGTCCAAAAAGTACTAACTATGCTAAAGGAAGACCGGGGAAGCACTCCGAGAGAACTTGTTAAACAGAAACATACGGATGAGCAACTTATCCAGGCTTCCGAGACGGATTTTTCCTCTTATTTGAAGCCTTATACATTTCATAGTAGTATGTTCGAAATGCAAAAGGATTCTATCCATATATTGAAAGAATATAAAGTTCCTTATGCCACAATTTGGGTAAAAGTGGCTCGTCCTTATTTTAATCTCTATATGACAAGAAAGGTTGAAACCTCAGAAGGCCTCAAAACACCAATGGAAGTTTGGAAACCTATTGTGGAGCGGTTTAACGAAGAAACAGGGACTGCGTTCTGGAATATGAACGAGGATCCTGATTATAATTGCGAAGAATTTGCGGATCCTGGTCATATGTCCCCGAATTGTTTTCCGGTCTTTGGAGACTATATCTTTAAAAAGTTAGAAGAGACATTTCCAAAAGATCAAACAAAGTAAGAAATAAGTTCAGGGATAATTTCTCCAGCTTTTTCTTGTAAGAATAGATCCGCATATTTGCTATAACCGCTTGGATCAATATTGATCTCTATCACGAATGCTCCATTTTCTTTGGCTATCCTGGCAAGTTCGACTGGAATTCCCACAGCGCCGGAAGATCCGATTACAAAAAGAAGTTCCGATCTTTCTGCGAGTGATACGGCACGATTTAATAGATCCGTATCGTAACTTTCCCCAAACCATAAAACATCTGGTCTAACTATACTTTTACAGTTCGGACATCCAGTAGAATTTTTGAGTTTAGAAACATCTGAGTCGTACTTTCGATTACAATTGGTACATCTATTCCTAAAAATATTTCCGTGGATCTCAATGATCTTTTCGGAACCGGATCTTTTATGAAGACCGTCCACGTTCTGTGTGATGAGATGAAAATCGGATCTTTTCCTTTCCAGTTCTGCTAGTGCGAAATGAGCGGGATTCGGAGATTTAGTGGAGATCAATTCCATTCTCCAGAGATACCATTCCCAAACTAGTTTAGGATCTCTGGAGAATGCCTGCGGAGTTGCGAGTTCCTCGGCTCTGTATTGTTTCCAAAGACCTTCTTTTCCCCTAAATGTAGGAACTCCACTTTCTGCGGAAATTCCAGCACCAGTGAGTGCGAGGATATTTTTAGAGTTCTTGAACCTATCTTTTATCTCAGGAGATATTTGCATTTTAAGAAGGAAGATGTAAGTTCTTTTCTACTTCTTTTCGTTTTTCAATTCCGGAGAGAAGTTCTACAATTTTCAATGAGAATTCGAATGCGGAACCGGGACCGATGCTAGTCAAAATTTTATCTGAGAGTTCCAATCTGCTTCCTGTGTATTTTTCGTCTACGGGTACACTTCCCGGAAATGCAGTGAATTTTTGGTTTTGAAGAATGGAATGAGTCAGTAGAACGTTCGGTGCCGCACAGATTGCGCCGATCCATCGATCTTCCTTTTTGAAATTCTTTAATATTTCCGAGACCAAGGGACTCGCGTTCAGATTTTTTGTGCCTTGGTTTCCTCCAGGCAAAACGATCATATCGAAACTAGATGGATCTATTTCCGACAAAAGAGAATCGGAGACCAATTTTACTCCTCTGGAAGCGATGATCGTATTTGTGGAGATTCCGGCAGAAACTACTTCTATCCCGGCCCTTCGAAGCACGTCTACTACGATGACTGCTTCCATCTCTTCCATTCCGTCTGCAAAAGGAACGAGCACCTTGGGCATATTCTTCTCCGATCACTTAAGATTGAGAAGGCCGAGCCTTCTTCTTTAGTATTTAAGAATTCTATGAGAAGAAATCAATTAAAACTTTAGATCTTTAGTTCCGGCTTTTTGGACCAGGTCAGATTGGAATTCAGGAAATAATTCGAGACCATCGCAGTCAGTATGGAAAGAATATCCGCACCGAATTTTAAAGTAAGTTCAGATGTTCCGTTCCATTGTTTGAAAATGGAATAGTAGATAAAGTGGAATGCGGACATCTGAACCAAAATGCCTATCAGACTCACGGAATGGAATAGAAAAAATCCAAATCCCAAATTTTTCCCAGAATACCTTCTTTCATAAAATGTAAAGTAGTTATTCAAGAAGAAGTTCGATAGGATTGAAAGTTCTATCCCGAAAAATACAGAAAGTGAAAAAGGATCCAAGAATGAGATGCCGGTTTGCACATCCGGGAATTTGCATAATTCTGCGATCAGAAATCCTACTAGATTCACAAGAACTCCGCTTGCTCCTACGAGAGAATAGAGTAGGAAGGTTGGTGAGACCCATTTTCCGAAACGAATGTCCAGGATGGCCAAAAAGAAACTTTTGATCACTGAATTATTGAGTTTTGTTTCTCCATACATTCTGGTCTGGAATGTATAAGGGATCTCTTCTATTTTTAGATTTTCTTTACTTCTGCCTAAAAATTCCAAAAGGATCTTAAAGCCTCTCGGGTTGATAGAATTTTTAGTATCCGAATACACGGAACGTTTGATCCCGAAATATCCGCTCATAGGATCTGAGACAGGTAGACCCAAAAGACCTTTTGCTAAAAAATTCGCAAATCTGCTGATCCCAATTCTTGCCAAGGACCATTTTCCGGTAGATCCACCTTTGGCATATCTTGTCCCTAGACATAGATCGACATCTCTTTCATAAAATGAACGGATCATCTCTGGAAGAATTTTCTCGTCGTGTTGCAGGTCCGAATCCATTACCACGAAAACTTCTCCTTCTGCTGCGCCCATGCCCGTAAGAACTGCGGAAGATAATCCTTTTCCGCTCAATCTCCGGATCACTTTAAGTTGTGGGATCTTTTCCTGAAGATGTTCAGCGACTTCCCAGGTATGGTCCGGGCTATCGTCATCAACCACAATGATCTCATGACGGTAATCGGATAAAGATCTGGTAATCCTATCCGCAGCAATAGGTAGGTTTTTGCTTTCGTTGTATGTAGGAAGTATAATAGAAACGGAGGGTCGCATAGGACCAAATTTCTATCTGGAAGTTTTGAATTCAATATTTTAAGTAATTAATTGATTACATACTAAATAAAAAATGTAAGACCGACTGAAGTCTCAGCAGGATTTTGGAAATAGAAACCGGTCTATTCACAATTTGTAATACGGTCTAATGAATATATTACCTCTTGTAATCGGTTATGGTTCATTCAATAAGCAAGAAAATGTGAGTATAACAATCTATTAGACTAAAGTGGAGGAAAAGAGGGGTAACTTGAATGAAAAGGGGAAAGAAAATTTTGTGTTAGGTTTTCACAGAGGAGTTTAAACTCCTAATTTTATCGTTCATTCAGGCTTTATTGTATTCTTTCTACTTTTCATATCTTTTCATCATCTAAGTGTAAAACAGTTTATAGAGCAAAGGTATGTAATTCAACCAATGCAAAAACCAAAGGAAAAACTATGTATCTGAGCAATTTAATGAATCATTTCTTTCGCATGGAAGATAAGGATGATAGGAATCATATTATTATCCGGATTCTTGTAGGAGGTGTTTTTATCTGGGAAGGGGTCATTAAATTCCTCTATTTAAATCAAGGAATCGGGAGATTTACGAAGTTAGGATTTTCGTATCCAGACCTGACTGCATCATTTATAGGTGGTTTAGAAATTATCGGAGGAACAATGCTGATACTGGGAATTTTAACAAAACCTTTAAGTATTGTATTTATTACTGAGATGATAGTTGCGATGTATCTTACTAAATTGCCTCTTTTATTCGGAACTTCTCCGTTACCGCCGCCTCAAGCGCCACCGGTTCTCGGAATCTGGGCAGTTCTGCATGAGATCCGATCCGAGTATTCACAGGCACTCGGATGTTTATTTCTATATTTATCCGGAGCAGGCCGCTTTTCTCTGGATTCCATTTTAAATCAGAGAATATTTAATGGAAGGATTAAGCGAAGATAGCAATTCGCGGTAATACTAATTAACGGCTTGACTTTTGAAAGTAGAAGGGATTTGATCTCGGATCGAAAATAAATGGATGGGTGACAAGATGACTTCCACCTTTAGAATGTTAGGCTTTGTTAGTTTCCTGTATTTAGGCGTTTTTGACTTTGGAACGAATCTCATTCTGGAACAAGTTTTAGATCCTTCTTTCCATACAATCAACCAACTGGAGGCGAGTTCCTGTAATCCTCCTGGAACTTACGAATTTTTTCCCGGAACAGGTTATTATCCCAGCGGATCCAGCGAAGTCTATCCTTGGCAAACGCCAGCAGGAGTCTCGTTCGAAGGTTTCGAAACTTATGCAGACGGGGCCATAATAGAAGCAAGTTCTAACAAAGCGTTGCAATCTCATATTGAAGTTACTTCCGGGACCTTGGTATCCAAACATCTTTCCGGCGGGGTTTATAAGAGGGCAAAAACGGAAGATTATAATTTCAGGATGCTGATCCAGGGTTTGAATAATGGCTCTCGGGTGAAGTGGACGGACCAAGCATTAGAGGCTAGGTTTTATATAGATTCCTGGCAGGATGCTACTGACAGTTGGCAAGGAATTCATCTATTTACAAGATACAGAACCGAAAATGATCTCTATGTGGCATCTCTCCGAAGCGACGGAACTGTATATTTTAAGAAAAAACTCTGTGGGACTTATACAACCTTGGCAACGGGAACTTTAAAGGATCTGGCAGGAAATCCAAAGTCTTTCCAAACAAAACAATGGTACAAACTAACCCTAGTTGCGATCGGAAACCATATCGATTTTTACGTGGATAATGTTCTGCAATTGTCTATCACAGATGGAACTTTCAGTTGGGGAACTTCTGGGATTCGAACTGATTATGCAAATGTGTATCTGGACGACCTGATCTTGCATGATGATCTGAGTGATTTTTGAGATTTTGTAGGCACTTCGACGGATTTGGGGGATTGTTAAGAGGATTGGTTGCATGCCGTGCATGGGCGAAAGTTCGTAAATATTGCAGCATTTCTTTTCTGGCCCACAATCTCCAACTTCCGATAATAGGTATTATGTCGCATTAGATCGGGTATCAGTAACTAAAAAAACAGGGATCCTTAGATTCTGCACTCTCAGGCAAACAAATTTTGATTATAATTTATTTACTATTCTTGACCAAGTCGACTTAAGTCTATTCACAATGGCAGATTATGAAAACTCCTATCATTTCTATTTTCCTTACTGGGTTACTAACAAGTATAAGTTTCAATTGTCTTTATTATCATACGCTAGATCCGGCTCTCTCCAGAAATAGTTTGGAACCTTCTTCCTGTCTTAGCGTTGTTTCCTTTAAAACTCTGATTAACGGGCTTCCTCCTGATATCAATACCGAACAATCTCCTGACGGTAAACGGACGAATATCAAGGTTACGGAAGATAAATACAACGGCCAATCTCACCCAGTTCTGGACGTAATGGCAAAGGAGGTTTTTAATGAATCAGGGATTCTTGCCTCAAACGATAAACAAGGGACGGAGGTTCAAAAAGGAATATTTATTCAGATCAATAATAAGATCAGTTATTCAGGGATTGGATATGCAGGAAGACTTCTTTCTACAATGACATTGAGCATTTTACCTAGTAGACTGACTGCGTTTGAAAGTTTCGATGTTTCCGTTTTTGAAGACCAGAAATTGTTATTAAAGAAAACGTATCTACATGAGGTCAAATCTTGGCTTTGGCTGCCTTTGGTTTTCTTTTTTTGGGCGGGAGAAGACCAAAATGAAGGACAATACTACTATAAGGATGTGATCAAAGATGTGATTTCGAATATCGTCGCAAAAAGAAAGGAGCAGAAAAAATGTCCGAAATAAGTAACTCTTTCTTTAGAGCTATTGGACATAAGCCTGACTTTTCCAGAATCAAAATTTCAAACTCTGGAAAACCAAGCCGGGATCCAATTTGGAAGGATCAATATCCTTGCCAGAGCGAAATGGTAACGATCGTTTTTCCGTTGTCTGATTTGTTCTCACATTGGCATTTGATTTGAGCGGATTGGCTGTAGTAACCTTGTCCGAGTGAGAATCCTGGCGCCGGTTTGCAGCTTTTGTACAGTCCGCCTTCGACCAAACGGTTGCAAGCAGCTTGGATTGCTGCTTCGATATCGCCGCTTTGGGAGCTAATTGTGCCTGGAATTGCTAAAAATACCGCAACGGCTAATGCGGAAGCGGAGATAAACAGAAACTTTTTCATGGTAAGGTCCGAAAACAAATAGGAACTTTCCTTTTGGAAAGAAAATATTTCAAACGAAAAATTTTGCGGATTGGAAAATTCTTTCCGTACTTTTGGATAAATTTCCAGTTTAGGTATTGAAGTTTATTATGCCTTAAATTCGTGGACCTGTTTTTGTAAAGAACCGCTTAATTCTTCGCATTTTCTTGCCTGGTCCGCAGCCTCAACAGCTTTCGTTGCAATGACCGCGTTCGAATTTTGAATCCGATCAAGAAAGTTTCGAATCTCTTCCAGACTTTTCTTTTCCGCTTCCGTAGCTTGGTGAACGTTTTGGGAAATTTTTCCCGCATTGAACAGAGCACCGGCCACTGTAACCCTGATATTCGTTTGTTTTCCCAAAAGTAAAAAGAAAGAATCTAGGCTTTCTTTGATAGAATCCACATCGTCCAAGATCAAGGAGATGGTTTTTGTACCTGTCTGAACTATATCCGTGTTTTTGGTCATCTCGTCTTTACCATCGCGGATCAGTCTGGAGATTTCTTTAATAGTGCTAGCCGTTTGGTCCGCTAATTTTGAGATCTCATCTGCGACCACCGCAAAACCTCTTCCATGTTCTCCTGCTCTTGCTGCCTCTATGGATGCGTTTAAGGCGAGAAGATTTACTTTATCAGCAATATCAGTAATCGTCCCTAATTTCGCAGTAGTACTGGAAGAGCTAGATTCAATTCTTTTGATGGATTTTTCGATCGCCATTAGACTTTCTTCCGATTCTCTCGCGTGTTTCCATGCTGTCTCGAATAAAGCCTTTGTGGAAACAAGCCCGGCTTCCATTTCCTGGAAACTGACCTCTAAATTTTGGAAAGAATTTTCCAGAGTGCTTGTTGCTTCTAGCTGTTTTTTGGCAGAATCAGATACATCGGAGACTGCATCAGAGATCTGATTCATACTGACATTGATTTCTTCTAGATTATTTGCTTGGTCAGTCGTTTTATCCGCTACTGTTGATGAGCTCTGGACTAAACTTTCTAAAATACTGTTTACAGATTCGGATTTTTCTCTGACTTCTCCCTGGATGGAAACATTAAATTTTCGGACTTCTTCCAATTCCGCCAGGTTCATTGCCTGGTTTAAAAATTCCTCTCTGAAGGTTATAGAAAAGTATATTAGTATTCCTGTCTCGAAAATTACGAAAATTGCATGTAATAGCACGATATCCCAGCCATTACCATAGTTGAATATTATTATAGGAGTTTCGGAAATTTTGTATCCTATGCTCTGGCATAAGGACAATAAGCCATGGTGGACCGCGATATATAATGCTCCGGGTAGAAGTGTTTTCCAGTCTCTATAATAGAGAAGAAAAGCCAACGCAACGAAGACATGAAAATGCATCTCTATCCTTCCAAACTGGGACTGGATCAGTATCCCAGACCAAGCCATAATGAGTACGGCGTTTAAGATCCTTAATAAATATGACCCCCTTAAGAAGGAAAAACCGATGGTGGAAAGTATTACGATTACCATGGAAGACTTTAGCACGAACTTCCAGGTTCCATATTCTAAAGATAATAAGAATGCAAAAGGAATATGGGCTAAGAGAAGGATGTAGAAGAAACGATCTACTTTTGTCGTCTCTTCCTTGAATTTCAGCCTGGCTAAATCTTGTATATTTTGTTTGTAATGGAGCTGATTCATATTTTTTCCCGGAGGGATTTTATTTATAGGTTCAATTTTCGGGTTTTTGGGGATTAGATCTTTCAAACGATCCCCGGTTTGTATTTTCGTTTATTATGAATCGCTTAATTAATTTGGGACTTTTGTTCTTTTTCGTTGCTTATGAATTTTATAAGTTCATTTGGATTCTGATCCCAATGTTTATCAAATTCGGAAATTAATCCTTTGATCCTTCCTTGAGAATTGACCCAAAAGACGGAATCAGGATGTTCTATATCTCCATTTGTATCTGAAGAAAACACCATGCTCCCGAAAAGCCTGGCAAGTAAGAAAGCCCTACCCCTTGATTCTAATCGAATAAATTTAGTCTCTGCTTTTAGATCGGAAAAATATTTTTCAAAACGTTCTTCAGTATCAAATTCTGGATCTAAACTTACGAATACTAGTCTTAGATTACTTTTTGCCGAAATGAGATTTTTCAATTTTTTCAAACTGCCATGACAAACAGTCTTGCAACTTAGATATCCGAAATAGACCAGATTTTCTTTCCCGCTTAGAGTCTTGCGTAAATCTGTAGTTTTACCATCTCCTTCATTTAACCAAAATTCCGGAAGGCTTCTGTCCGCTTCCATCATTCCAGAAGATGAGCTAGGTAGAAAATAGATTAACGGAAATATTACCGTTAGTCCGCCTATTGCAAGTTTCCAGGTATCCGTTTGCATCCAACAAAAAGTATGTAAATACCTTCTAATATTACTAAAGACGAATAACATACTTTTTATTCAAAAAATTTCCTGCAAAAGATCTTAAGAATTTAAGGAAATTCATTTAGGATTATGTTAAGTTTAAGTTATTTCTTATGAAAAACACATTTAGACTTTGGAGTCATTTGTTGGAATTCCAACATGAGTGTTGGGTGAAAATTGGGATTGCAGTTTTAAGGATTTTAGTATATAGGGGGAATGACTTCTCCCACAAGCCCGCCTCCTCCACCCGAATCTGGGTGGGGGCGATCTCAACTCCCCTGTAGGAACTCCAACAATGTGACTCACATTGAGAATCATCTCAGATTATAAACTAAATTAGGATGTTAGGGATTAAAGAAGAAGAGAAAGTCTCTTCGAAAACATATAGAGTAGCGTGACTCACCGATTTGTT